>JAGAMO010000025.1 GCA_017624675.1 Clostridia bacterium | reverse complement strand
TAGGTGATACCTGTTCTGCTGTCTGTGTAATGCTGTTTCATCTTGTAATCCTCCAATATGATTGATTTTACCTACAATTCAATCATTCTGACTGATTACAAAAGCCGAAGGGAGACAACTTCCTTACGAAGTGTCTCCCTTCGGGAGCTTTAATTTTTATTATTTTATAATTCCTGTGGAGGTTTCTTTTTGAATAACATCGTGAGCGCCGCCCTCGACAATGCTTGTTGAAGAAACGAGGGTAAGTTTTGCTTTCTCTTGAAGCTCTGCAATGCTTAAAGCACCGCAGTTGCACATTGTGGATTTAACCTTGGAGAGAGAAAGACCAACATTGTCCTTAAGTGAGCCGGCATAGGGAACGTAAGAGTCAACGCCTTCTTCGAAGGATAACTTCTTGTCTCCGCCGAGGTCGTATCTTTGCCAGTTTCTGGCGCGGTTGGAACCTTCACCCCAATATTCTTTATAGTAGTTACCGCCGATAGCGATTTTGTTTGTGGGGCTTTCGTCAAAACGAGCAAAGTATCTGCCAAGCATCATAAAATCAGCACCCATTGCAAGAGCCAAGGTGATGTGGTGGTCGTGAACGATACCACCGTCAGAACAAACGGGGATATAAATTCCTGTTTCCTTGTAATACTCGTTACGGGCTTCGCAAACCTCAATAAGAGCAGTTGCTTGACCGCGGCCGATACCCTTGGTTTCACGGGTAATACAAATAGAGCCGCCACCGATACCAACTTTAATAAAGTCAGCACCTGCTTTTGCAAGGAATAAGAAACCGTCCTTATCAACAACGTTTCCTGCACCAACTTTTACACTGTCGCCATATTTTTCACGAATAAAGGCAATAGTTCTTGCTTGCCACTCGCTAAAGCCTTCTGAAGAGTCAATACAAAGAACGTCTGCGCCTGCCTCAATTAAAGCGGGAACACGCTCAGCATAGTCGCGGGTGTTTATACCGGCGCCTACAACATAACGCTTGTCCTTATCAAGAAGCTCGTTGGGATTTTCTTTGTGAGCATCATAGTCCTTACGGAATACGAAATATTTGAGATGACCTTCACCATCAACAATGGGGAGGGAGTTGAGTTTGTTATCCCAAATAATATCGTTTGCAGTTTTAAGGGTTGTTTCTTCGCCTGCAACGATTAGCTTTTCAATGGGGGTCATAAAGTCCTTAACCTTTAAATCGGTGGACATACGGCTGACACGATAGTCACGGCTTGTGACAATACCTAAAAGTTTGCCAGTTGCAGTGCCGTCATCGGTTACAGCTATTGTGGAGAAGCCGTTTTCTTCCTTTAACTTGATAACATCAGCCAATGTATCATCGGGAGTAACATTTGACGCACTTACAACAAAACCTGCTTTATAGGCTTTTGCACGGGCAACCATCGCAGCTTCTTCTTCAATGGTCTGTGAACCGTAGATAAAGGAAACTCCGCCCTCTTTTGCCAAAGCAATTGCAAGTTTCTCGCCCGAAACCGACTGCATGATAGCAGAGGTCATGGGGATATTCATAGAGATTGCAGGCTCTTCGCCCTTCTTGAATTTAACAAGAGGGGTTTTAAGACTAACGTTAGCGGGAACACACTCAGAAGATGAATAGCCAGGAACTAAAAGGTATTCATTAAAGGTGTGGGACATTTCTTTAAAATAGTAAGCCATTTAACATTACTCCTTTATTAAAATATAATTTTATTAATTATAACACAAAAGATTGATATGTCAACCGAAAAAAATTCAAAAAATGCCGTAAAGTCTCAAAATTTATCAAAACTCTTGACAAAACCCTTTTTAGAGTGCTATCATATATTAAAATATGAAAACCTGTGATTAAGAGTAGTAACCTTGTCTTGAAACTTTTAGAGAGTCGTCGACGGTGAAATGGCGGCAGTGGAAAGCTTGGCGAATGGACTTATGAGGGCGGCCGAAAGCATTTTGCAAGTAGCAGCCGACGGGAGTACCCGTTACAGTACAAACCGTATAAGTGTACGGTATAGAGCGGATGAGTTTTCATCAATTTGGGTGGTACCGCAGGATTAGTACAGTCTTGTCCCATTTTAGGGATAGGACTGTTTTTAATTTTGGAGGTATTGTAATGTTTTTATTGGTTAAACGATAATGGTTATGATTAGTCGAAACATTCTTGTTTCGACACAAAATCTTTGATTTTGCAACAAATTTCTTTTGAAATTTGTTCATATCCATTGCAATGAGTGTTGTGCAAAATTAAATTTTAAAATTCAATTTTGCCAACGCCGCTTGAAAAGTGGCTTGTCGAAACGCTAAAAAGCGCTTCGACAAACAACAATCATTATGGCGAATCTAATTGAAAGAAATTAGATTTTAACATTTTAAGGAGAATAGATATGGATTACAGACAGTTTGATAATTATTTAAAAAATTTCCCCTCAAAAGACGGTTATTTCGGTGAGTACGGCGGTGCATTTATATCCCCCGAACTTACCCCTGCATTTGAGGAAATTAATGATGCTTATGAGTCGATTTGCCATTCGGCACAGTTTATTAATGAGCTTCGCCGCATTAGAAAGGAATTCCAGGGCAGACCCACCCCCGTTTACCACTGTGAGCGTTTGTCAAAGCTTTTCGGCAACTGCCAGATTTACTTAAAGCGTGAAGATTTAAACCATACAGGTGCTCATAAATTAAATCACTGTATGGGTGAGGGACTTCTTGCTAAGTTTATGGGCAAGAAAAAGCTTATTGCCGAGACAGGTGCCGGTCAGCATGGTGTAGCACTTGCTACCGCTGCCGCATATTTCGGTTTGGAATGCGATATTTATATGGGCGAGGTTGACATTGCAAAACAGCATCCCAATGTTATAAGAATGAAGATGCTTGGCGCTAATGTTATCCCCGTAAATCACGGTTTAAAAACGCTCAAAGAGGCAGTTGACGCCGCTTTTGAGGCTTATCAAAGAGAATATAAGGACGCTATTTACTGCATAGGCTCAACCTTGGGACCTCATCCTTTCCCCAAAATGGTAAGAGATTTCCAAAGTGTTGTTGGAATTGAAGCTAGAAAGCAGTTCTTGGATATGACAGGCATTATGCCTGACAGTGTTTGCGCTTGTGTTGGCGGCGGCTCTAACTCTTTGGGTATGTTTACACCCTTCCTTTCTGACCCTGTTGATATTTACGGTGTTGAGCCTTTAGGAAAGGGCAGTGCCGTTGGCGACCATGCCGCTACAATGCAGTTTGGCACCAAGGGCAGACTTCACGGATTTGAAAGCTATCTTTTACAGGATGAAAAGGGCGAACCTTTGCCAGTTTACTCTATTGCTAGTGGTTTGGATTATCCTGGCGTCGGTCCCGAACACGCATATCTTCGTGATATGGGTCGTGTTAACTATGTTACCGCAAGCGACGAGGAGGCTATGGAGGCTTTCTTCTTGCTTAGCCGTTTTGAGGGTATAATCCCTGCAATCGAGAGCGCTCACGCTGTAGCGTTTGCTATCAGATATGCTAAAGAGCATAAAACAGGCTCTATTTTGGCTTGTCTTTCGGGCAGAGGCGATAAGGATATCGACTATGTTTACGAAAAATACGGTTGCGGCGAGAAATTTAACTTGGATAAATATGTAAAATAAGCTATAGGACTGCTTTTTGCAGTCCTTTTGATTAAAAGGAGTGTGATTTTATGGTAATTAAATTAAAGGCAAACGCTAAAATTAATTTAAGTCTTTATATAAAAGGCAAACGAGATGACGGTTATCATTATATTGATACTGTTATGCAGTCGGTAAACCTTTTTGATACATTGAAACTTAAAAAAGCCGATAAAATCACACTGAAATGTTCTAAAAGATACCTTTCGGGTAAGGATAATTTAGGCTTTAAAGCCGCTGAGTTGTTTTTTAAAGAAACCAAAATTTCGGGCGGAGCTTCAATATATATAAAGAAGCGTATCCCCGAAGCCGCAGGCTTGGGCGGAGGCAGTGCCGATGCAGCAGGTGTGCTTTTGGGACTTAATAAACTTTATAATGCTGGTCTTTCAAATGAAAAAATGGAAGAAATGGCGGCTTCTTTGGGAGCGGATGTGCCTTTCTTTATAAAGGGCGGCACTCAGCGTTCAACGGGAATCGGCGAAATTTTAGAAGAGCTTAAACCCTTTAAATCGGGATATTTTGTTTTAGCAAAGTGGGGCACAAAACCCTCAACGGGCGAAATGTACCGTCAACTCGACAGCAAAGAAAATGCCTTTATAGATATTGATTCTTCGGTAAAATATGCAGAAGAAAACAACCTGGAAGAACTTTGCAAACATCTTAATAATTCTTTTAATGAGGTTTGGGAGGATAAGAGCTTACAAAAACTTTTGGAATCCTTTAATCCTTTAGGCGTTGGACTTTCGGGAAGCGGACCTACTTGTTTCGCTGTTTTCGAGGATTTAAAGAGCGCTAAAAAATGCGAAAAGGTCTTGAAACGCAAGAAAATAACAGCATTTACAGTTAAACCAATAGAAAAATCGATGATTTTTGAATAAATTTAAAAATTCTAGTCAATATTCCTCTCAGAACAAAAGAGAGGAATATTTTTTATGGCTACTAAAATTTCAAAAAAAGCATTTGAATGGGCACTCGTTTTTGGGTTTATATGTTCGGTTTTTTGGTCGTTTGCGAGTTTTGACGCTAACTGCGAAGAGTTAAGAGACAATGTGCTTAGATTACATATTGTGGCAAACTCTGATATGACAGCCGACCAAGAACTGAAAATTAAAATAAGAGACGAGATTTTGAAGAAAAGCGAAACCCTTTTTGAAAAGAGTACTGATTTAAATTCGGCTTTAGAAAAAACAGAAGAAAACCTTAAAAATTACGAGGAAATTGCAAACCGAGTGATTAAAGAACAAGGTTTTAGTTATTCTGCGACTGCTAAAATCGGCAAAAGATTTTTTGAAACAAGGGTTTATGACGACTTTACTTTACCTGCGGGAGAATATGACGCATTAATAGTGGAACTAGGCAAAGGTGTTGGTAAAAACTGGTGGTGTGTTATTTTCCCAGGCGTTTGTGTCCCAACTGATAAGGACGCTAGTTTAAAGGACAGTGTGGGGGAGAAATCCGCTAAAATTGCTGAAAACCCGAAACCCTACAAAATACGCTTTAAATCGGTAGAAATATACGAAAAAATAAAGCGAAAATTCAAGTAATTTTAAGTGCAATTTTTTCCTTGACTTTTAAAATGGTTTGTGATAATATGTATAAGCCGCATATTGTGGGCTAATTTAAAGTTGCCTAAATTTTGGGCACGCCTTCCGTAGCGAGACTGAATATAAGCAGGTGAAAAAATGTACGCAATTATCGAGACTGGCGGTAAGCAATACCGTGTAGAAAACGGCGACGTTATCTATGTTGAGAAGCTTAATGCTGAGGAAAACACTGAGATTACCTTCGATAAGGTTGTTGCTGTAAGTAACAGAACTTTAAAGGTTGGTAAGCCTTATGTTAAGGACGCTTTCGTTAAGGGTACCGTTTTAAAGAACGGCAAGGGTAAGAAGATTACTGTATTTACCTACAAACCCAAGAAGAGCAGTTCTCGCAAAATGGGTCACAGACAACCTTACACTAAAGTACAGATTACCGAAATCGGCTAATTATGACTAGTGTAAAATTTCTGGCTGATGCAAAAGGGATTTACGGCTTTTGTGTTAGCGGTCACAGTTCAGTGGACTGTGATGATGAGCTTGGAAAGATAGTTTGTTCTGCTGTTTCAAGCGCTGTTTATTTAACAGCCAATACTGTAACCGAAATTATTGGAGATAAAGCAGATGCTTTGGTAGAGGACGGTTTGATGGACTTTAAGGTTATTAACCCATCTTCTGAAACATATAAGATAATGGATGGTTTAAAACTTCACTTAACAGAACTTTCCAAGGAATACAGTAATAACATTAAGATTTACGGAGGTGCAAAATATGTTAAAGATTAACATTCAGTTATTCGCTCATAAAAAGGGTGTGGGTTCTACCAAGAACGGCCGTGACAGTGAGTCCAAAAGACTTGGCGTTAAACGCGCTGACGGTCAATTCGTTTTAGCTGGTAACATTCTTGTTCGTCAAAGAGGTACCCATATTCATCCCGGTAACAATGTTGGTCGTGGTTCTGATGACACACTTTTTGCTCTTATCGACGGTAAGGTAAAATTTGAGCGTCTTGGTCGTGACCGCAAACAGGTAAGCATTTACGCTGACTAATATAAATTTAAGGGACTGTGGCATTTCACAGTCCCTATTTTTAAATTTTTAGAAAGGAATGACCTTTATGATTATTTGCCATGTATGTAATGTAGAATGTAATGATGATGCCGAGCTTTGCCCCGTTTGCGGAGCAGTTCTTAAAAAAGAGGTTGAGGAAGTTCTAGAAGAAAAAGAAACAAATGTAATCGAAAACCCCACTTTACTTGCTTCTTTTGAGGACATAATTTCGGCTGAAATTTTCAAAGATATTTTAAAGGACAATGACATTCCTTTCTCATCTTCTCAAACAGAGGATGCCTCTATTCAGGTGGTTTTCGGAGGAAGCATTGTTGCTGAAGAAATTTATGTTGCCGAAGCCGATTTAGAAAAAGCAAACGAGCTTTACGAAGAATTTTTAAACACAGAAATAGAATTTGATGACGATTTTTCAGAGGATTTTGGAGAAGAAATATAAATGGAGATATTTAAAAAGTTATTTCCCAAAAAAGAGGTTTCAAAACCTAAAGAACCATCTCTTGTTGCATCGATTTCAAATACGGTGCTAAGTGAGGTTTATCAGGATATGCTTCGGGAAAATAATATACCCTTTATCTGCCGACGGGATGGTGCTAACGGCTACCTTAAGGTTATAACAGGCGGATTTTTGGTGACTGATGACATATATGTTAAGGATGAGGATTACACTAAAGCCCGTGAGCTTTATGATAATTATATAAACGGTGATGAAAATATGGAATTCACCGACAGCGAGGAATAAAAATGTTTGTAGATATTGCAAAAATACATTTAAAAGCAGGTAAGGGCGGCGATGGTGCCGTTTCTTTCCACCGCGAAAAATATGTAGCGGCAGGCGGTCCCGATGGTGGAGACGGGGGCAAGGGCGGAGATATTGTCTTTAAGGCGGACAGTAACCTTTCAACCTTGGCAGATTTTCGTTATAAAAGAAAGTATTCTGCAGAGCCCGGTCAAAACGGCGGTGCTTCCCGTTGCACAGGTAAGAGTGCGCCAAACCTTGTAATAAGCGTTCCCGTTGGAACACTTGTTAAAGATGCTGAAACAGGCAGAATTATTGCCGACATTTCTGACGACGAGCCTGTTGTTATTGCGAAAGGCGGTAACGGCGGTTGGGGAAATCAGCACTTTGCAACCTCTACCCGTCAAGTGCCCCGTTTCTCAAAGCCAGGAAATCCAGGTGAGGAATTGGATGTAACACTTGAACTAAAACTCTTAGCCGATGTGGGACTTATTGGCTTTCCAAATGTTGGAAAATCTACCTTGGTTTCGGTGGTTTCCGAGGCAAAACCCAAAATTGCTAACTATCATTTTACAACCTTAACCCCCGTTTTGGGTGTTGTCAGAATGGGCGAGGGCTCGTCCTTTGTTATGGCTGATATACCCGGTCTTATTGAGGGTGCGGGTGAAGGCGTTGGCTTGGGACACGAATTTTTACGCCATGTTGAGCGTTGCAGAATGCTACTTCACGTGCTTGATATTTCGGGCAGTGAGGGTAGAGACCCTATTGACGATTTTGAAAAAATTAACAAAGAATTAGCCGTTTTCAGCGAGGATTTATCACTAAGACCCCAAATTGTTGTTGCTAACAAGTGCGACCTTTTGGAGGACGGCGAAATAGAAAAATATGAGACCTATTTCAAAGAAAAGGGATTTAAATTCTTCCCCATTATGGCGGCAATTAACGAGGGTACCGACGCTTTGATAAACTGCGTTGCGGCAGAGCTTCAAAAATTGCCACCGATTTTGAAATATGAGGCAGAGCCTAAGCCCGAGGTTACCGAGATTAAAACTAAACGCACATTTAATATCAATGTTCGTGACGGCGTATACTTTGTTGAGGATTGCGATTGGCTAATGGATATTATGAATACCATTGACCCTGATGACTATGAGTCGCTTCAGTATTTCGAAAGGGTGCTTCGTCAGACAGGCATTATCGACGCTCTTGAGGATGCAGGTATTAACGAGGGTGATACTGTTGATGTTTTGGGCATTGAGTTTGACTTTGTGGTATAATTATGGAAAATGTTAAATTACTTAGTCCCTCTGTTTTAGCCTTTGTGGGCGACGGTGTTTACGGGCTTTGCACAAGAACAAAATTAAGTTTCGTAAACCGTCCGTCGGGCGAACTTCATAAATTATCGGTTGAATATGTCAGTGCCACGGCTCAGGCCAAGGCTTTTGAGGTTATAGCGCCTTTGCTTAGCGAAGAAGAAATTGATATTTTCAAGAGAGGCAGAAATTTTCACACCTCCCGTTCTCCCAAAAACGCCACAAATAAGGAATACCATACTGCTACAGGATTGGAAACTCTTTTCGGTTTCCTATATTTAAGTGGAAAACAAGAGAGAATAGACCAACTTTTCGAGGTAATTTGGAATAACTCAAATGAAGAAAAATGATGAAATAATTCTTAGTATTTCCGGTTACACTGCCGAGGGCAGCGGCGTTGGAAAATACGAGGGAATGGCAGTTTTCGTACCCCTTACTGCGGTGGGGGACACTGTCAAGGTTAAAATTTTAAAGGTGAAGAAAACCTATGCTTACGGCAAGGTTTTGGAAATAATGAAAAGTGCAAATTGCCGAACAGAGAATGACTGCTCGGCTTTTTCCCGTTGTGGGGGATGTGTTTTTCGTCATATTTCCTATAAGGCTGAACTTAAAGCTAAGGAAAACCGCATAAGAGAAACTATTAAGCGAATCGGTGGTGTAGATTTAGCGCCACAGCCTATTATGTTTGACAGTGAAAACCGTTATAGAAACAAGGCGCAGTACCCTGTAAATTCTGAGGGTAAAGCGGGATTTTTTGCAACCCATTCGCATAGAATTATCCAAAACAGCAACTGTCTATTGCAACCCGAAATTTTTGAAAGCCTTGTAAAAACGGTTGAAAACTGGATTGAAAAATATAAAATCAGCATATATAATGAAGAAAAGCACCAAGGTCTTCTTCGCCATATTTATATCCGTCAGGGAGCGGTTACAAAGGAGATTATGGTTACTCTCGTTATTAACGGAGAAGCCTTGCCCTTTTCTGAAGAACTGATTTCTGCGTTAAGGGAAACTGATAAAGACGACCTTAAAAGTGTGCAGATTAATATAAATAAAGATGACACCAATGTTATTTTGGGTGATAAATGTGTAACACTTTTTGGAACTGATTACATAACCGATATTTTGTGCGGTGTTAAAATCCGCTTGTCTCCGCTTTCTTTTTATCAGGTTAATCACACAATGGCCCAAAAACTTTATAAAAAGGCGGCAGAATACGGCAAGGTTGAGGGTAAAACCGTTTTAGACCTTTATTGCGGTGCGGGTACGATAGGTTTATCGTTGGCTCACAAGGCAAAAAGGGTAATAGGTGTTGAAATTATACCCGAGGCTATCGAGGACGCAAAATATAACGCCAAAGAAAATGATATTGAAAACGCCGAATTTTTCTGTATGGATGCCACCGAATTTGCCGAAAAATCGTCCAAGGAAAATTTAAAGGCTGATGTTATAGTTGTTGACCCTCCGAGAAAGGGATTGACCGAGGAACTGATTTTAACTATTGCAGAAAGTTTTTGCCCTGAGAGGGTAGTTTATGTTTCTTGCGATGTTGGAACACTAGCGCGTGATATTAAAATTTTCGAGCAAAAGGGTTATAAATTAAAGGAATATACCCCCGCAGATTTATTCCCAAGAACGGCACATTGTGAATGCGTGGCATTACTTGTGAAGGAGTAATTTTATGAAGAATTTTTTTAAAGGAATTGTTGTCGGCTTAGGCGGCGTAGCCCCCGGACTTTCGGGCAGTGTTTTGATGGTTATTTTCGGCCTTTACCAAAAAACCATTGAGTGTATAAGCAGTATTTTAAACTTTAAAAAGTTAAAAGAAAATTTGAAATTTTTAATTCCTTTAGGAATTGGTATGGTTGGCGGTGTTGTACTTTTTAGCAACGCTGTAAACTACCTTTTAAGCAATTTCGAGGTTTACACCCGTTTTGCTTTTTTGGGACTTATTTTAGGCACCTTGCCCCTTTTGAATAAAGAGGTAAAAAAGGAAGGCTTTAAACCGATTTTTTATGTGGTTATTGTGGTTTGCTTCGCCCTTGGCCTTTGGATTTTATACGGCAACAGATTTTTTACTACTGTTGAAAACCCAAACACATTACAGTCCTTTGTTTTGGGTCTCTCCGTGGCAGGGTCATATATCGTTCCAGGTGTTGATTCGGCGGCAATTTTAAACGCTTTGGGTCTTTACCAAATCTGGCTTGATATAACATCGGTTAAGGTGTTGGATTTGGGCATTTTAATCCCTACAGCAATAGGCTTAGGCGTTGGTGTTTTGGGAATTTCTTTTGTTATAAACCGCTTGTTAAAGCGTTTTTACACCGCAACTTTTTCGGTAATTTTCGGTCTTTTTTTATCGGTAATACCTAGCGTTATTGTTGAAATGAAAACCAAGATTACCATTGGCTTTAACTCCTACACAATAGGCGGTATAATCGCCGTTATTTTAGGATTTTTTGTGTCACTTTATCTTAGCGACATATCTGAGAATAATAAGAGAATAAAAAAACTGTTTAATAAAGAATAAAAATATGGTAAAATAAAGAAAAAGGAGGGATAATATGCCGCCAAGAAGACCGCGAGGCTTTTTAACCGAGGAAGAAAAGGCAAATATGCCTAAGGTTACTAAAGATTTGTTAAAAAGAATACTTTCATATTTATTGCCCTATAAATGGCACTTTTTGCTTGTGTTTGTAGCGCTTTGCATTTCTGCTGTTTTGGGACTTTTTCCGTCGGTTATAATCGGTAAAATAGTTGATACTATTGTAAATATTCCTAATGATTTAGGCATAAAGTCCCTTATCAGTCTAATTGTTTTAGCCTTTATTGTTACTGCCTCTTCCCAAATTTTAATTATTTTGGAGCAATACATAAACACTTGGATTTCTCAAAAAATTATATTTGATATGAGAAATCAGCTTTATTCCCATCTTCAAACAATGCCCCATGCATTTTTCCTTGGTGAAAAACAGGGTGACATTATAACCAGAATGAACAGCGATATTAACGGCGTTAGCGCCGTTGTATCAGGAACACTCACATCGGTTGTCAGCAATGCTTTAATTGTTATAGCGTCGGCGGCATATCTTTTCTATACCGATTGGCGAATGGCTTTGGTTGCTGTTGCAGTTATGCCTTTGCTTTTATTCCCAACAAGGCGTATCAGCAAAAAGCGTTGGAAATTAGTTTCCGAAGCACAGGAGAAGTATGACGGACTTAATCAACAGATAAACGAAACCCTATCTGTTAGCGGCTCAATGCTTGTTAAACTCTTTACAAAAGAGAAAAAAGAGTATGAAAAGTTTAAGGACATAAACAGTCAGGTTACCGCTATTACAATTAAAGAACAAAGAGCGGGCAGCTGGTTTAGGGTTATAATGGGACTTGTTATGCAGTCGGCACCTCTTGTTATTTACTTTGTTGGAGGAATATTTATTATAAAGGGTGTGAACGGCACCTTAAGTGTCGGCGATATTACGGTTATCGTTGCCCTTATTAATAAAATGAGTATGCCTATCAGAAACTTGCTTGATGTTCATGTGAGTTTTGTAAGGTCTTTGGCACTCTTTACGAGAATTTTTGATTATCTTGACCGCAAGAGTGATATTGTGAATTGTGAAAATCCCGTAACACCTGACCTTGAAAATGCAAGTGTTGAGTTTAAAGATGTTAAGTTTGCATATAGTAAAACAAAGCCGATTTTAAAGGGTGTTGATTTTAAGGTTCCAAGCGGCAAAATGTATGCTATAGTGGGAACATCAGGTGCGGGTAAATCTACCATTATCGGTATGATACCCCGTCTTTACGATGTGGCTTCGGGCAGTGTTGAAATTGCGGGTGTGGATGTTAAAAATATAGACCTTTCATATCTTAGACAAAATATTGGAATGGTAACACAGGACACCTATTTGTTTAACGGCACCATAATGGAAAATCTGCTTTATGCCAAGGCAGACGCAACAGCGGAAGAAATTGAAAACGCTTGTAAAGTTGCGAATATTTACGACTTTATTATGTCTTTGCCCGAGAAATTTGATACCGTTGTCGGTAACCGAGGTCTTAAACTTTCAGGCGGTGAAAAGCAAAGAATTTCAATAGCTCGAGTTGTTTTAAAAAACCCGAAAATACTAATTTTGGACGAGGCAACCTCTTCACTTGACTCGATTTCCGAAAGTCTTATTCAAACTGCTCTTGACAGAATTATGGAAAACCGCACAAGCATTGTAATTGCCCACCGTTTATCCACTGTTATGGCGGCGGACAATATAATGCTTTTGGAAAACGGTGTTATAACCGCAACGGGTAAACACGACGAGCTTCTTGAAAACTGTAAGGGTTATCAGGAATTATATGACACCCAGTTCAGTAAGGTTATTGAATACGAAAAAGACAAGATTTTAAAAAATGATTGACTAAACTGATTGTTATAGGTAAAATATAAAGAAAGAATATGTGAGGTATAAATTATGAGCGAAAATAATAAAGAATTAGAGTATAACCCTGATTTAGTGACCTTAGCTGATGATGAGGGTAAGGAATATAATTTCGAGGTTTTAGATGCTATCGAAACCGATATGGGCAGATATTTAGCTTTGCTTCCCACCTTTGATGACCCCAAAGAAATGCTTGACGACAGCGGCGAGCTAGTAATCGTTAAGGTTATGGAGGAAGACGGAGAGGAGTATTTCTGCGAGATAGAGGATGACGATGAATACGAAACTGTTGCAGATGCTTTCGTTGACCGTTTGGAAGATTTTTTTGAAATAGATAATAAGTAATTAAGATGAGAGTCCTGTGCTGTTCGCGGACCGTGACTTATATAGCCCTACAACCTTAAACATGGGGCCTAAACTCGTATAGTGGGCTTGCAGACCTCCCGCGGCTGTGCCGAGTTCGGAAGAAGGGAGCGCGAAGCTATACGGTCGGCACCCACCTGACCTTTGTCAGGTTATTTTAAGCACATTACGGCAGTACGGGACCAATAAAGCTTGTATCTTAAAAGACTTCATCGGGCGAAAGCCCGATAAAGCCTTTTTTGTTTTTTTAAGATTTTATTTATAATTTATTTAAATTTAAGTGGTATAATTTGGCACAGAAAAGAGTGATATGATGACTAATTTAACCGAAAAAGAATTGAAGTTAGCTGAAAAATGTTTAGGAAATACTAAAATTGACCCACAACTTTACATAGATAACAAGGTAAACAGGGGACTTAGAGACCTTAACGGCAAAGGTGTGCTTACAGGTCTTACCGAAATTTCTGATGTTATTTCAAAGAAAATAGTAAACGGCGAGGAAGTGCCTTGCGAGGGTGAACTTTATTACCGAGGATATCCTATTAAGGATATTGTAGACGGTGCTTTAAAGGACGGCCGTTTTGCTTTTGAAGAAGTGGTTTATCTTTTGATATTCGGCACTTTGCCCACAGAGGAAGAACTTGAAGATTTTAAAAAGCACTTGTTTTCTTACAGAAGCCTTCCTGATAACTTTGTTCGTGATGTTATAATGAAGGCTCCGTCTTCCGATATGATGAACGCTTTGGCAAGAAGTGTTTTGATGCTTTATTCTAACGACCTTAACGCTGATGACACAAGCATTCCCAATGTTTTAAAACAGTGTTTGCAGTTAATAGCACGTTTTCCTCAGCTTTCGGTTTACGGCTATCATGCTTACAACTATCACTGGAAAAAGAGCGATAGTTTCTTTATTCATGAGCCTGACCCTAATTTATCTACTGCTGAAAACATTCTTTATATGTTGCGCAAGGACGGTGAGTTTTCACCCCTTGAAGCACAGGTTTTGGATATTGCCTTGGTGCTTCACGCAGAGCACGGCGGAGGTAACAACTCAACCTTTACAACCCATGTTGTATCTTCTTCTGGCACCGATACATATTCAGCTATCGCGGCGGCACTAGGCTCACTTAAAGGACCTAAACACGGTGGCGCAAATATCAAGGTTTCGGGAATGTTTGAAGACATAAAGAAAAATGTTAAGGACTGGACCGACCGAGAGGAAATTTCCGAGTATTTGCTTAAAATACTTAATAAAGAAGCGTTTGACAAATCGGGTTTGATTTACGGTATAGGTCACGCGATTTATTCTGTTTCGGACCCAAGAGCCAAGGTGTTTAAGGGTTTTGTTCAAAAGCTTTCTGAGGAAAAGGGACTCACCCGAGAATACGAACTTTATTCTTTGATTGAGGAATTGGCACCCGAGGTTATTGCAAAGAAACGCAAAATGTATAAGGGCGTTAGTGCCAATGTGGATTTTTACAGCGGCTTTGTTTACGATATGTTGGGGCTTCCTCACGAACTGTATACCCCTATTTTTGCTATTGCAAGAATCGCAGGTTGGTCGGCTCACCGAATTGAGGAAATCATCAATGCGGGTAAGATTATCCGTCCTGCTTATATGGCAGTACAACCTCATAGAGATTATTTAGAAATGAGTCAGAGATGAAAAAAATAGATTTAAGAGAAATATCCTTAAAAAACATTTTACTGTTGACAATTGCGGGTATAATAAACGCTGTAGGTGTAACTGTGTTTTTGGCACCCGTTCATCTATACGATAGCGGAATTTCGGGAACCTCAATGCTTTTATCCCAAATAACACCTGAATTTTTATCTCTATCATTCTTTCTTGTGCTTTTAAATGTGCCACTGTTTATCTACGGAATGAAAAAACAGGGTGGAGTATTTACCTTTTATGCCATTTATACGGTATGTATCTATTCCTTGGCGGCATGGTTGATAACCGATATTTTACCCATTGATGTCAGCTTCACATCACCATTAGCAGGGGACGATTTGTTGCTTTGTGCTTTGTTTGGCGGTCTAATTTCAGGTGTTGGAAGCGGTCTTGCTATCCGTTTTGGTGCGGCAATGGATGGAATAGAGGTTATGGCGGTTGTTTTTGCAAAGAAAATTGGCATAACTGTGGGTACATTTGTTATGATATATAATGTCACTTTGTATATAATTTGTGGCATAATTTTTAAGGACTGGACCTTGCCCCTTTATTCGATAATTACTTACGGCGCGGGGCTTAAAACTATCGACTTTATTGTTGAGGGTCTTGACCGTAGTAAAGCGGCGATGATAATTACTACCGAGCCCGAAAAAATATGTGACGCCTTAGCCGAAGAGTTCGGCAGCGGTGGAACCAAAATTAGTGCAAAGGGCAGTTATTCTGATGAGGATAAAACCGTAGTTTATTTTGTACTTAACCGTTTCCAAATAGGAAAAATGAAGAAAATAGTTCATACTCAAGACCCAATGGCTTTTATAACCATTACCGAGGTTGCCGATGTGTATAAATCTAATACCAAAATTTTTTGATTTTTTTTAAAAAAATATTGCAGTGATAATACTAAAGTGATATAATTATTCAGTGATGAATTTTATCAGTAAAAATCTCAGAAACCATATCAGAGAGGACGATTTAAATGTCAGAAAACACACGTTTAGTTGGTACTGTTTCAAGGGGTATTCGTTGCCCTATCATACGCGAAGGGGATAATTTAGCTAATATAGTTACTGACAGTGTTATTGCTGCGGCCCAGAGCGAGGGCTTTTCTCTCAGAGACCGCGATGTTATTGCTATGACTGAGTCTATTGTCGCGCGTTCACAGGGCAATTATGCTTCGGTAGACGATATAGCATCAGACATTAAATCAAAATTCGGCGAAGAAACAGTTGGTGTTATTTTCCCGATTTTATCACGTAACCGCTTTGCAATCTGTCTTAAAGGTATTGCAAGAGGTGCTAAGAAAATAGTGTTAATGTTAGCTTATCCATCAGATGAGGTTGGTAACGAACTCGCAGATTGGGATAAGATTGACGAGGCTGGTATTAACCCTCATTCAGATGTTTTGTCGCTTGAGCGTTACCGCGAGGTATTTGGTGTTCATCCGCTTGAGTTTACAGGCGTTGATTATGTTGAATATTATCAAAACCTTATTAAGTCTGAGGGCTGTGAGGTTGAGATTATATTTGCTAATCAGCCCAAGGCTATTCTTGATTATACGGATTGCGTTCTCACTTGTGATATTCATACACGTGCAAGAACAAAGCGTTTGCTTAAAAAAGCAGGTGCTAAAATAGTTTTTGGTTTAGATGATATATTAAATGCTCCTATTAACGGAAGCGGATGTAACGAAAATTACGGTCTTTTAGGCTCTAATAAATCTACCGAGGATAAGGTTAAGCTATTCCCCAGAGAATGTAAACCTCTAGTACTTGAAATTCAAAAGCTCATTAAAGAAGCTACAGGCAAGACTGTTGAAGTAATGGTTTACGGTGACGGCGCATTTAAAGACCCTAAAGGTAAGATTTGGGAGCTTGCAGACCCTGTTGTTTCACCCGCATTTACTGACGGTCTTATCGGCACACCGAATGAACTCAAACTTAAATATTTAGCTGATAATGATTTTAAGGACCTTTCAGGTGATGCTCTTAAAGAGGCTATTTCGAACAGCATAAAGGCAAAGAACGGCAGTCTTGTTGGTAATATGGCAGCTCAGGGTACTACACCCCGTCAGCTTACCGACCTTATAGGTTCTCTCTGTGATTTGACCTCAGGTTCAGGTGATAAGGGAACACCTGTTGTTCTTGTTCAGGGTTATTTTGATAACTATACAAACTAATTTACGGGAGGAATATAAATGGATACAAATGTACGTCCCGAATCAATGGCTCGTATTACCACAAAGGAATTAGCAGATAAATTTATAGCCGAGCAGGTTAAGGCTGTTAGAGAACAGGTTGGAGATAAAAAGGTGCTTTTGGCACTCTCCGGCGGTGTTGACTCTTCAGTTGTTGCAGCATTACTTATTAAGGCTATTGGTAAACAGCTTGTTTGCGTTCACGTTAACCACGGTCTTATGAGAAAGGGCGAAAGCGAAGCTGTTATTGAAATGTTCGGCAACGAGCTTGATGCTAACCTTATTTATGTTGACGCTACCGATCGTTTCCTTGATTTGTTGGCAGGCGTTTCTGACCCTGAAAGCAAGAGAAAAATCATCGGTGCTGAGTTTATTAATGTTTTTGCTGATGAAGCTCGCAAACTTGAGGGAGTTTCTTACTTGGCACAGGGTACTATCTATCCTGATATTCTTGAAAGCATTAAACAGGCAGAGGGCAAAAAGGCTGTTAAATCACACCACAATGTTGGCGGACTTCCCGAGGATTTACAGTTTGAGCTTGTAGAACCCATAAAGCTTTTGTTTAAGGACGAAGTTCGCGTTGTTGGCGAGGCTTTAGGTCTTCCTCATGCAATGGTTTACCGTCAGCCGTTCCCGGGTCCTGGTCTTGGTGTTCGTTGCTTGGGTGCTATCACCCGTGACCGTCTCCACGCCCTTCGTGAAGCAGACGCAATTTTGAGAGAAGAATTCGACAAAAACGGCCTAGCTGAAAAGGTTTGGCAGTATTTCATCGCTGTTCCTGATATCAAGAGCGTTGGCGTTAAGGACGAAAGCCGTTACGAAGGCTGGCCGGCAATTATCCGCGCAGTTAACACTACCGACGCTATGAGCGCCACAATCGAAGAAATTCCATATTCCATCCTTCACCATATTACCAATAGAATTACTAATGAGGTAGAAGGCATCAACCGTGTTCTTATGGACCTTACACCTAAGCCTGTAGGCACTATTGAGTGGGAATAAAGTGAATAATACTAAACGGCTTGGAAGTTAGCTTCCAAGCCGTTTTTATATTGATTATTTATTTTTGTTTTAGTATTTCTACCGCTTCTTCATAAGTGTAGTAATTTTGCAATTTTTCAATATCTTTGTCGTTGGCATCATCTAAATAAAAATGTAAGAACCAGGCCTTGTTAAAGGCGGTGTTGAATTTTTTGTGATTGCCATCAATAAGAACGCCATAAACATTAATACATCTTGAAAAGAAATTTGTTATAAAACCTAAAATCAAAGCAAGAGAACATACCACTGCGATTATAATGCTTGTGATTAACTGTAAGGGTAAAATCAAAGCGATAGCCATAGCAAAAACCAAAGCAGTTACAAAACAATGGATAATAAAGTAGGTAAATTCAGAACTAGTTATATTATCTTTAATATATTTGAATTTATTAAAAATAAGGCGGTTTTGGTCGTTTTTGACAAGATATTTTTTACATTTTTTATACATTGTTCGGTGATAACATTGTTGGAGTATGTGTTTGGTCAGATTTTTCTTTTCAATAGTAAACAATAATGTGATAGTTTCACAGCAAAGCCAATATATTTCCTTATAAATCCTATATCTAACAATAATATTTGCAAATAAAATGCCTACTATGGCTGTTGCAAGAAATATACATCCTTTGCCTTGCCAAGAAATAATATCAAGAGAAAAAGCAAAAGGAATGAGAAATGAACACATCGCTAAATATATGGTAAGCAATTGATCGCGTTTACTTTGCTGAAGACCAAGTTCAGCAATTGTAAGTTCGTAAAGTTTTTCAAGGTCAATGTTAGGTTCCTTAGTTTTCATACTATCAGGGATTTTAAAAACTATAAAGTTATCTTTGATGTTTGAATTTCCTTCTTTTTTATTCATTTTAAAATTTCCTCGTAAGGTATAGTTTTAATATATTTTCTAACAATTCCTAAAAGTTTATTATGGTTTTCTTGAGTGTTGGCGGCAATAATGGGGCAGGGTCGGTCAAGTCGGATATCTTTGCCGCTAAGGTCGGTTATAATTCCGCCGGCTTCTCTCAAAATAACAATTCCTGCGCAGTAATCCCAAGGGAAAACACGGAATTCGAAAAACAGTTCGCAAGAGCCTCTTGCAAGATAGCAAATATCCATAGCGCAAGAACCGGAACGCCTAACATCAACGCTGTCGTGGTAAACCTCTCTCATAATATCAATGCACATTTCGGCATAGTCCTTGTTGTAAAGACTAAAGGCAGTGCAAAACAGAGAGTTTTTAAAATCACGGTCGGAAACCCTGATTTTTTCTCCGTTTAAAAAGGCACCACCACCTAAAACGGCATGGTAAAGTTCCTTTTTATCGGGCATATATATAACGCCCAAAATGGGTTTGTTATTGTGAACTAAACCGACCGAAATGGCAGTTTCGCTGATTCCTCTTGAAAAATTAACCGTTCCGTCAATGGGGTCAACAATCCAAAGATATTCGGCTTCGCTTACCGATTTGGAGTTCTCTTCACCAAAAAATGCGGAATTGGGAAGTAACTCAACCAATTTTTCTTCAAGAAATTTTTGAACGGCAAGATCGGCCGAGGTCACAAAATTGACATGTGAACCCTTTTCGGTAATGGAAAATTCCCCTTTGGTGAATTTGGCTGATTCTTTAGTAATTTTTATAACTTTTTCAAGAATTAGGTTTAAATCCAATGATAACAACCTCCAATATGGTCTATATTCATTATACCAATATTTTTTAATTAAAGCAACAAAAAACTGTATCTTGACAAAAGAGTTAGAAGATAGTAAAATAACATATGATATATAACAACAACTATATTATGGAGGTGCTTTATGCCACCTAAGGTTAAAGTAACAAGAGAAGATATTATAAATGCCGCTGTAGATATTGTGCGAAATAGCACGGCTGACTCACTTAATGCCAGAACAATTGCTTCGGCTCTGAACTGTTCTACACAGCCTGTGTTTTCAAACTTTGCAACAATGGATGAACTGCGACTTGCAGTTCTAGAAAAGGCAGATGCTATATGCAGCGACTATATTAATAGAGAAATAGAAAACGGAAAATTCCCCACCTACAAGGCAAGTGGAATGGCATATATCCGCTTTGCCAAGGAAGAAAAGGAACTTTTTAAACTTCTTTATATGCGCGACCGCACAAATGAGACTATCCCTGAGTCTAGTGAACTTGGTGACAAAATGGAAGCTCTTGTTCAAAGCAATACTGGGCTTAAAATGGAAGAAGTTAAATTGTTTCATTTGGAAATGTGGGCTTATGTTCATGGAATTGCTTCTATGCTTGCAACAGGGTTTGTGAAACTTGATTGGGAGTTGGTTAGCCGTATGCTTTCTGATGCATATCAAGGAATGCGTAAGCAATATGGAATGGAGCAATAGGTTATGGATGCTATAATAATTGAAAATTTAACTAAAAAATATAAAGATGTAATTGCCGTAGATAATCTTACTCTTTCGGTACAAAAAGGTGAATTATTTTCTTTGCTTGGCGTAAATGGTGCCGGTAAAACTACCACCATTAAAATGCTGTCGTGTCTCACACAACCAACAAGCGGAGATGCTTTTCTTAATGGAAAAAGTATTAGCAAAGATACTGCCGCTGTGAAATCGCTTATAGCCGTTTCTCCGCAGGAAACTGCGGTTGCACCTAGCCTTTCAGTTCAGGAGAACCTTGAGCTGATGTGTGGTGTTCACGGTTTTACAAAGGAAAAGCAAAATACCAAAATTAAAGAACTCTCCAAACTGCTGGGACTGGAAAATGTTATTAATAAAAAATCAGGAAAACTTTCTGGAGGTTGGAAACGCAGACTGAGTATTGCGATGGCGCTTATCAGTGAACCTGAAATTCTGTTTCTTGATGAGCCTACGCTCGGTCTTGATGTACTCGCACGAAGTGATTTGTGGGATTTAATCCGTTCTCTTAAAGGCAAGGTTACAATTGTGCTTACAACACATTATATGGAGGAAGCGGAAGCCTTATCTGACCGTATTGCCATTATGAAGGACGGCAAACTTCTTATATGTGATACTGCCGATAAGATAAAAAAATCGGCACAGACGGATAGTTTTGAACAAGCCTTTATACGTATTGTAAAGGGGGCGGTAAAATGAGGATGCTTACATTTGCAAACAGAAACGCAAAAGAGATATTAAGAGACCCGTTGACCCTTTTCTTTGGACTCGGATTTCCCCTCGTCTTAATTTTATTGTTAAGTGCAATACAAGCAAATATCCCCGTAGAGCTGTTTGAAATACAACACTTAACTCCGGGTGTAACGGTTTTCGGCTTAGCTTTTATGACCTTATTTTCAGCAACCATCATCTCAAAGGACAGAGGAAGCTCGTTGTTACAGCGTTTGTATACAACACCGATGACACCAATAGATTTTATTTTGGGTTACACCTTGCCAATGCTTCCAATTTCGGTTACCCAATGTATTGTTTGCTATATAGCCGCAATTTTTTTAGGACTTGATATTAGCGTTAATATTTTATATGCTGCTGTGTTTATAATTCCTGTTTCTATACTATATATTGCCTTGGGACTTCTTTGCGGAAGTGTTTTTACCGATAAGCAGGTTGGGGGTATCTGCGGTGCTTTGCTAACAAATCTTTCGGCATGGTTATCGGGTATTTGGTTTGACCTAGAACTTGTGGGCGGCACCTTTAAGAAGATTTCCTATGCACTGCCCTTTGTTCATGCGGTTGATATGGAACGGGCTGTACTTTTAGGGGATTTTAGTGGGGTATTCCCTCATCTTTGGTGGGTGCTAGGATATGCCACCGCTCTATTTGCGTTGGCGGTTGTACTGTTCTTGCGCCAGATGAAAAGGCAGTAATAACAATTTAATAATGGAAAATATAAAAAACAAATGACTTGAAAGAATTTATTTCAAGTCATTTGTTGCGTATGCAACGATTATATGTTATAATAAAATGTAATTTAGCTAAAGGAGAAGAATTATGATTTATAATAATTTTGCCGACAAAAAGTTATCCGCTTTAAGTATGGGTTGTATGAGATTTCCTGTAAAGGAAAACAACTCTCAAATTGATATGGAAAAAACACGCGAAATGATAGCTTACGCTATGGAGGAAGGCATTAATTATTATGATACCGCTTGGGGTTATCACGACGGTAATTCTGAACTTGCTATGGGCGAGATTTTGTCTGAATACCCAAGAGAAAGCTTCTATTTAGCCACTAAATTTCCTGGTTATGACCTTGATAATATGGATAAGGTTGAGGAAATTTTTGAAGAGCAGCTTAAAAAATGCCGTGTTGAATACTTTGATTTTTACCTTTTCCATTGCCTTTCGGAAAATAATATTGATGCTTACCTAGACCCTAAATTCGGTATTTATGATTATTTAATTGAGCAAAAGAAAAACGGAAGAATTCGTCATTTAGGCTTTTCTGCACACAGTAATCTTGACACAATGAAGCGTTTTTTGGATGCTTACGGAAAGGATATGGAGTTTTGCCAGTTGCAGATTAACTGGTTTGACTGGGATTTTCAAAATGCCAAGGCAAAGGTTAAAATGGCGGCAGATTACGGCATACCTGTTTGGGTTATGGAGCCTGTAAGAGGCGGCTCACTCGCTCGTCTTGACGATTTTTATATGCAAAAGCTCGAAAATTTAAGACCTGGTATTACCCCAGCAGAGTGGTGTTTCCGTTTTGTTCAGTCTATTCCCGAGGTTAAGTTGACCCTTTCGGGAATGTCTGATTTTGAGCAACTCAAAGAAAATATCGCCACATATAAAGAAGCAAAGCCTTTAAACGAGACCGAAATGAATACACTTTTTAGCATAGGCAAGGCTATGGCTTCAAAAAAGGTTTTACCCTGTACTGCTTGTAGTTACTGCACCTCTCACTGTCCTATGGAGCTTGAAATACCACGTATTATAAAGCTTTATAATGAGAGTATTTATTCAGATGCAGAAATCGAGGCTTTGCCCGAGAACAAAATGCCGTCTAATTGTATAGGTTGCAAGGCTTGTGAGGCGGTTTGCCCTCAAAATATTGAAATCAGCAAAATGATGAGCGATTTTGCCGAAAAGGTTTAAAGATGAGTAATTTAATTAAGGCAAAAGAATTACTTTCTTCAGGCAAGTATACCTGTGTGCTTATAAAGGGAGAGGAAAGCTATACATCGGTTTCAAGAGGTGTGAAACCTCTTGTTAAGTGGTATGCAGACGGCGTAAAGTTGAGTGATTTTTCTGCCGCTGACAAGGTGGTTGGAAAAGCCACAGCGTTTCTTTATGCACTTTTAGGCGTAAAAGAGGTTTTTGCAAAGGTTATGAGTGTTTCTGCCAAAGCAGTTTTAGAGGAAAAATGCATAAGGGCAGAATATGAAAGCTTGGTGCCGAATATCATAAACCGCAAGGGCGACGGTATTTGCCCCTTTGAAGAAGCAGTTTTAAACACCAAGAACAAAGAAGAGACTTACAAGATAATCCGCCATAAAATGCAAGAAATGGGCATTGATTTGTAATATGAGAAAGATTTCGCAAAATTTAAGTTTAACCGCCATGTTTTTAAGCTTAGGCATTATTTTGCCAATGCTGACAGGACAGGTACCACAAATAGGCAGTATGCTTTTGCCAATGCACATACCTGTATTTTTGTGTGCGTATATATGCGGTTATAAATATAGTGTTCCAATGTCGTTTATATTGCCATTGCTTAGGTCTATTTTGTTTTCAAGACCGAATATGTACCCAGAGGCAATATCAATAGCTTTTGAACTTGCTGTTTACGCTTTGGTTACGGGGCTTATTTATTCAAAATTTGCAAAAAAGAATATAATAGCAGTTTATATAAGTTTGATTCTTGCTATGATTTTAGGCAGAATTGTGCGTATTCTTTTGCAAATGGCATTGTTAGGATTAAAGGGAACACCATTTACCTTTAGTGCAGTATTTAGTTCGGTGGTTATTGTAGGTTTACCGGGTATAATATTGCAGCTTGTGTTTGTTCCGCTTGTTTTGTTTATTTTTAAAAGAAATATAAAAAACGGCGAGTTAAAGAGAAACTAAAAAGAATATGATGGTAGCGTTTCTTTCGGCATGTGTTTGATAGTGTGTTTTTTGACGGTTTGTATCGTAAGGAATCAGAGCTATAGATTTTTAAAGCCGGGGAACCCCAATAATACGACGAAAAAAAGTTATCTTAAAACACCTAAGAAGTAAAACAAAATCCCGATGAGTAATCATCGGGATTTTTATTATTTAGATTATGTAGTCCATACAGGTTCTGGTAGCAGTATAGGGTCTGACATATTTGTCAGCCACCGCAACATGCAAGGGGTGGGTGGAATAGGCTTTGAGAGAAGCCTCGTTTTCAAAGAGAGAGTCAAGCATAATCTCGGCATTTGAAGAGTCAAGCGGATTAATATTTACCTTAATCTCTTTAAGACCCACAATTTTGCCTGAAAGACCCTCGAGAGCCATTTTGATGTGCTGTTTAATCCTTGCTTTTTCAAGTTCGTTTATATCAGACTTTAAAGTCCATAAAATTATATGCTTTACCATAACGCACCTCCGTTTTAGTATATTATAAATTATACAAAAATAGAATTGCTTTGTAAAGTGTAAATTACTTCATCTGATTTGTAGGGGAGGGTTTCCACGCCCTCCCGTTACTTTTATACAAAAGTTCATCAATGCTTTTTTAAAGGGCACAAAGATTATTCCGCTGATAATGTTAAAAAGTGTATGTACGAGCGCCACGCCCGACATTGAAATTTTGCCCTCTAAAATCCTAAAAGGAGAAATTAAATACATAACGGCAATACATATAACCGAGCCTAAAATATTAAGTGCAAAGTGAAGTATTACCACCCGTTTAGCATCTTTGTTAGCACCAAATGAGGAAAGCAGAGCAGTAACACAGGTACCGATATTTGCCCCTAAAACCAAAGGAATTGCGATTTTATAGGTTATGGGGTTTGTAAGTGTCAAGGTTTCAACAATGCCTATGGTTGCCGAGGAGGACTGAATAATACCAGTAAAAACCGAGGAAATCAAAAGTGCGGTTATGGGGCTTTCAAGGGTTTTGACAAAATCTTTAAACCAAGCAAGGTTTTTGACAACCTCAACTGCGGCGGACATTATCTGCATTGAATACATTAAAAGCGAAAATCCCATAAGCGAAAGACCGATATTTTGCTTTCTTTCATCCTTTGAAAGAATTTTTATAAAAAGACCTAGAAACGAGATTATAGGCACCCAAAATTTCGGATTTAGAAAGTCTAGTTTCAGCCCTGTAAGGCTTATAATCCAAGCGTTAAGGGTTGTGCCCACATTGGAGCCGACAATAACACCAAAAGTGTTTTCAAAGGAAAGAAGGCCAGAATTCACAAGACCTACCAGCATAACTGTAAGGGCAGAGGAGGAGTGAAGCAAGGCGGTTACAACACTGCCCCAAATAAAACCCTTAAAATCGTTTGAGGTGGCGGTTTTAAGGCTTTTTTCAAGTTTGCCTGCTGATAGTTTTTTAAGGCTTTCTGTCATAACCCCCATTGAGTAAATAAAAATCGACAGTCCGCCTAAAAGATTTATTGCAAAATAAAAAAACTGTGCCACACATATCACCTTTAAATATGTATGACACAGTCAAAATTATTAAAACTCTATTGCTTTTTCAATATATGCCTTAAGGTCAGCAATCGGGATACGCTTTTGCTCCATAGTGTCGCGGTCACGAACGGTTACGCATTTATCTTCAAGTGAATCAAAGTCAAAGGTAATGCAGATAGGAGTTCCGATTTCGTCCTCGCGGCGGTAACGCTTACCGATAGAGCCTGTCTCGTCAAAGTCAACGGGGAAGTATTTAGAAAGCTCGGTGTAAATCTCCAAAGCTTCGTTTGATAACTTCTTAGAGAGGGGGAGAACTGCTGCCTTGAAGGGAGCGAGCGCGGGGTGGAAATGCATTACAACACGGGTATCGCCCTTATCGTCGGTCTCCTCATCATAAGCGTTGCAAAGGAATGCCAAAAGAACACGGTCAGCACCCAAAGAAGGCTCAATAACATAGGGGATATATTTCTCGTTGGTTTCGGGGTCAAAGTATTCCATAGCCTCGCCAGAATGTTCGCTGTGCTGTGTGAGGTCATAGTCAGTTCTGTCAGCCACGCCCCAAAGTTCGCCCCAACCGAAGGGGAACAAGAACTCGAAGTCGGTGGTGGCTTTTGAATAGAAGCAAAGCTCATCTTTGTCGTGGTCACGAAGTCTGAGGCTTTCTTCGTCCATTCCAAGATTTAAGAGCCAATCTCTGCAGTATGAACGCCAGAAATCAAACCACTCAAGGTCGGTACCGGGTTTGCAGAAGAACTCAAGCTCCATCTGTTCGAACTCACGAATACGGAAAATGAAGTTTCCTGGTGTGATTTCGTTACGGAAGGATTTACCGATTTGAGCCACGCCAAAGGGCAACTTTTTGCGTGTGGTACGGGCAATGTTTTTAAAGTTTACGAAAATACCCTGTGCAGTTTCGGGACGGAGATACAAGGTAGATGTGCTATCCTCGGTTACACCTTGGAAGGTTTTAAACATAAGGTTAAACTTGCGGATATCGGTAAAATCTTTAGAACCGCAGTGAGGACATACAATTCCTTTTTCCTTTATGTATTCCATCATCTGTGTATCGTCCATAGCAGCGGGATTATCGCTCAAGCCGTTTTCAGCAACATAATCTTCAATGAGTTTGTCTGCTCTGTGGCGGGTTTTACAGGACTTACAGTCCATAAGAGGGTCGGAGAAGCCGCCAAGGTGACCTGATGCTACCCAAGTTTCGGGGTTCATTAAAATTGCACTGTCAAGACCTACGTTATAGGGGCATTCCTGAACGAACTTTTTCCACCAAGCTTTTTTGATGTTATTCTTAAGCTCAACACCTAAAGGACCGTAGTCCCAAGAGTTAGCAAGGCCGCCGTAAATTTCACTTCCGGGGTATACAAAGCCTCTGCCCTTGGCAAGGCTTACAATCGTTTCCATATTCTTATCTGCATTTTTCATAATTTCTCACCAAACTACAATCATTATTATAAATAATATAGTACCTAAAAACGCCTCAAAAGTCAACAATGAATTGACTTGACATATGAATTTGTTTAGTTTATACTAATTATATTAATATTTAGGAGTAATTTTAATGGCTGATTTTTTAACTTATAAGGAGTTGCCCTTGGTTAGAAAGGGTAACGAGATTTATTATGGCGATATGTCTGAAGCTCAGGTTGTAAAGTTTGAGGTTTTATCAACCACCAAAACCGATGGCGGAGAAATCCCCCAAAAGGTTAAGGTTATTTTAATGAAGAGCGATACTGAGCTTCCTGAGAAGGATAGGATTATGAAAGAAACCACTAAGGACAGCTTTTTTGACGCTTTAGATGTTGGTTTTGTATGGCTTGAAAGAGCAAATAAGAAATAAAAAAACAACCGCTTTTAGCGGTTGTTTTGTTTTAATATAAATCAGATGATAAATAACGGCTTCCGTTATCGGGGAGGACGAGGACAATGGTTTTGCCTTCGTTCTCTTTTCGTTTGCCGAGTTCTATTGCCGAGTGAAGAGCGGCGCCGCCCGAAATGCCGATTAAAAAGCCCTCAAGTTTTCCGAATTCTCGTGCGGTGGAAATTGCGTCTTCGTCGCTGACAGTAATAACCTCATCCAAAACTTCTTGGTCTAACACTTTTGGAACAAATCCCGCACCGATACCCTGAATTTTGTGAGCGCCCGATGTGCCTTTAGTTAAAACGGGGGAGGACAAAGGCTCTGCACCGACAATTTTAATGTTTTCGATATTCTCTTTCAAGAACTTGCCCGTGCCTGTAATTGTTCCGCCTGTGCCTATTCCCGCAACAAAAATGTCAACTTCGCCCTTTGTGTCCTTCAAGATTTCGGGGCCGGTGGTTTTATAGTGTGCCAAAGCATTGTCGGGGTTAGAAAATTGGTCGGGAATAAAGCTGTTTGGAATTTCCTTGGCTAACTCTTCAGCCTTTTCAATGGCACCCGACATACCTTTTTTGCCGTCGGTTAAAACCAACTCGGCACCGTGGGCAATCATTAATTTCTTGCGTTCTTCTGACATAGTTTCGGGCATAACGATTATCGCTTTATATCCCTTAACCGCCGCCGCCATTGCAAGACCTATTCCTGTGTTGCCAGAGGTAGGCTCGATTATTACCGAATCTTTATTTAAAAGACCCTTTTTCTCAGCCTCTTCAATAAGGGCAAGACCCACTCTGTCCTTAACGCTTCCTGCGGGGTTTAAGAATTCAAGCTTTGCCAAAAGCTTAGCCTTGAGTCCCAATTCTTTTTCAATATTATTAAGTCTTAAAAGGGGAGTGTTTCCCACTAATTCTAAAACCGAATTATAAATCATTTTATCAAAACCTTTCTATGATTATTATACTGCAAATCGTTAAAAAATCAATACTTGGCTTACTTGCGGTCATAATAGATTTAGGTGATAAGATGTACGCTACGGTAAAAGAATTAGAAAATATTACATTGTCGGGTGACCTGGAAAAGGATATTGCCCTTTTTAAAAACATTTTTAAGAAAGAGGCAATTTTAAGGGTTAAGCGAGTAAAGGTTAGAAATACTGTCAGTTTTGACTGTGCCATTATGTATTTTGACGGTATGGTCGACTCAAACCAACTAAACGAGGGAATTATAAAATCGCTCATAACGGTCGACCGTCAAAACGACAGCCCCACTTTAGCCGATTTTATTGAAACCCAAATTTTATTTGCAAGGGATATAAAAAAACAAACAAAGGTTTCAGACATTTTAAACGGCATAATGTTTGGCGAAACTATTCTGCTTATTGATAAAAGTAAAGAGGCTCTTGCGGTTGACACAAAAGGCTTTAGTATGCGTGGAATTAACGAGCCTCAGGATGAAAGGGTTTTGCAGGGACCTCGCGAAGGCTTTGTTGAAAACGGACTTTCGAATATTGCACTTATTCGTCGAAAACTGCAAACGCCCGACCTTTGCTGTGAGGTTATGAGGGTTGGAAAACGCAGTAATACAATGATTTTTATTTGCTATTTAGAAAGTCTTGCAAACCCCAAAACCGTCAGAAAACTAAAAGAAAAAATCTCTAAAATTAACATTGACGGAATTTTAGATACCAACTATATTGCCGAGAATATCCGTGACAGTAAATATTCTGTTTTTAAGACCACAGGCAGCACCGAAAGACCCGATGTTGTGGCGGCAAAGCTACTTGAGGGTAGAATTGCGGTGGTTGTTAACGGAACACCCGTTGTTTTAACCTTGCCCTTTCTTTTTTCTGAAAATTTTCAGTCGGACGAGGATTATTATCTAAATTTCTTGGTTTCCTCGGTGGGTAGGATTTTGCGTTTTTTCTCTTTTTTCTTGGCTGTTAGCATTCCTGCAATTTTCATAGCACTTTCCTCTTTTCATCGTGAGCTTTTGCCAACCGCCTTGGCAGTTTCGGTGTCGAGCCTTAGGGGAGGTGTGCCCTTTGCACCCCTTACTGAGTGTCTTATTATGATTTTCGTATTCGAAATTTTAAAGGAAACGGGAGTTAGAATGCCGCAGTCGTTGGGTCACGCGCTTAGCATTGTGGGTGGCTTGGTTGTGGGTCAAGCGGCGGTAGAGGCAAGAATCATCAGCACACCCATGCTTATAGTGATAGCCCTAAGCGGTATTGCGGGACTTATGATTCCAAGACTGAGGGGAGCGGTTTTTTATTTAAGGCTTTTATATGTCTTTTTAAGCGCTGTTTTAGGTCTTTGGGGATTTTTTGTGGGTGTTTCCATCACGATAATTCATATATTGTCGCTTGAGTCCTTTGGTGTTGATTACACCATTTCGCTAAAAAGAGCCGATTTCCAAAGCCTTAAAGATACTTTTTGGCGTGCCTCTTGGCGAGATATGATGAAAAGACCAGCCTTTAATCACAACATTATAAGGAGCAGAAAAGAAAAATGAGAAAGTTTTTAAGTCTTGTTCTTGTTGTCTTAAATATTGTGCTTTTGTGCGGTTGCTCGGTAAAGGAGACTATTGCCTCCGACAAACAGGAATATATTGTCTCGGCTTTGGGTTTTGACAGCGATGGAGAAAAGATAAAAATGACGATAGAGGCAATAGTTATAAATTCCGACGATTTGAAAGAGGATAAGGAAAACAAACTCTTTTCGGGTGTTGGAGAAACTGTCGAAGAAGCCCTTGGCGATATAATTTCCCAAGTAACACAGCCTTTGTCTTTGGGTCACGGTGCGGTGGCGGTTATGGGCTCAGATCTTAACCCCACTCAAACGGAAAAAGTATTTTCTTTTTTAAATGATAACGGCGAAATTAATATTGCAATAATGCTAGTATACACTAAGTCGGCTTCTGAACTTTTGAATGTGAAACCACTCTCTTCGGTGGCGGTGGGCTACGATATTATGAGTATGCTGGAAGTCAGCGAGGAGGAAAAGGGGACTGCTTTTAACAACCGACTGTATGAAGTGAATTCCTTAAAATTTGAAGAAATGAAGACCTATTATTTACCCTTTGTCGGCATAGAAGATGAAAAACCACTTGTAAAAGGGCTTGGTGTTTTTAAGGACAATTGCCAAGTGAGAGTTTTGGAAAATAAAGAAATACCACTTTTTTGCCTTGCCCGTGATTCCTTTACAAAGGGTGAATTTACACTTGAAAACGAAAAATTTAAGGTGGATTATTCGGCTGTTACCTATGATTTTAAATTAAAGGAAAATTTAAAAATAAATTTAAGTCTTCGTTTAAAAAAACAGAACAACAAGGAAATTCTAAAAGCCGAGATAGAAAACTTTTTAAAGGGTTACGATGTTTGTGCTTTGGGAAATGTTATAAGGCAAAAAGAGCCTAAGATTTGGAAGAAAATTAAGGATAATTATGAAGATTTCTATAAAAGGGCGGATATAAAGGTGAATATATATGAATAATACCAAAAATTTTTCTCCTCATATAATAGGACTTTCATCACTTTATATTTTGGGAAACGGTGCTTTAATTTTTCCTTTAACAGGCACTGATGAGTTTGGGTTTAGCGCATATTTAATTGCTCTTTTGGCACTTGTTGTTTTTTACTTGTCTGTCAGTTTTTTGCTTGATAAAATCAAATTCCCCAAAATTTTGTCTGCCATTTGTTTGCCTTTTGTGGCTGTGGGCGCCTTGTTCGTTGGGGCAGAGGCTTTTAAAGATATTGTAAATTTTGCAAACCTAATAATCTTGCCAGAAAGTTCTGCTTTTTTTGTTGTTTTGGCTTTTACGGTTGTGGCGGTTTATTTTGCTTTAAAGTCATTTGAAACGGTGTTTAAGTTCTCCCTTGTGTCCTTTGTATTGGTTTTGATAGTTATATTGTTTTTCTTTATCGCACCGATGGATAAATATAATTTGCGAAATATTTATATTTTCCGTCTGCCCGATTTAAATAGTTTTCTGCCACAATTTGGGGTTTATCTTATAAATCCCGTTTTGCAAAGTGTTGTTTTAGCGGCGTTTCTAAAAATGGGTTTTGGGAAATCGGGAGGCGAAGAGGCAAATATTGGAGTGCTTATTGGTGGAGTTTTGCTGTCACTTTGCATTTTGGCACCCATTTTGCTTTTTGGCGCAAAGCTTAGTGGAAATTTCGACTTTCCGTTTAGCAGTACGGCAGAAACGGTTACAGTCGGCAGACTTTTCACCCGCCTTGACGGATTTGTTTATTTTATGTATTTTACAACCTCGATAGTTAAAATTACCGTTTGTTTGAAAACGGTGTTTTATGCCCTTGAAAACGCAAAAATCAGGTTTGGTAATAAATGAGAATAAGGGTTAATAAACTAGTATTAGAGCAAAGTTGAAAAAGAAATAAAAAAATTAAAAAAAGTGCTTGACAAAGATTAACACTTGTGTTATTATAGTGTTCGTCGCCGGTGAGTGGTAACAGTTAGCACGCCAGCGCAAGCCAGCATTGTGGGAGCATAGCTCAGCTGGGAGAGCATCTGCCTTACAAGCAGAGGGTCACAGGTTCGAGCCCTGTTGTTCCCACCACATGGCCTGGTAGTTCAGTTGGTTAGAACGCTAGCCTGTCACGCTAGAGGTCGTGGGTTCGAGCCCCATCCAGGTCGCCACATTTGCCTCTGTAGCTCAGTCGGTAGAGCAGAG
>JAGAMO010000024.1 GCA_017624675.1 Clostridia bacterium | reverse complement strand
TAGCAATAACTTCTTTAAAATTGTTGTTGCATTTCTTCGCCTTATGAAAGGCACACATGTTAAAATGAAATCAATGATTGATATTATTGAAGGACATAATATTTCGGTTAAGCTTTCAAAGCCTGCACCGCTTCAGCTTGACGGTGAAATTATTGGTGAATTTACCGAATACACCGTACATAGCGCAAAAGCAATAATCACAGCATAAAATGTTTATTAGCCCAACCTCTTAAAAGGTTGGGCATTTTATTAAACCTTAACAAATCGGAAACCGATTATACTCCGCACACAATATCGGGAAATATAAATCGCCTTTTGATAGAATATAGGCAGACAAGGAGGGATAAGATGGATTGGGTTGTTGGAATGCAGAAAGCTATAGACTATATTGAAAATCATTTGACCGAAAAAATTGATTACGATGTGGTTGCAGCGCAGAGCTTTTCATCAAGCTATCACTTCCAACGTGTATTCAGTATTCTTTGCGGTTTCACCATCGGCGAATACATACGCAATCGCAGACTGTCAATTGCAGGTTCGGAACTTGCAACAACAGATGCAAAAGTAATTGATGTGGCGCTAAAGTATGGCTATGAAAGTCCGGACAGCTTTGCAAAAGCATTTAAGCAATTTCACGGTGTGTTACCGTCTCAAGTTAAAAATAACGGTAGCATATTAAAATCCTTTGCACCCCTTGTTCTGAAAATTTCTTTGGAAGGTGGTTCTGCTATGAAGTATAGAATCGAAGAAAAACCCGAAATGATACTAACAGGATACAAAGCTCGTTTTACCGGAGTTCCTTACGGTGAAGAAAGAGAAAAACAGGAAGGTCAACTGTTTGTATCAACAAGGGCAAAACAATGGCTATTGCGAGGTGCAAAAGGTTCGTCTAGTGATACAACTACAGATATGTGTTTAATAACCAATATTGATGATGAGGGTTATGATTTTTATTACGTTGCCGAGCTTGACAAGTACGAGCGTGACAATATGTATAACACAGATGTCACAGGATTTGATTATATGCATGAGTTCGGTTTTGAAAATATTGTGGTTCCAAAACAGACCTATGCTGTTTTCACTACAGAAGAACAAGCATATCCTGTGAACGACTATATGGATATTAGAAAGAGAATTGTCTCAGAGTGGCTACCTGCAAACTCTTATGAAATAAAAAACGCGCCAGAAATATCTGTTTATCATTGGTTTCCTAAGTATGCTAAAGAAAAAAGATATATTGAGATATGGTTGCCGATAGAAAAAGCTGAGCGATAACAACAAATGCCGTTTGCTATAGTAAACGGCATTTATAAAACTCACTAACTCAACCTGTGGTTGCATACAGGTAAACGGTTATGTTATACACTTTTAAACTTAGATGATTTATACTATAATCAGAAAGCGCTTTCGAATAAATATTTGGAGTGAATGCTATGTTAAAGATTGGCGAAAAAATAAAGGAACTGCGTAAATCTCAGGATGTAACCCAAGAAAAGTTAGCAGATTATCTTAACATCTCATACCAAGCAGTTAGCAAGTGGGAGAACGGTTTAGCTCTGCCGGATTTATCCCTTCTTCCTGCTTTGTCCAATTTCTTTGGTGTAACCTCGGATTATTTGTTAGGTATTGAAGCCGATGAAAATGAAGAGAAGATAAGCGAATATTATGAAAAAGCAATGGATTGTTCTCATACAGGTGATATGGAAAAAGGAATTGAAATAATCCGAGAAGCCCTAAAAACATACCCCAATAATTCCAAGCTTTTGTCTGTGCTTATTGGTTTCCTTTTTGGCTCTTTTTGTGTAAACGGCAAAAAGGAACTTTTGGAGGAAATAGTCGCCAAAGCCGAATTGGTTTTGCAGGATAGTACCAATGAAGAAGAACGTATTGATGTCTTAGAAAAGTTAGCATATTCATACAACCATCTTGAAATGCAGGACAAAGCAATAGAAACGGCAAACCGTCTGCCTGATACAGTTGTAAACAGACAACTGGTGCTTTCTAACATAATTATGCCTATGAATAAACGCAAAGAAAAGAAGCAGGAATGTGTGTTTTACAATTTTGAAGTGATGATAAATAATATTTTATGGCTTGGCGGAATTTCACTCGGTAGAAAAGAATTTTCAAAAGCTATCGATATTTATAGCAGAGCAACAATTCTTATAAATAATATTGGAAACGAAGGTTTCTTTTTACTTAAATCAGCGGGTGCTCATAACGGTCTTGCTATGGCATATTCCTCAATTGGTGAGGTAGACAAAGCTTATGAGAATATTGACAAGGTTATTGAATGTTATGTTGGGTTTGAAGATGCTTTAAAAAGCGGGAAGTATTCTTACAAAACACCAATGCTTGATATGCTCATTTTCAGTCGAGATAATTTACACGCAAATTCAACCGTAACCGAGTTTGAAGATTGGTACGCAAAAATGGGACATGATTATGAAAATTACTTTGAAGCAGTAATAAACGACAAGCGTTTTCCCGTGCTTCGTGAAAGAGTTGAAAAAATACTATCAGATATTAAGAAAGATAAATTTTAATAATTATCCGCCCATGTGAAATGGGCGGCATAAAATTAAAATTCAATCCAACTTCAAGTTGGAAAATTCCAATAACTGCGTTATTGATTTGCAACCTTATAACCCTTAAAATGTAAATGTAGCTACAAGAAATATAAAGGAGTGTAATTATGGATAATTTGAAGATCAAAGATACTATTTGTTTTTATAGAAAAAAGCAAGGCTTAACGCAAGAGGAACTTGCCGTAAAGTTAGGCGTAACCAACCAGTCGGTATCTAAATGGGAGTCAGCACAGTGTTGTCCGGATATCAGTCTACTACCAAAGCTTGCCGATATATTTGGTATTAGTATCGACGAGCTGTTTGGGAAAGAGCCAAAGCCCACCACAAATAATTATGATTTGTGTACCGAATTTCCTTGGCCGGATGATAATACGCTACGTGTTGTTTTTGCAAAAGGCAGAAAAATTTTAGATAAGTCAGACAATATTAACGAATGCATTAGCATCAGGTTCCCTCACAATTGCAACGAAACTACACGTCAATATTTTAAGGTTGAGGTCTTTGGCAATGTTTGCTGTGATTCAAGTATTAACGGTGATGTTATAAGTCATGGTAAAATTGAATGCAATCAAATAAACGGAGATGTGAAAAAATGTGAGGGCGACATTGAATGTCAGGGTGATATTAATGGTAGTGCTAATGCAAATGGCAGTATAAGCTGTGGTAAATCTATTAGCGGTGGTGTGCAATGTGGTAACAGTGTAGCCTGCGGCCAAAGTATAAATGGCGCTATAAATTGTGGTAACAATGTAGGTTGTGGAGTTAGTATTAAAGGCGATATTAATTGTGGCGGTAATATCGAATGTAAAAAAATAGAAGGTGATGTTGAATGCCAAGGAAATATTATTTATAAATAGTACCTAACCAACCTTTATAGCAAAAATCCCGCAGTTTTCACTGCGGGTTTTTAATTTTATTTAACAATATGTCTTGCAACGTGAACGCCGCTCGCTGATGCGTGAGAAAGTGAGTGGGTAATACCGCTACCGTCACCTATAATATAAAGTCCGTCATATTTGGTCTGTAGATTTTCATCAACCTGAACTTCCATATTATAAAACTTAACTTCAACGCCGTACAAAAGTGTATCGTCATTTGCGGTACCGGGGGCAACCTTATCAAGCGCATAAATCATTTCAATAATACCGTCCAAAATACGCTTAGGAAGTACAAGGCTTAAGTCACCCGGGGTTGCGTTAAGGGTTGGCACAAGGAAATTGTCGGTCATTCTGTGTTCGGTTGAACGTCTGCCACGAATTAAGTCGCCAAAACGCTGCACCATAACACCGCCGCCAAGCATATTACTGAGACGCGCAATAGATTCACCGTAACCGTTAGAATCCTTAAACGGTTCGGAAAAATGCTTTGCAACCAAAAGCGCAAAGTTTGTGTTTTCGGTCTGCTTTGCAGGGTCTTCATAGCTGTGACCGTTAACTGTAATAATACCGTTTGTGTTTTCGGTAACAACCGCGCCCTTAGGGTTCATACAGAAGGTGCGCACCAAGTCACCGTATTTTTCGGTGCGGTATAAAATTTTACTTTCGTAAAGCTCGTCGGTTAAATGTGAAAATACATTTGCAGGAAGCTCAACACGAACACCGATATCAACACGGTTTGAGTTTGTAGGAATATCCAAATCGTTACAAACGGTTTCCATCCACTTGCTGCCGCTTCTACCAACCGAAATTACACACTTTTTGCAGGTATACACTTCATTTGCAGTAACAACCTCGTAGCCGCCGTCAATAATATTAACCTTATTAACAGGTGTATCGAAGAAAAAGTCAACCTTATCCTTTAAAAAGTTATAAATATTTTCAAGCACAACGTAGTTAATATCGGTACCTAAATGTCGCACCGATGCATCCAATAAGTGCAAATTGTTTTGAATGCAAAGCTTTTTAAACTTGGTGCCACCCGTTGAATAAAGCTTTGTGCCCTCGCCACCAAATGACATATTGATATCATCAACATAATGCATAAGCTCTAACGCTTCATTACGACCGATATATTTATATAAAGTGCCGCCAAAATCGTTAGTTATATTATATTTACCGTCCGAAAAAGCGCCTGCACCGCCAAAACCGCTCATAATCGAACAGCTTTTACAGTTAATACAGCTTTTAATTTTTTTACCATCTATGGGGCAATGGCGCTTTGCAAGCTCGTGACCTGCTTCAAACACACCAATTTTCAGGTTGGGGTTTAATTTGTGAAGTTCGAAAGCGGAAAAAATACCGCCGGGACCTGCACCAATAATTAAAACGTCATAATTTTTCATAACTTTCCTCCAAAATGGAATAGCACACTAATAATATACCATAAAAATATGCCCCATTCAAGTTATTAGGCACAAAAAAACTCGATAGTAAACTACCGAGCCAAATTAACATATTTGCTCACACCCTGAAAACTGAACAAGTAATGGAAGGATTAGGATCGAAAAAATAGGTCAAGCCCTCGGTCTATTAGTACTGCCTAGCACACGTATCGCTACGCTTACACCTGCAGCCTATCAACCCGGTAGTCTTCCGGGGACCTTACTAGCTTATGCTATGGGAAATCTAATCTTGAGGT
>JAGAMO010000003.1 GCA_017624675.1 Clostridia bacterium | reverse complement strand
TGCCTGCAGTAAAGTAGGTTGCATCCACTACATTTGCATCCTTCTTGTTTGTGTGCTGACAAGCAGGAGCGTCGGGAGCAGTTAATGTGGGGTAACCGTCTTCGGTGGTGTACCAAACTTCATCCCAAGCAAAGCCTTGCATATTTTCTTTTGCAGCTGAGCCTTTCATTTGGTCAAGTGTTAACTTAACAAATACTTCATCAGCATCAGTTTTGCCAGAATCTTTAGCTACAATATCTTTATCAGTATAAACATTATAATATTTTACGTTATTATGACCGTTACTTGTTTTTGTTACGGTAATATAATCTAAAAAGAATGAATTATATACTTTAACAGTAGATTCTGTTGTCTTTTTACCAATCAAACTTGCATTGCATGCTGAACCGGTAAGGCTAAGGTTGTATGCATAGCAGTTCGAGAATTCCATTGTTGCATTTGAAGCGTTACCAACAAAGCCGCCTGCATTTGCTAATTTATTGCTGCTACCTGCAACCATTGTTGCATTTATAACATAACAATTTTTAATTTTTGCAGTACTTCCAGATAAACCAGCCCAGTTAGCATAACCTGCAACCGCACCTGCAGAGCCTGCGCCACCTTCAAAATAGAGGTTATCAAAACCTAAATTTTCTACAACCGCGCCATTAGCAATACCACCAAATAAACCCGGATTTACATAGTTATATACATATAAGCCATATATTACGTGTCCATTACCATTGAGGGTACCGTGGAAAAAGTTTCTATAATTTGAAGCCTGATTAGGAGCGGTTAAACCATTACCCCAACTTTTAGGATCAGCAAGATTTTGAACAGGGGTGCCATCTCTAACATCATTGATGTAAATATCTTTTGTAATTTCAAAATATTTACCCTTTGAAAAAGCTATATTACCTTTCTTACTTACTTCACTAACTAAGTAATAAAGCTGGTCAGCGTTTTCAATTTCATAAGGGTTTTCTATAGAACCGTCGCCACGCGCAAAGCTTGTGGCAGCTTGACCGCTCCAAACCTCGATTGTTTCGCCCGCGCTTACAGTAAAGCCAACCGAGCAAAGTGTTACCATCATAACAATGGTAATTAATAAGGAAATGCTTGAAATAAGAATAGATTTTGTTTTAAACATATCTAACTTCAATTCCTTTCAAATAAAGTATAATTACCAATAATTATTTAAGCTTTTTGTTAAGCTTATCAATATCGGCCTTAATTTCGTTTTGATATTTATCAATTTCGGTTTTAACCTGTGAGGGATCAGAATGAGCGGGGGTTTGAATGTAATCGCCAACTGCAGATTCCTTACCGGTAACACCTGTTACACCTGAGCCATAGCAGAAGTAGAAGTTCTTCTTAGCCGATGAAGTAGAGGTAAGCTTGAAGAAGAAGTTTTCAGCTTCCTTTGAAATGAAAGCAGAGGTTGTATCGTAATTGTTAACGTCGAGGTAGTTGCGTAAGAAAATACCTGCGGCTACGGGGTTTTTAGCGCCGCGGCAGATACCCCAACCACGAACAAGACCTGTAGGAGTATAAGACTTGCCGTCCCAAGAAGGAAGATATGTAAAGCCAATGTCGCTTGCCTTCATGCTTCTTAAGTAGCCAGTCTTTTTAAGACCGAAGGAGTGAAGAATTGCCATACCAACCTTGCCTGAAGGGAATTCGTTAAGTGAGGTATAAATAGAGGTGGTACCAAGCCAGCCTTCCTTAATACCGTTAGAAGCCCAACGCATAATGTCCTGTGTAACCTTATTTGTTGTGCCGTTATAGAACTTACCGTCCTTGTAACCGATAACGCTTGCGCCTGCAGAGTGAATTAAGCCTTCAAGGTGAACAACACCGCCTGTATAGTCGGGGCCTAAAGAAGCAACCTGCTGCATGCACTTTTTCATTGTGTCAAAGTTCCACTTGCCTGCCTTGTAATATTCTTCAGGAGTGGTCCAGCCGTTGTCACGGAAAATCTTCTTGTTGAAGAATACCATATCCTCATCCTTCCAGATGTTACCAACGGTATCAACAAGATAGGTCTTGCCGCCAACTGTTGCAAGGTCCATAAGGGGCTTATCCCAAATAGCTTCCTTTAAGTTAAGCTTTGCAGCATCGATAGGTTGAAGAGCGTCGATACAATAAGGGAAGGTATAGGTTGAAAAGTAAACGTCAGGCGCTTTACCCGAAGCAATACGACCTAAAACGGTGTTGGTGTATTCGGGTTCGGTCATTAAGTCAACCTTAACGGTAATGCCGTACTTCTTTTCAAAAGCCTTTACAACGGGGCCGTCTTCATACAATGCGGGGTTACGCCAAGTAGCGTAAACAACTGTTGTACCCTTATATTTTGAAGGGTCAACACCGTCGTTAATAACGGCTTCAGCCTTTAACGAAGGTTTTTTGTTGCCCGAGGTTGTGTTGTTGCCATCGCCGTTGCTGCCTTCAGATTCGTCTTCGTACTTGTAGATAATCTCAACATCGGAAGAAGTGTCAGCATCACCACAGCCGGCAACTGTAAACATCATAAACAACACAAGCATTAAACACATTGTTTTTAAAAAGATGCTTTTCATGTTTTTTTCTCCTTATAATATATTAGTTATAAATTAATCAGCCAGCCAAATTCCGCCAACGCCATCTTTTTGATAAACTCTTACGTAATCAACAAAGAATTCAGCAGGAAGGGTTGAATAATCGCTTGGGATATTCTTGGGGATAAGGTGGTTGTTGATACGAATAAACATCGGGTTCAAGAAGTCTGACATATCGTTAAGGCCGTCAAGCTGTACACTTGTGGTCCAGTTATATGTATAGAACACTTCGCCGTTAACATAAATTGTCATTTTTTCGGGTGTCCATTCGTAACCGATTGTTTGATAAATAAATGAATTTGCAGGGTCTAAGTATAAGGGGTGCTTAACAGGAGTTTCAACAGCACCTAATGAAGAATGCTTATCTACAATTCCCGTTGCGGTTTGCTCTTCATAGAACCACTTATGTAGGTTGGGCTGAAGTGAGGTGTATTCGATAATATCAGCCTCGGCCGAGAAGTTCGACGGGATAATATCGCCGTTAGTAAACATATCGCTTACAACCGCACCTGTTTTACATGCACCTGACATCCAAAGAGCAGGCCATGCACCGTCACGCAAAGGAATGCGTGCGCGCATTTCCAAATAACCGTATTGGAAGTTCATTTTGCCCTTACTGTCAACTGTGTAAGGCGCAATCGCTTGAATTTGGTCGTTATCGGGGTCGAAGAAGCGTTGAGCGCTAAGCTTCAAAAGACCGTCCTGTACCTTAAGGGCCTTGGGGTCGCGTGAAAGCTTGAAGGAGCCTTCGGCACTGATAGCTGAGGTTAATTCCCACTTTTTATCATCAAGAAGGTTACCGTCAAATTCGTCGCCCCAAACAAAATTGTAATTACCGTCTTCACGCTTGATTTGTGAAGCAAATTTATACTCACCTGTAAGGGTGTTAGCCTTACCGTCGGTATACTTCAAGGAAGTAAACCAGTTAACTGCCTTTACTGCACCGTTAAAGTTGCCGCTTTCAAAAATAAGCTTTTTGCCTGATACTGTAACCGCATATTTGTTTTCTGCAAGGGTAGATTTCTTTCTGTTAGTGTCACCCAACAAAATTTCATTATCCTTTTTAGCGGCGGTGTCAGCAGCAATGCCAACCTTTACACCGTTAGCCGCAAAATACTTAACAAGCTTTTCAGCCGCCTGTTTAAGCTGTGTGTTACCGTTAGGATAAATTACGGTATAGTCGCTTGTCACTTTGAAGTTGGCCACCTTAACCTTAAATTCGGGCTCAACCTCACCGCTGACTGCATCTGTCTTTTCTGCAAGCTCACGGTCGGAGATGTAAGCGTCTTCATCACCGCTTTGTGTGTTGTCATCAGTTTCGCCCTGATTAGGTCTTGGAATAATTACAACCTGCTGTTGCTTTTCGGGGGACTTTTTAGCGCAACCCCCGATTAAAAAGCAAAGCGCCAAAACCAACACTATGCTAACTATCTTTTTTACACTACGCATGTTATCATTCCTTTCGATTGATTTTACAAATAATACGATTGTGCAGCAACATCAATGAGTACAAATTCTGTAAAATTAGCCATTAAACACTTTATTTAGGGCTAATCATACACAATTCACAAAAAAAGCATATAATATTGCACAAATATTATACATTATTGCGCACAAATGTTTAATACGAAATATAATTCAAAAAGTTAGAAAAACAATTTATATTTTAAAAAGAGAATTACATATAAAACCTAGGAAATTGTAATACTGACTTAATACTGTAAACTTTGTTTTATAAGTTTTTTAAAAAAGCCAAATTCACATTTATAATTAAATTTTGCTATTTTTGCCTGTTTTGTTAATTTTTTACACCAAGACCACGTTTAATGGCGATTTTCTCGCCCCTTACAGCCTTATTGCGTTCAGACTCTCTCAAGTTCGATTCTAAAAATAAAATAACTTTGCACCCTTGCTTTAAAAGGGTGCAAAGTTATTTTAGGTGAGCATTTAAAATAAATTATAAAAGCAGTCCTATTTCAAAGGGAGACAAGGGGACGGTTCTCTTCTCTCCTATGCACATATTTGTCAAGACATAGAACCGTCCCCTGCATTACTTGTCGCTTTATTCAATATTTGGAATACCAATGTTAATTCCAGGGGTAAATTTTCCATCACCCCAGTATGCATATTCCAAACAAATATCATCATTTGCTTTAATCACATACAAAGAATGTACACCCACGTTCTTCGGATTCGATGTATCTTTAGTTACATACTTAATAGCTAATCTATATTCACATTCTGTAGTTTGGACATCAAGAGTTGCTTCCATCGTCTGAAAAACTTGATCGTTTTCTTTTGTGGTTTCCACTAACGGTCCTCCCCAATCATTATACGACAAAACCTCACCATTGAAATAGTCAAACAATTCTTCAACGGTTGCGCTAAAACCTGATGTATTATTAACATACTCTGTGGAAAATTGCATAGTTAATAATTCGTTGCTTTGCGATTCCAGCGCTTCTAAAATTATTTCATTTTTTTCTTTTGCAACAGAAAAATCCTTATCCAACGATAAATTTCCTTCCCCTCCAGAACATGACGACAATACTATCGCGCTTATTAAAATGGATAAAAGAAATAATAATTTTCTCATTATTATACCTCACTCAGAATGTATATTTAGCAGTGGGAGACAAGGGTACGGTTCTCTTGTCTCCTATGCACATATTTGTCAACACAAGAGAACCGTACCCTGTGTTCTTAGCCGTCAACACACACAACCGTCCCCTGTGTTACTCTACTCTTTCTACCTTAACAACTCGCCATTTCATGTCCGAAAATTTAAAATCAATCTGTAGCTTTCCGCTACATTCAGCAACATTAGAACCAGTTTCCCAATCATTCACAACAGCTTTCACATCAACCGTATATACTACGTTACCTAATGATTTAAATTTAACATTATTTTTAGTTTTTACGATTATGTAATTATCTTCTGTGATAAAAATATCATCTACTATTTGCAATTTTTTTAAGTCGGATATGGAAATCCAATCAGTTTCTTCAGAGTTAGAAGATCCATTTTTATTTATATACGCAATAGCGGTATTGAATTTTTCGAAAGAAACTGCATAAAAAACAATAAGTGATAAGAAAGAAATTAATATCACAGCTAAAATTGTAAACAAAATGATTTTCTTACGCATTATGTCATCTCCTAAATAATTTGATTTGGAAAGACAGGGGACGGTTCTATGCATTTACCTTATTTTAGATATTTTTCAACCATACCCTTTGTCTCACCGCACAAACAAATGCCTTTGAAATAACCATATTGGTGTTTTCGTCAAGCACAATTACCGATTCGGTTGACTGCATAATCTTACCGTCTTCGTATAAGTAATTATACTCTTTTGTGGCCAAAATGTCAATTGAACGAACAATATTTCCCTGACCGTCGTATACGTATTTATAGTGGGAGGTGAGGGTAATTTTTGCAATGGAAAAGAGCGGTCAGCCAAAGCCAACCGCTCCCAATGAAAGAGGTAAAAAACTAGATTTTAATTTAAATTTTTAAGAGGTTTTTTCAACACAGAGAACCGTCCCCTGTCTTAAAGTTCGATTCTCCAAAATTTAAAAAATCGAACACACCACTTTTGTGGTGTGCCCGATTTTGGTGGATGTGAGGAGAATCGAACTCCTGTCCAAAAACCTATTCATACCGGCATCTCCGAGCGCAGACATATCTTTACATTCCCTTTTACAGCCGTCGAATGTCGGACTGCTGTAATCAGTATCTCCTACTGCGTGACATCAGGTGGAGAAACCCAATGTTCACGTTCACCGCTAAAATGACACCCTACCCCGATCGCGGTAGTTCGGGTTCGGATGAGCCGCCTAATTAGGCAGCTAAAGCAACTTTATTGTTGTTAGTTAATTTTTTATGCAAATTTTATAGTGGTTTTGCCCCACTGCTCGCTTCCGATACTGCAAAGTCCCTGTCGAAACCTTTACACACCCAGATATAAATAATAAAGAAGAAATAATAAATAACAAATAATAAATGTAAGGTGTCGGCACAGCCGACCAATTTATAGTAGTGCCAACGGCACACCTTTTTTATTCTTTATTCTTTCTTATTTATTCTTTAAAACTCGTATTAACGGTTTTGTTCCTTTAAAGCGCGGTCGATTGCGCGGTTAGCGTCACGCTTGGCGGCACTCTCGCGCTTGTCGTGAAGCTTTTTACCCTTACAAAGACCCAACTGCACCTTTACAAGTGAGCCTTTAAAATAAAGAGAAAGCGGCACTAAGGCCATACCGTCTTGCTTAACAGTGCCCAAAAGTCGCATAATTTCACGCTTGTGCATAAGCAGCTTCCTATCCCTTGCGGGCGGCTTATTAAAGCGGTTGCCGTGGTCATAAGGGCTTATGTGCATTTGCTTAATAATCATTTCGCCGTTATCAATGCTGCACCAAGCATCCTTAAGATTTACCCCACCCTGTCTGATGGACTTAATTTCCGTACCTGAAAGGGCAATTCCGCATTCAAAGCTTTCAACCACAAAATATTCGTGAAACGCTTTTTTGTTAGTTGTTATTGTTTTTGTTTCCATAATATAAAACTGCCCCTCCTTTACAAAAATATACCATAAGACAGTTGAAAATTTTGTCGCTTTTAGGGAAGAAAAACGCCTTTACCGGCAAGTAAAGGCGTTAGTTCTCAAGTGTTATAACCTTTATGTAAATAAAGATTAGTCAG
>JAGAMO010000023.1 GCA_017624675.1 Clostridia bacterium | reverse complement strand
ACCTCTACAATGGCTTTGTTGCCGTTTGTAAGCATATCAAAGGCACCATCTGCCATAAGCAAATAGTTCGGGAACCAGGTTTGAGAAGAGTATGAGGTAATGCCCGACAGTTGTCTTTCGTAAGCCGAAACATGTACCTTTAGCTTTCCGCCCTCTACCGTTGCGGTGGTTGCGGTTGTACTACCTGTTGTTGCAAATACATTTGTAACTTCCTGTGTTAAGTCAATTACAGTTGTTTTTATGTTAGGGTCTGTGTTTGCAGACACAACAACTGAAGTTAGTACACTTGATAACAGAATTGTTATTGATAACACTAGCGATAATGCTTTTTTCATACTAACACCTTCCTTTTTAAGGTTTAACAAATTACCATCCCTCGCTCTCGCTCAGGATGGTAATACCAAATTCGCTATTTGCGAGTATTATTTATACGAATCCAATTTCTTATTTGATTCATCGACTGCATTTTGGAATGTATTCATAATCTTTTCAAGTTCTACTGCCATCTGCTCTGAAGACTGACGACGCATTTCCTTGAAAATCTCACTATGTGTCCAGTTGAGGTCAATCATAGTAAGCGGTCCACCTAAAACAGACATCTTAAGGTCGTTTTCACGGTATGCTTTCAAAACAGTTTCAGTATAGAACTTTTGCATTTCCTTATTGCCGAAAATGCTTGCATCTTTATTGCAGTTATCAACATCAAGGAAATAACGGAGGAAATAATATGCGCCTTCGGGATTCTTTGCATTTTTTGCAATTCCGTATGCACGAAGACCAACACCGCCGTAATTACAAGCCTTGCCTTCGAAACTGTCGGGCATTCTTACTGCGCCGAAATCACTTGCAGACATATCTTTAAGATAACCGTTTTTCTTAATAGCATAAGCATCAGTAGTGAGCATTGCAATATTGCCTGCAGGATACTGAGCGATTAAATAATTTCCAACAAGGCCTTCTTCGCGGCATTCAGCATAGAACTTGAGCGACTTAAGCATAGCCTCGTTATTCTTATTAGCGGACATTTTGCCAGACTTAGCATCGTAAGACATAAATCCAGGTCCCATTGTAAGTGACATTAAATATGGATCTAATACGCCGCCGTAATAACCAATCTTATCGGCATCGAGCATACATTGCTTGAAAGTGTCCCAAGTCCAGTTGCCTTCGTTTATGTAATCAACCGGAGATTTAAGTCCGTTATCGTTAAATATCTTTTTGTTGTATACAACTATACCTGCTGTAGGTACATAAGGGCTATAGAAGGAGTTTACAAAATAGTTCTTACCCTTGAACTGTGTTTGCTGAGTAACTCTTGGGTCCCAAAAACCGTCGTTAACATTAAATATTTTTGGGAGCTCTGCAGCTACTTCGTATATTTGGGGAATTTTGTCGTTGAGGATAATAATGTCAGGACCTTTGCCTGCAACAATTTGTTTAGCAATATCAGCTTCGTATGTTGTTTGGTCATATATTTGCCACTTTACATTAATGCCTGTAAGCTTTGTAAATGCTTTTGCTACCTTAACATACTCAGCACCGCCTTCATCTCCCCAATGAGCAAAGGTAACGGTTGTTCCCCTGAGTTTCTTGGGAATATCCTTAAAAACATCTTGACGGCTTGATTGTGAAATTTCATTTCCAAATCCACCGCCGGAGTTTCCACTATCAGTAGGACTGCTTGCATCTCCCGAAACGGTGCCTTCGAAATCAATGTCACCGCCTAAATCATTGAATGTTTCGCTTTCCTTAACGTCAGATGATGCGCCACCGGTTTTTTCTGTTCCACCGCAGGCTCCTAACGAAAAGCACATAATCAATGACAATACGAGCGCCATTAATCGAGTTAAAGTTTTTGTCATAACAATTTTCCTTTCTGTTTTAAATTTGATAATAAGGACCACCTTAATTTTTTTACGAATTTGCAGTGTTTTTTAGGAATAATGTCCCATTTTTTTACAAATTCGTTAATATATTGCGTTTGCACAGGAAATAATATGTGCAACTTTACAAATTTATTTTATCATAAGGCTTAAAAGTGAACAATTAAGTTTTTGCAAATACAAATGTAGTAAATTACTTTTCAAATTGTTTATATATTATTTGCAACATATAAAAACGGATAGTTATCGATAACTATCCGTTAGTTTTTAATAATTTGAAAAATCGGTAATATCATCTGAAACATATTGCAAATATTCCTCTAAATGCTTGGGCGAAATATACTTAGAAAGTAATTTAACAAACTCCGCCTTGTCTTTACAGCCAGTTCTTTTAAAATAATTGTTTTTGTGGGTATTTAAAGACTGTGGTGTTAAATACAATTTTTGAGTTGTTGTGCTGTTTGAATAGCCTTTTAAGAACATATATATAATCAGTAGATCAACCGTCTTTAAACCAAGCAATAGATTTTCCAAAATAAATAAATCTTTTAAAGCAGGGTCTGATTTATGGATATACTCAGCAACAGGTTCGAAATTCATTGAAACACTTCTCTTGCCGCGGGTAAATATCAAATCAGAATTTGTTAATGCACACTTTTGTGTTGAATCTCGTGGAATAAGAATGTTCTTTAAATCAATGGATACACAGTTAAAATCATTCTTATTGTTTGTAAGGCACCTATAAATCTGCAATACGGCTGATTTTATTGCTTCAGATGTGTATGTAACGCTTGAAACACTTATGTGGAAGAGCCTTGCAATAATGGTATCTGAAAAGCCTAAAAAGAAACGGTCTTCTATATATGATGGCTCATTATTCCTAAAATAATCCAAAAATGCAACTGCAATAAAATCATTTGGAAAATAGATGCCATCATATTCAAGTCTATGCTCCCAAAAATCGTTCATACATTCAGCAAAACCACTTTTAATGTGAAAAATATCCTGACTCGAGAAATCTAAATTAACCTTGTAAAATGCATTGATTTTTGAGACGTCCGACTCCGAATTTGCATAAAAGCCAAAAAATGCTATTTTTTCTTTTCCGTTAGTTTTAAAATAACGGTAAATCATAGAGGCGGTAATATCATCATTATCAGTAATCGAGCTATAAATATACTTATAATGCTTTTTGCTTTTATCATGGAGCGAAATTACCGGTATACCGCTTTTATTACAAATTTTAACATTATGCTCATTGTTTTTATTGAGTCCGTCTGTAACTAAAAGTACTGCTTTAGAATCGGTAAAAATTTCTGGAACTTCTTCTATATTTTCGAAAACTATGGTTGGTATTCTTTTTTGGTTAAGAGATTTAATGCTTGCAATTTCCTGCTTTCTTCTTGTTTCAAAAAAGTAAGATGAGCTGTTCTCCATTAAAATATATAATGACATTTGTTCACCACATTTCTCAGTAAAATAGCATAACGCAACCAACTAAGTACAATATTATTTTACCACTTTACACAAAAAGTTCAATCAATATTTTTTACCACAAATGCAATAAACTGGAAAAATCGTATTTAAGGATTGCTTTCCTTATAATTATATTACTTTATGATATATTGATCGCTTTTTAGATATTTTGGAGTTTAAAAATATAGTTGATTCTAATGATACATTTTACATACACAATATCTTTAATATCTTCTGTCCAGTACGACATATGAATTTCACTCGTAAATACCGCTGGGTAAACGGCCACGAAAAGCAGTTTACATATACCTTTGCTGTGTAAACAGTTAGTATTTCTTAAAATGAAACAAGAAGGATGCCATAAAGACAATCCTTCTTGTTTCAGAGAGAAAAGTAAAAAACTTGTATTCAAATTAAGACACAGCCAAAATCGTAAATTATATCACTGATAAATATTTTTGACTGTATTCGTTATATTTTTCTCGATAAAATTCATTATCACTTTTAAGCAATTTAAGAGATTCATGAAGATTCATATTGCGGTCTTTTAAATCAATAACACAACCCGCAATATTAGAGCAATGGTCGGCAACTCTTTCTAAATTAGTAATAAGGTCGTTCCAAACGAAACCCATTTCAATACCACAATCGCCAACTCGCAAACGGTCAATATGTCTTGTGCGGAGAAGTTCTTTCATTCTATCTATAACCTGTTCTAAGGGTTCAACAAGAATTGCATTATCAACATTACCGTTTATAAATGCATTATAAGAAATATCAACTATTTCTAAAGTGGCATTAGCAAGAGATTCCATTTCCATCTTAGCAACATCTGAAAAAACAATTTTCTTTTCGCCCATTTCTTCGGCCGACTCTAAAATATTAACAGCGTGGTCAGAAATACGTTCAAAATCGCCTATCGCTTTAAGAAGCATAGATGCGGTTGCGCCCTCGCCTTCATTTAGTTGCTTTGCGCTTAATTTAACGAGATAACTGCCAATTACATCTTCAAGATGGTCGGTTTTATCTTCCGCTTCCCTAATAATCTCCGCCTTTGACTTATCGTATATGGATAAACAGTTAATACTGTTAACGAGCGCGTCGGTAGCGATTTTAGCCATATCAAAGGTCAATTTATGAGCGCATTCCAAGGCGATTGCAGGTGTTGCAAGTAATCTTTCGTCAAGTTCAGGCGCCTTTTCAATTTGTTCATTATCAGGAATAAACCTATATGCAAGTTTTTCCAAAAGCCCTGACATTGGAAGAAGCAACAAAGTGCAAACAATATTAAATACCGAGTGAGCAATTGCAATTCCTGCAAAGGTTGCCGACTCATTAAAAAGTGCGGGAGCAAAAATTGCCTTAACAACAGCAAATCCACCAAGGCACACCATTGTACCAATAACATTAAAAGATAAATGTACAAATGCGGCGCGCCTTGCATTTTTAGCGGTGCCTACCGAAGAAAGAATTGCAGTAATACAAGTACCGATATTTTGTCCCATTATTATCGGTATTGCAGCGGCGTATGAAACTGCACCCGTTGCAGCTAATGCTTGTAAAATACCCACCGATGCCGAGCTTGACTGAATAACAGCCGTAAGAAGTGCGCCGACAATAACACCCAAGATTGGGTTTTTAAACATTATAAACAATTCTTGGAATGCAGGAATATCTTTAAGTCCTGAAACAGCATCGGTCATTGTTTCCATTCCAAACATTAATGTTGCAAAGCCAAGAAGAACGACACCAATATCCTTTTTCCTGTTGATCTTTGTAAACATTAACAAAATAATACCAATAAGGGCAAGAATTGGTGTAAATGAAGAGGGCTTTAGCAATTTAACAAACATACTATCGCCCGAAATACCACCCAGACTTAAAATCCAAGCAGTAACAGTGGTGCCTATATTGGCACCCATAATAACGTGTATAGCCTGTTTAAGAGTCATTAACTTAGAGTTTACAAAACCCACTACCATAACAGTAGTAGCCGAAGAACTTTGAATGACTGCAGTAACTCCTAGACCGGTAAGTAAACCTGTAAATTTACCTGTGGTTAGCCTACCTATCATACCTTCAAGTTTGCTTCCTGCTCTTCTTTCTAAAGCGTCACCCATAAGGTTCATGCCAAACAGGAACAAACTAAGTCCACCAATTAACGTTAATATATTGAAAATATCCATTAAATAACCTCATATAATTTTTTAAAAATACCTAATCAAAATAGAAATCAGTGATTCTTTAAGCATTTATCATTAACAAACATTCCTGTGAACGCATCCACACCAAATCGCTCAGCAAACATTTTACACTTACATAAGAAGATGTAATATATATTTTTACCACAATGATGTAAAGTTTCAAAATTACCTTGACCTTTTGAAATTATAATATCTGCATTTTCAATAGCATTTAATACTTGCGGTGTAATTCTACTTAAAACTGTTCCTGCAATACCAGTGCCATTGTCAATAACCTCAACAATTTCATCTAAACCCACATATTTTGCATCTTCTAACGTACAATCGTTAAGCACAGGTTTACCACGAACAACAGCAGTAATTTTCACATTATTGTTAAGCTTTAAAATTTCTTTAATAAGCAACTTATCGAGCACAATTTCACCACAGTTGTCAATAAGGTAAACTATGCTTTTAGCCTCTAAAATTTCACTTTTAAAACATTCATAAAGCATATCGTTGATTTTGATGTTTTTTGCATTAAGCAAGCTTTCCATAACCACAGATTCTTCAACATTTTTCACTGGACCGTAATCAATATAATTACCTGCCATGGCATATTGTAATGCCAATTTCAAAGGGTTACATGATACCGCCAATTTTTCTTCGATTCCCATTTCCATGGAAAGCAAATAATCGTTATAAAATTTTTTAATCTTAGAAAAATCTGTTGTTACTCCGTTTTTTTCTTTGAAATCAGTGATTTGTTCAACAATTTCAGGTGCCGACACACCTATTTTCGCATTACCGATAATTTTAAGTATACCTTGCATAAACTTTGTTTTCTTAGAGGATGACATACCGTCAGGAAAATCTTTTAAATGTTTATTTAATAGACACGATATACATTGCGAATTTAATCTTTCAACAGCCACTTAAGACCACCTTTACTTTGTAAAACTTTTTTAATTTTCCAATTCATCAATATGTATTTTTACACAATCTTGTTTTAATACACTTTGAAGATGATTAACATCTAATCTTGAAAAATCATTAGTTAATGCTGCGGCGGTACCTGCCGCTTGTCCCGTAACCGCACAGCATGGAATAACACGCATAATATCCCACATACTGTCCGTAACTGAAGTGCAGCGCCCCGCCACAATCAAATTTTTAACTGATTTTGAATATAGTGTTGAAAATGGCACTTCATATATTGGCCCTCGTTTCCTCCAATCAGAGACCATTCCAATAGAATCCTCAAAAAATTTGTGATTTTCACAGTTATCTAAGGTGTATTCTCCAACAATTCTCCTAGTCATTCTAATTTGAGGAATTGAAGGAATCGTTGTGGGATAATAAGAAGAATCATCTACGCGTTTTTTAATAATATCACTTAAGGTTGATTTGTGTGATAACTGTACCATCTCAGAAATTTCTTTGCCATCAAGACCCGAAAATCTTCTTTTTGCTAAAAGCGGAACCTTAGTTTCATCATTCTTTTCATTTTCCGGTATATCGGCAACACCTAGTGTATTAAGATTATACCCGTCTGAACCCAATGAATAATACCACGCAGCCAACACATTACCTTGTTTAAAAACTTGAGTAGGAGCTCCCGAAAACAGTGCTAGGTCACAGTCACCTGTTGCATCAACCACACTGTCAACCTTAATTGCCTGTCTACCCGTTTTATTTTCTACAATTACAGCATTAATTTTATCTTTCTTTTTATTAACACTAACAGCATATGTTCCGTAAAGAATTTCAACACCATTTCCCAAAAGTAATTTTTCGGCAAGTATAGAAAAAATGTGCGGATTGTATCTTACCTGAAAACGCTTATCTTTTTCTGTTCTTTTAGTAACATCGTTAGAATCAAGCCAATTTTCGGGATAATCAGCTTCGGCGCCCAAAGAAATAGAAAGTCTAAATAATTCCTCCGCAATTCCAAAAGAAACTTGTTTTCCAAAGCCATCGCACAAAGGAAGATATATTGTGATAAGCCCTGCTGTACCAAGACCGCCAAGAAGATATTCTTTTTCTACCAAAATTACCTTTTTTCCGTGTCTTGCAGCTGAAAGTGCCGCTGATATACCAGCGAAACCGCCACCGCAAACCAAGACATCACAAGAATAGGAAACGGGTGTTTTTATATGCTCTTTTATCATTTCACTCGTTCCTTTCATTTTAGATAACAATATTGCCAATATCAGCAACTATCCCATAATCAGCATAATCAAAAATTGGAGCATCTTTGTCAGAATTTATTGCAATAATAGTGCCCGATTTTTGCATACCGGCAATATGGTGCACAGCACCTGATACGCCAACAGCAATGTAAACTAATGGGCTTACCGTTTTACCTGTTAAACCGACTTGCATACTATAAGGCAAAATATCATTATCAACGGCTTTTCTTGTAGTTATCATTTCAGCCGAATACTTTTCAGCAAAGGCACGCACCGTATCAAGACTATCCTTTGCACCGTAACCTGCCGCAACCATTATATCAGCGCCGTTTTGAGTAGTGCGTACAGTTGCCATAGCCGGTTTTGTACGGCTTACAATTTTAGCAATAACACTACCTGAAAGTGTAGGACGGTACATATACAACTCTTCCCCGTCAGTCTCAAGCAAGGTGCAATCAGCACAAAGACCAAGATTTAACTTTGCGGCAACCTGAGCCGATAACTTTTTAGAAAGCGAGTCACTACCCCAAAGCACTGCGTTGGGCTTAAGTTTAGTTATTTTTTCGGCTAAATCGTTAGCATTTGTTAATGATAATACAGTTATATTATCACTAATTGTTTCAGCAAAGGTTCTCGGACCCTCACCTATAATAAATACTTTATCAAGTTTTTGAGTGTTTGATACGGTTTTCACTAATTCATCATTACGCTTTTTTAATGCTTCGGTTATTACTTGGGGTAATTCCTCAGCAGTAATATACTTGCACTTTCTCTTGCCCGACTCGTTTTCAAAAGTCTTCACTACCTTTGTGGGCGAGCCGGAAAGACCGCATTTTTCTATGTCGGCGTCAATATCTTCTGCCGACCATACTTCGACTTCGCCGAGTTTTGACATTATGCTCGGCAATCTTAAATTGTTAATACGCTCGATTGTCAAAAGTGCAGGTGTTGTAACTGTTTGGATCCCGTTATCACGAGTGGTACAAGTTACCGTATCACCTATTTCATCAATGCTCATAACATTGGTTATTAGGCTTGTGTCTGTGAGTACAGAAAGCATTGGTCCTGTTTGAGCGGTATCACCCACCAAGGTTTGTCTACCGCAGAAAATAAGGTCAGGATTCAACTTTTTAACTGCCAAAGATAATGTGTAAGCAGTAGCCAAAGTATCGGCACCTGCAAACGACTTATCGCAAAGTAAGATTGCCTTTTTAGCGCCTAAGCGTGTAAGTCTTAAAAGAAAATCTTTTACCGATATTGGACCCATACTAATCAAGGTAACCTCTGCACCTTTAACTCTTAATGCTTCTTCATAAGCGCAAGCATCAAAAGGATTAATTTCACCATCAAGTCCCTGACGGATACAAACTAATATTCTCATATTATCTCTCTTTGTATATCGGTGCTAACGCATCGTGAATTTTTTTATAGATTTTAAATACCTCTCGGTATTTAGGTGTATTATCACTGTTTGGATATGTAATATCAACCTCTTTTACACATTTTGAAACCGCATCTTTGGCATCCTTAAATACGCCTACAGCAATGCCTGCAAGCATTGCCGAGCCAAATGACGAGTCCGAACTTTCGGTGGTTTTTAGCGCAATTCCCAAAGCATCAGCTATCATTTGACGCCAAAGCTTGCCCTTTGTACCGCCGCCAATTGCAGTAGCAACTGTATTATAAGGTATATTCAGACTATCAAGATACAGTTTACTGTCAAGCAAAGAATATGCTACTCCTTCAAGCACGGCACGGGTAAAATGTGCTTTTGTATGGGTGGCACGAACACCCGTAAAGCTACCGCAAAGCATTGGGTCAGCATAAGGTGTTAATTCTCCATTTAAATACGGATGGAAAATTAGACCGTCGCAACCAATAGGAAGCTCTGCTGCACCCATATCAAGCTCTTTATATTCACCGCCAAAGGTATCTCTATACCAACGGTATGAAGCCGCACAGGATTTCGTGGCAGTGCCCGGGTACCAAAGACCGTCAGCAATATGTGAATAGTTTACTAAATGTCTGTCAGGATAGGGCTTGTCAGTAATAACACAAATTCTGCCCGCCGTTGCAAGCTTAACGGTAATATCGCCTTTATTTACCGAACCCGAGGCAAACACCTCCATAACGGTATCGGTTGTACCGCAAATAACGGGTGTTCCCTCTTTAAGTCCTGTGCTTTTTGCTGCGCCTTTTGTCACATTACCAATAATATCAGTCGGCTTAACAATGGGCGGCAGCATATCTACAGTTATACCCGCTAATTCGCAAAGTTCAGTATCCCATTCCATTTTATTACAGTCAAAGAGCATACTGCCCTCTGCCTCAATATAATCAGTACAAAAAATATCTGTAAGGTAATATCTTACATAGTCCTTTTCAAAGAAAATGTATTTGGTTTTTGCAAAAATTTCAGGCTCGTTTTCTTTGAGCCAAATAAGTTGTGGAAGTGTCCATATAGTATCAGGTTTATGGAAACTCTTTTTAAAAATTTCTTCACCCAATTCTTCACGCAATTTATCCGCTTGTTTGCGACTTCTTGTATCGGTCCAATGAATAGCGTTTCTTAATGGTTTAAACTGTCTATCACAAACAAGTGAAGTATGCGTTGCAGAGTCAATAGCTACCGCCAATATATCATCACTGTAGATACCGCTCTTTGAAAGCAACGCATTACTATTTTCGCAAAGTGCATCAATCCAGTCTTGCGGATTTTGTTCGCAAGCGCCGTTTTCGGGATAAAGGGTTGGATATTCAACAGTATTTTCAGCGACTATGTTACCATTTATATCAATAAGCGTTGCCTTAGATGCACCTCCGCCGAAATCTATGCCTAAAAGATATTTCATATAATTCTCCTTTTTATATAAACAAAGTAAACATAATCGGAATAGTGATTATAGACATCAAATGAGATATAAGTGCCATACTAGCCCCCGGCGTTGTATCTCCCCCGTATGCCGCAGGGAAAACAACGGTATTAAGTCCTAAAGGCATTGCGGTAGCGCAAAGAGTTAGCATAACAATGCTGTCATTTGTATCCATAAGCTTTAATATAAACACAAATATTAATGGAAGTATAATAAGTCGTAAAATAGAAGCCAAATAAATTCTTTTGACTTTTGCCAATGTTTTAATACTAAAGTTTGCAACTACAAATCCTGTAAGTATCATAGCCAAAGGCGACATACATGCTCCCGCAGAAGATACAGCAGTTATTAAGAATTTCGGTAACGGCAAACTTGTAAGACCCGCAAGCGTACCAAGCAACATAGAAATGCAAATTGGGTTTAAAAATGCTTTAAAAGAGAATTTGTTATTATTATTAGGAATAAGCGAAGCCGTGCCGAATGAATAGACATATAGACAAAGCGGAAGTGTGAAAATCATATAATCGAAAAGAACTTCTTCGCCAAATATACCAAGAACAACCGCATTACCCATAAAACTGAAATTGGCTACTGCAAAGGAATATGTATATATTTTCTTTAAATAATTATCCTTAGCAAAAAGTTTAGCTAAAAATACACCAATAACAATCGATAATATTGTAATTGCTGTTCCATAAACTAAATACAACCACTTTTGGCTTATATTCTCTACGGTGCAATATTTATAGAATGTGTTAAACACTAGGCAAGGAACCAAAACGTTGGTTTCAAGCTTTGAAATTACAGCAGTGGTATTTTCAGGTAAAATACTTTTATAGTTCAAAAAATAACCCAACGCCATAAATATGAATAACACAAACATTTGATTTAAAGTTGCTGAAAAGACCTGCATTTTGATAATCCTTTAATATTTAATTTCGTAATTAGTACCGGTTATTCCAGCAAATATTCCCCTGTTTATAAGGGCTTCATTTTCACAATGAGCTATTATCCATTTGTTTTTGCGGAATAATAATTTATCCTGAGGCTCAATTTCAAGATTAGTGTTTGTATCCTTCGGCAAACCCACAACACAGCCAAATCCGCTATCTTCTACTTCGCAAGGACAGTAATGTAGCGAAGTGGCATATACCTCGACAACTGTACCGGCAGGAAGATAAAAGGCTTTAAACTTAGAGGAATCAATCATGCCATTTTCAATATCCCAAATATGACCGAGAATTAAAACTAACGGTGTTACTGCAATATTAACTTCACTGCATGAGTGCCACTCGGTCGCATTCATTAAAGCATTGTGACCCCAACAATAACCAATTTGGGTGGGCAAAGTGCCAAAGCACTCATCTTTAATATCGGTTGCAATCTGGAGTTTTTCAAAATCCTCACAAGAAGGAACATAGGAAGAACCACTATCAGGATTAGAAATTTTTTTGGCAACTTCGATAATTTCAGTTGTATCAAAAGTTTTTAATATTCTACCAAATGATGCAAATTCCTTATCAGTAACATCATAAAAATCAATTTCGGGATTTAATTTTTTTAAATTTTCTAACATTTCATTCACCTTTATTTAAGAATAGTAATTGCGTGTGTATGATTATACTCTGATTTTGCGTCTAAGGAAATTATACCTTCTTTTTCTGTAATATCGTAACTGCTGCCAACAATATCCTGTATACCGTCCCACGGTTCAAGACAAATGTATGGCGAATTAGGTTTGTGCCACAAAAGGAAGTATTTATCATCAGGGAAATCAACTCTTACTGCCTTGCCGGTTTTTCGGTTTCTAAGTGTTGCCGACTTAGATTTTAAGTCTTTGAAAACCAATGCGTCAACTGTAAAATACTTATCGTAAAGAGGCAAATAAGATTGTTCCTTAATTATAGGTAATTGTTGATTTGATAAAAGATTTCCATAAAGAACATAAGAATTAAGTGTTTCTTCCTGCGGGAATAAAACATCATAATCCTCTATTCCCTCGGGTGTGTAATAACCCTCGTGAGAACCGATATTAAAGTACATTGTTCTATCAGTCAAATTTTTAACCGAATAGTCTATTCTCAAGGTTTTGTTTTCCAAGATATAAAAAACTCTTAATTCATAATCAAAAGGAAAATGTTTTTTAGTTTCTTCGTCAGATTTATGTAAAAACACAACACTTGTGTCGGTTTTGCTTTCAATTTCAAAGGTTTTAAAACGGATATACCCGTGCTTTTCGAGAGTATATTCCTTGCCGTCAAGAATATACTTGTCGTTTTTTAGTCCACCGCATATTGGGAATAAAAGTGGGCAAGAACCTCCCCAAATTTCAGTTTTTCCCTCCCAAATATACTGGGTATCCGCACAAATAAGACTCTTAAGTTCTGCACCCACTTCGTTGAAAGATGCTGTTAAATATTCGTTTCTTATTGTAATCATTTTCAATCACTCTCATATAAACCGTTATTTCAAGTAGTACAATAGAGATATGCCCTTTTGAGCATATCTCTATTATTAGTTTTATCTTTTTTCAATCCACGCGTGGTCAGGGTCAGAACTTCTGTTAAAGCCCTGATAATCACCTGCCATAAGCCAAAGTAAATAGGTTTGATATCCCGGTGTGGATACAGTTGCGTGATAACCTCTTGGAAACTCAACGAGTTCATCATTCTTAACTCTATATGCTTCATCTATCTCGCCGTCGGCAGTATAAAGGCACTGAACGGCAAAGCCTTGTTTGGGGTCAAAAAGGAAGTAGTAAATTTCTTCAGCAATACACTCTGTAGGCATATTGTCCTCGTCGTGTTTATGGGGTGGGAATCCTGCCCAGTTACCCTCTGTGCAATAAGACTCACCGATAGTAAGAATTTTTGCATTAGAGTTACCATCTATAATAAAGCTTGTCTCTCTTTCGAAGGGTGGCTCTCCCAAAAGTTTTAATACTACGTGGTCCTCACGGAGTACCTGAGGCTCAGTTTTCTCCGCAACAGGAGTGCCGCAAACTGCAATCTTGATATGGTCAATAGCCTCAATAGTGAGTTCTTGTTCGCGGGGCATATAAAAACTTTCAGCCTTGCGATTTTCAAAAACGTTAGCTCTGTTACCAACATTCTCAAAAACCTCATCATTTACTTTAACATTACAATGACCTTCAAGCATAATAAACGCAAATTCTTTATCTTCGGTATAAAAAGGCAAAGTTTGTCCTGCATCTAATTCAATTATACCAAACTCTAATTTTTTAAGACTACATTCACCAGTTTTACAAATCGGTGCATATCCATTTGACGGAACATAGGCTTTTTTATAATTATAACTCATAGCCATTCTCCTTTAAGTATTTCTTAGTTGTTTCAAAATCAGGCACACTCTCACGAGCGCCAACGCCGGTACATTTAAGAGCCGATACAGCGCTTGAAAAATGACAGCATTTAAGATAGTCATATCCCTTTGAAACCGCCGCCGCAAACGCACCATGGAACACATCGCCCGAGCCGTTAGAATCAACAACCTTTGCGGGATAAATGGGGTAAGAAATAATTTCCTTACCGTCATAGATTATTCCGCCTTTTTTGCCCTGAGTAATTACAACAACCTCAGGACTATAAGTCTCATAAAGCTTACGAGCGGCTTCTTCTGCGGTTTTACAACCGGTATGTCCTAAAGAAAACTCTTCGGACGGAATCATAATATCGGTAAGCGCCAAAAGTTTTTCCACACCGTCATAAAGACCGCCACAGTCATAAAGCACCTTTGTACCGCTATCCTTTGCTATCTTTGCGCCCTCAACAGCAGCGTCCATTTCGTTACCGTCAACCATAAGTATTTCGGCATCACGAACAGCCTGTTTTTGAATTTTATTTAACACCAAAGGTGGAATATCGCCCTTGTCAAAAACACAAGTGCGTGTCGCAGTATCTGCGCAAAGCCATAAAATTGATGCAAAAGAACGGTAACCCGATTTCACTTCAATAAAGTCGGTATCTACACCGTATTTTTCAAAATCCCCTTTTAAAAACTTACCGCCGTTATCATCGGATAAAACACCAATATAAGCTGTTTCCTCCCCCAACTTTTGTGCCGCAACAAGCCCTGTTGCAACAGGGCCACCGCCAGCAGTTTTACTGGCGGTTGCTCTCATTTTAGTATCTTCGGTTGGGTATGTAGGGATATTGTAAAGGGTGTCAAAAACATTTGCACCAATTCCTACTATCTTAGCCATAATTATGCCTTTCCGTCAGCACCAACTAACTTAATTTTCTCAAGTGCCAATGCTTTAACTGTGTCAATAGGCTTCTTCATAAATAAGTCAATCGCAAGACTTCTGTTGGGATCATTAAGTGTTTCAAGAGTACCCTCTGCAAATGAACAACATACATCAGTACCGATATTCATTTTGCGAATACCTGCTTTAATTGCAGCTTTAACCTGGTCATCAGGAATACCCGAACCACCGTGAAGAACGAGCGGTAAACCGCCAGTTGCTTCTCTGATAGCTTTTACTCTGTCAATATCAAGACAAGGAGTTTTCTTATAATGACCGTGTGCATTACCAATAAGAACTGCAAGACAGCATACACCTGTTTTCTTTACAAAATCAGCAGCTTCTGCAGGGTCAGTATATTCTTCCATAGCATCGTCATTAACACTGCCAACATGACCGAGTTCGCCCTCAACACCAATATCAATAGCGTTACAAATATCAACTATATGTTTTGTATTAGCGACGTTCTCTTCATAAGAATGAACAGAACCATCGTACATAATACCTGTTGCGCCCCAATACAAAATCTTTTGAATTTCAAGTTCATTTGCGCCATGGTCAAGATGGAAACAAACAGGAACACTTGCTTTTTTTGCAGCCGCCAAAACAACTGGCGCTAAATAATAACCAACCTCTTCATTTATAAGACGAGGATAAACCTGAATAATAACGGGAGCCTTAGCTTCTTCAGCGGCTTTAATGATACCCATAACAGTTTCAACATTATATACATTAAAAGCAGGGATGCAATATCCGCCCTCTTCAGCCATACCAATAATTTGCTTTAAATTTACTAACATAATTATTCACCTAAAATCAAATCTTCTAATGATATTATTTCTACGTCTTCAGCCACTGCCTTAAGTGATACATACTCACTAACAGAAGCAGTAACAATTGCATTTGCACCAATGCTTGTAGCATTGAAAATTCTTCTTTTAGCTACAAGTTTTATAACTTCGGGCATATATTGAGCCATAAGAATATTACCTGCCCAAACTGTTTCTGCACGATTAAGAAGCATTTCGCCAAGAACTGCGTAAGACATAACAATTTCACGAGCTTCTTCGGTTTCTTCTAAATCACGAGACAATTGATATGGGTCTTGGAATACAACAGCCTTGCCTGTGTTCTTAGCCTCTAATTTGCCGTCCTTTAAGAGACCTGCAACAAAAGAAGTGTATGTAACAACATTAGCGTTAACTTCTATGCCATACTCTTTGTAAAGTTGCTTAATTGCCTTAGCATCGTTGGGGTCATATACAACAACAGTTTTGAACTCACCTAATGCCTTGGCACAAGCTTCCATTTGAGCCTTTGTTTCATTAGCAGCACCAATAAGGAAATCTAGTTGAACACCACTTGCGGGTTCGTTTTCAAGAACTGTGAAATCTACACCTGCTTTGTCAAGAACCTTTATGGCTTTATTTGCTTGCTCGCATGCCATATACTTAGCATCTACACCTAAGAAAAGAAGTGTATCTTTCTTGTCAGCGTGTGCCTTTATAGCATCGGTCAAGCAGTCGCAAGTAACAGACTTACCATAAGCGTTGCCTGTTTCTAAGCAGTTAGCAACTAAAGTATTGATATACTCAGGAAGTTTACCATCAAGTGCAGCTTGAAGTCTGGTTTCCTTTGTGAACATTACAGGATCCCAACCGGTAGTGCAATCGTGTACACAAGCGCCGCAAGTAGAACATTCGTAAATATTATCCATAATTTCATTAAGGTCGATAGCCTCACGGTTTACAAGAGATATACCGAGCGCACGGGCACGTGCAGTATTTCTTTCCTGACCTGTCGCATTACCTATAGGGCAGATATGATGACACATCCAACAAAAACGGCAGGAATCAACATGTTGTTTGCATTTTTCTGACATAATCATAGTATTTTTCCTCCCTATTAAAGTCCCAACTTGAACGGATTCATAATACCGTTGGGGTCGAGATTCGCTTTAATACCTTCAAGCACTTGCATTGCGGGACCATACTGTTCACGAACATATCTGCCGAGCTTAATACCAACGCCATGGTGGTCGTTTACCACACCGCCGTTTTCAAGTGCCGCACGAATACCTGTAGTCCAAATTTCTTGATGAAGTTTTAATGCTTCTACAGGGTCCTTCGGAACAAATTCTTCCTCAATAATAAAGCGGTCATACATCATAGCGCCCCACTCATACCAGTGTGAGAAGTGGGCAATGAACTTAGCAAAAGGATATTTGGTTTCGATTGCTTCCTTCATTGCATAATATATTTTCTCAATCTTACCGTAAGGAGCGATTGTATCCATTGTACCGTAAAGCTTAGGCAAATCCAAAGCATGTCCGGGATAAAAGAAGGTAATCTTTTCCTTCCACCATTTTTCGCCGTACTCAGAGCCTAAATCTTCGGCTCCATATTTTGCAAAGGTTTCAAGAAGAATTTCTTCCTCAACATCAACCATTTTAGTTACGCCTTCATAAGCGATATTCATAAAGGCACCCTTACGCTCAACACCTACAACCTTTTTAATGAGTGATGCTGTTTCAGCCTCATCATAAAGACGCATAACCGAAGGCTTGAATTTTTGTAATAACTCTTTAGAAGCCTTAAATGCCATATCCATATTTTGGAATAAGAAAGCTCTGAATCTTCTTTCTTCGGGTTGGTCATAAATACGAATTTGAGCCTTTGTTATAACACCAAGTGTACCCTCTGAGCCAATGAAAATTTGGTTAAGGTCGGGACCTACTGCGTGTTTAGGTGTAGGAGATGTGTAAATAATATCACCGTTAGGAAGTACAACCTCCATTTGCAATACCATATCATCAATTTTACCGTATTTATTTGAGCATACACCAATACCACGGTGAGCCAAGAAACCACCTACAGTTGAGCAAGTAAGCGAAGAAGGATAGTGCATTGTAGCCTTTCCAACCTCATTTGCAGCCCACTCAATATGCTTATAGATAGCACCTGTACCGCATTCTATGTACATAGCCTCAGTATTTACTTCATAAATTTGATTCATTCTTTTGGTATCAAGCAAGATACCACCGCATACAGGAAGTGCACCGCCCTGTGAACCGCCGCCTGCGCCCCATGTGGTTACGGGGATTTTATAATAATTAGCGATTTTTAATACCTTAGAAACCTCTTGAGCATCCTTAGGGCAAACAATAATATCTGCTTCAGGCATACGCTCGCCTCTGTCTGCCCACATTCTTGACAGCCAATAATAGTCAACGCTGTGTGTTGCCTTGTCAATGGTTCTTGTAGAGCAGTTTTCTTTACCTACTGCATCTTCAAGCTCTGAGAGAATCATTGAGAATAAAAATTCATTCATTTGATACTGCATAATTTTTTTCTCCTTAAAATTATTTTATTGTTACATCTAAATTCAAACCTGGGATATACTTGCAAAACTCTTCCAATTCATTCATATAATTTCCTTCAATTTCTATGAAATGATGAATGTAAGGTCCTTGCATTACACGATTTTCAACTTTTTGTAAATCGTCAAATTCAGCCCAAATATAAGTACCACTGGTTTTTGGTCCCTCGGTTGTATTGCACATAACGGGCAATAACATATAATTACCGCTTTCTTGATCAATACGTGCAAGAGTATATGTGCCATCCTTAGCTCTAAACCACTCACGTTGATTTACCAAGCAAGCTTCGCAATCGTCCGCCTTTTGTGAAAGTGGGAATTGACCGCAATGCCACAAAAGTTCGGCGTTCTTTTTCTCGGGATGTCTTACAGTAAACTCACCAAAAAGTGGTTTTCCTTCACCTAAAGTTGCGGATTTTAACAATGCCATTGTCATTGCGGCGTGTATATCGCTTTCACAAGCAATCATATATCCTAAATCATTTAATGTGCCAAATACAGCACAAGGAGCCAAGCCGTTAAACATTATAGGTGTTGCTGTCCAACATTCGGCTGCCATAATATCTAAATCAAACTCTTCAAATAAATTTTTATACATTACCGCCATAGTTGCCATTCCTTCAACATAGGCCGGAGTTTGTTCATCCATGGTATAGTTTGAATTAAAATACTCAACAAACTTTGCAATCTCTTCCTTGCAGTTTTCGGCTGTTTGTTTCATTCTTTGCTCTACCATAGCAAAATTCACTGTTACAACCCTAATGCCGAATTTTTCCAAAAGTTCGCTTTCATTATAAATAACTGAATAAAATGGTGCAGGACGGGTACCCACCTGGCCAATTCGCATACCCTTGAAGTTTTTAACCATACAAGCCACACGAATAAATTTTTCAAATCCAAGAGTAAAATCTTCAGAATCAACTTTGCAACTAGGGATATTAGAGAAAGGAATTCGTAGGCGTTGAAGTTGGCGTGACACACCAAATATACCACACTGTGAATCGGTAGTTCTTGTACCGTCTTCACTGTATTCTTCATCAAGCGGAGCCCATAATAATACAGGCTTACCCAAAGCCAATGCAATATCTCCTGCCGCTTCTTCATTACCAAAATTACAGTTAATAATAACAACTGCATCAACGTTTTCATTTTTCATACGCTCTATAGCTTGTTTAGCAGATGCGTTGTCAAAAATGAGGTTTCCGATACCTAATCCCTTGGTATCAACAAACTCTACGTTATCATCTGTGAAATTGTTTTTTATGTATGAAACAATCTCTTTTTCGCGCTCTTGGGGAGAATGCCAGTTCCAACTAGCACCCCTCGGTCGATCAGTAGTATTGCGTCGCATAGGCACAAGACCGATTTTTACTTTGTAATCAAACATACTATACTTCCTCTCTAACCATTCTTACTAACTTTAATTTTATCGCTTTTATTGCCTAAAACAATACCAAACGAAATGAGCAAAAATGCAATAAGATACTGCCATTTTAAAATGTTTTCGCCTAAAATAATTGCACCAAAGAGACAGGCAAAAAGTGGCTCGGCAAACTTAATGATAAACATTTTTGAAAGGCTGTTGCCTTTAAGCACGTAATACCAAAGGGTATACGAGCAAATAGAAGCAATACAAATATAAGTGAAAATTAATGCTGCGGATAGGTTAAAGTTTAAGAAGTCAGCACCCATAATAACAGCTGCAATAAACAGTACTATACCGCCAAATAACTGTGATATACCCGTAATCCAATAAGGAGAACTTCCCTGCACCGATTTCTTGCTTATAACATTCGCAACAACAGTACAAATAGATGCACCGATTATCAAAATATCGCCAACCGCAAAACTTAAACCACTTGGGTTATAATTTATTGCAATTATTCCGCCAAAACCAGCAAGTGCACCGAGAATTTTAAGTATGCTGAATTTTTCGTTTTTAAAGAATAAAAAGGCAAAGCAAACGTAAATAAGTACACCCAATTGCTTAATTAAAGCTGTTTTCGAACTGTCGGTTGTGCTAAGACCGATATATGTAAAAGCATAATGCAATACAATTGAGAAAAATCCCATAATTACAATATTCAAAATACTTTTAGATTTGGGTGTGGCAATTTTTTCTTTTCTAAAAAGGCAAAACGCCGATACAACAAGTCCGCTTATAATAAAACGATAGCTTGCGAACATTAAAATATCAGGTATAGACTTTGCACTAATATCAAAAGCACTGTAACCGAGCTTTACCATTGGGAAAAGTGAGCCCCAAAGCGCCATTACAAGCAACGATAGCAAAATTGTTTTTAAACTCTTTTTCATTATATAACCTTCAGTACTACCTTACCTACATTTTCGCCACGCTCTAATATAGCGTGTGCTTCTTCTGCATCTGCCATAGGTAAAACCTTATAGATAGAGGGCTTAATTGCGCCACATTCGATTTTAGGCCATACTTTATTTACAAGTTCGCTTAAGATATATGCCTTAAACTGAGGCGTGCGATTTCTTAGCATAGAGCCTACAAGATGCAAACCTTTTGTAAGTAAAGGACGAAGCTGTACTGTTGTTTCAATACCAGCTAAGGTAGAGATTACAATCCAATAACCGCCTCTTGCCATATAGGGCAAGCTTTTGCCCAGAGTTTCGCCGCAAAGGCAGTCCATAGAAACACTTACTGGTGTGCCGTTTTCTTCTTCGGCTTTAAGAACATCTTCAACCGATTGTGTGCTTGAATTAATTATCAAATCTGCACCAAGCGGTTTGATTTTTTCAGCAATTTCATCAGATAAAACAGAAGTTATAACCTTTGCACCGAAAGCCTTTGCCATAGGAATTGCAACACTTGCCAAGCCACTTGCACCCGCAGGGATAAATGCAGTTTGTCCCTCTTGCAAATGACCTTCAATAAACAAGTTAAGATAAGAAGTTGCATAAGCTTCAGGTAATGCAGATGCCTCTTCCATAGTAAGACCCTTTGGTACAGGCATTAACATATCGTATTTAACAGCAACATATTCAGCGTAACCACCGCCGCCAAGTAATGCGCAAACCTTGTCCCCTATTTTCCAATTTGCAACCTCAGCACCTACTTCTACAACCTCACCTGCAATTTCAAGACCCATCCATTCAGGACAGCCGGCAGGAGAAGGGTATTTACCTTGTCTTTGTAACAAATCAGCTCTGTTAAGAGCAGCTGCGTGAATTTTAACTAAAACCTCATCCGCTTTAATTACGGGGTCAGCAACATCCGACCAAACAAGGTTTTTGTTTTCATCAACTAACATTGCCTTCATAATTATTTGCTTCCTTTCATTCCTAAGCCACGACCGCCATCTACCACATAGGTTTGACCTGTGATAAATTTTGCTTTATCCGAAACCAAAAATTCAACCATATTTGCAAGGTCTTCAGGCAAGCATTTTATACCGAGATAATTAGTATTGAATGCTCTTTCATCTCCACCGGTTTCATCGGCACGCATAACAATTCCAGGGGCTACACTGTTTACATTAATTTTATAAGGTCCAAGTTCTTTTGCCAATGCCTTAGTAAGCGATATAACACCACCCTTAGAAGCCGCATAGTCAACCGAGCCAACAAGACCGTTAAATGCTACGGCTGAAGAGAAGTTTATAATTTTACCGCCTTCACCTTGCTCAATCATAACTCTGGCAGCAGCACGGCTTACCCACAATGCACCGTATAAATTCACCTTCAAAACTTGGTCTATTACATAATCTTCTTGTTGAACAAGAGGTACATATTTAGCATTTGGTCCCGCAATTCTGGCACTTCCGCCCGCAATATGAACCATAATATCAAGTCGACCAAAATCCTTTACAATTTTGTCAACAGTATTATCAACATCTTTGGAATCGGTTATATCAAAAACATAACCTTTAGCCTCGCCGCCAATTTCTTCGATTCTTTTGATTGTTTTTTGGACAGACTCTGGGTTTATATCACATACTGCAACCTTTATCCCCTGTTTTGCAAGTGTAACTGCAGTTTCACCGCCAATATATCCACCAGCACCTGTAATCAACGCAACTTTACTCATAACAATTTCTCCTTTAATTTATATATACTATTTGACCGTCTAAAACGGTTAATATACATTTATATCCCAAGTTATTTTTAACTTGGTTTCCTGCTTTATCGGTTAAATCGAATGGCTCGTTGGTATAATCAAAGACAGCCAAATCAGCCATTCTGCCAATCTTTAAATAACCCCATTCAGAACCTTTATCTAATGCTTTAGCCGGTAACGAGGTTACCCTTTTAAATATTTCTTCTTCAGTCATTCCAACCCGCTTTGCAATGCTCATACACATTGTCATACCGTACTTGCCACCACGCTTGAATGCGCTAAGGCAGGTTATATCAGTGCTGATGACATCGGGCAAAAATCCCGCTTTTACCGATTTTTCAAAATTCAAAAAGTCGGTATGCACGTTACCCGCTAACCCCAAATCCAAAATTACGCCCTTTTCCTTTGCAACTTTTAGCGCTTCAAAGTCGTTATCAAGGCAAGAATTATCTCCGCCGTGAAAAACATGGGTTAAAATATCGCCTTTAGATAAGGCATTAACAATATCAACCATTGGTGTGGGCGATAACGTACAATGCACCATAACTTTTAAATTCTTTTGCCTTGCATAAGCGCAAATTTCTTTAATCGGTGTTATATCACGCACATATTCACTTTTGTCAAAATAAACCTTTATACCGATTGCTTTATCTCCGTATTTTACCAGACCTTTTTCGGCAGCATCGAAATTTGCGTGGTTTTGTCTTATACTTGCACAAACAAAAACCGTATTTTTAACCGATATATAATCAAGTAATTCACGGTCACCATATGTACTTCCCGCATCGTTAACCGCAGTTACGCCAAACGGAAAGCTTGATATTTCAGCGCCAACGCCAAACGAAGGAGACGCTAAACCTTTTAGGTGCACGTGGATATCCACGAGTCCTGCCGAAACAATCTTACCTTTAGCATCATAAATATAATCCGCATTATCGGTGATATTAGGCTCAATTTTTTCAATCAGCTTATCATTTGTTAAAACATCTGAAAAGAAAAACTTTTCGCCATCCCAAACACGACCGTTTTTAACCAATATCCTTGCCATAGAATTCTACTCCGCCTACAACCTCGTCCAAAACAGCTTGAACATTATATTCGTGCTCATAAGTAAAAGGATTTTCTTTTCGTCCCATAATATAGTTATAAAAATCCTTTAGCATCTCATCATATCTACCGGTTGCCGTATTATCCTCAATCGGCAATATAACTTTACGGTCCTGAAAAGCCGTGTTAGCTATTTGAGTATCGGAATAGGTCATTTTAAGCGGTTGTTCTATAGGGCAAATATTTATCGTACCTTTACTTCCCGATACCACTAACTGCCTTCTTCCGTAACCATTAACTTCAACCGATGAAACAAAAACACGTGCCAATGCTTTCTCATATTCCATAACAACTAAATTGTTGTCATTGGTGTCAATATCATCAAGTTTTGTATGTTTTAAAAAACTATGGATTTTATCCGGCTTGCCCATTATATAAACAATAAGGTCAATAAGGTGACAGCCCAGAATATACATTATTCCGCCACCGAAATTGGTAAGCCATTTCCTATAGTTTGGTGAGTGGAAGGTGCTCATTTCAGCGTTGATAGAATAAATTTCGCCAAGCTTACCGTCTTTTATAAGTTCGAAGGTTTTTTGTACCGCAGGGTTATAACGATACATATATGCAAGCTGAACGATAAGATTTTTCTTCTTTGCAGAATCAAGCATTTTTCCAAATTCTTCCAAAGTTCCGCTACCGGGCTTATCTATATGTACGTGTTTGCCTGCATCAATACATTTTTGCGCAATTTCGGTCAAATTCCAAACATCGGTTTCTATGAGCAAAGCATCACATTTGTCAATTAACTCATCCACCGAATATCGTTTTAAACCTTCATAACACGGTAAATTCCCACGTTTGCTTATCCATTCTTCACTTTCTTCAGCATAGCCCACAACCTCAAAAAGCTCGGAAAATTTTCTTGCCGTTAACATTTTTGCCTCGCCGTGATTATGACCTATACCTATTTGACCTAATTTAATCATAAAGACTCCTCATTTCCTCAACAGCACTTAAAATTTCATTATTTTCCTTTTGTGGACAAGCTTTATAAAGAAGTGGACTCTTTCCTTTGAAAGCATACCACAACGCTGACTTAGTAACATAATCCATTTGAGTATGAAGAAGCATATCGTATGTTCTATCAACCACACCTTCATTATTGGTTATAAGTTTTTCCCCAACAACTTCAATTGTAATTTCACTATTTACAGACATATTTTCTATAATCACGGAAGTTGTATTGGATTTTAAATCGTAAGCTGTTTTGTAAGGTATTTCTTTGCCGTTCAGTATAACCTTAACTTCAATGTCTTTGGCAAATCCGCGAAGTTTAATATCCCAGTTTCTAAAGGCTGGAATTATTGCAGTATCACCTTGTGCAGGTTTTACAGTAAATACTGCCCTATCACCCCATTTAAGGTCAAATTCGGTTATAACGCATTCGCCCTTTTCAAAAGCGTTTCCATCACCCTTATCTTCGTAAAGATTAAAGGTGTTATTGGCACCCGCAAAAACATAAATTGTCATATCCTTTTTATTGCCAAGCTGATTATCCACCACATCACTTGCCATAGGAATTATTGCTCCAGCTTTAGCAAATATAGGATATTCTTCAAGATTTCTATGCACCTTTAAGGTCTGATTACCCTTATAGCAAAGTCCGCTAAAGAAATCAAACCATAAACCTTCGGGGAACCAAACATCAACACTGCCAAGTTCTGAGTTTTTATTATTAGGTGATGTTATTGGCGCAACAAAAAATTCACTTCCAAAGAAATACTGATTTTTAACGTTATATGCACTATCACATTCAGGATAATAATAATACATAGGTAATATTAACGGTCTCAAATCGTTATAATTACAGTAATTCATTGTGTATAAATACGGGAAGAGTTTATGTCTAAATCTAAGCCACTCTTTATATATTTCGCATAAATCTTCTCTTAAATTCCAAGGCTCTTTTCCTGCGAAAATATCTTTGGTTGAGTGTAGACGGTTTATAGGCGATAAAACACCTAACTGAAGCCATCTGATTTGTAATTCGTCATCACGATATCCTAGCATATGTCCGCCAATATCGTGGCTCCACCAGCCATAACCCGCATTAGAAGCATTAGCTGTAAAGTAGGGTTGAAAGTCCAAAGACTCCCAAGTAGTTACTGTGTCGCCCGAAAAACCAACCGGATATCTATGTGAACCTAACCCTGCATAACGAGAAAAGAACATTGGTCGTTTACCGTTACGCATTATATCAAGGATATGTAGATGATTTAACATCCAGAGAGGTGTTATTCCCTCTAAATCAGATTCAGGATGTTCTTCATCGTGCACCCACCAATAGTCATTACCCTGTTGCCAATCCATCCACCAAAAATCCACACCATCTGCTTCGTAAGGATGATGAATAATATCAAAATACTTTTCCATAAAATCAGGATTAAGTACATCTAATTTAATTAGTTTACGGCTTTCAGGGTCAATTCCGCAGGCTTTTGCCATTTCTTCATACATATCCTCATGGTAACCAATTCCGTTTGAAGGATGCAGATTAAGGGATGTTTTAAGCCCTTTTTTTCTTAAATCGGCTAAAAACGCCTTATAATCAGGAAATAGCTTTTTATTCCAAGAATACCCTGTCCAACCGTTCCAACAACGCGGGTCATCCATAAGACATTCTTTAGGAGTTTCAACAGTGTGCCAATCCATATCAATAACTGCTACTGAAAAAGGAATATTTTCATCTTTAAATCTATCCATTAAATTTAAATATTCCTCTTGTGTGTAGCTATAAAATCTACTCCACCAGTTGCCAAAAGCATAATCCGGAAGCATAGGCGGTTTACCTGTCAAACGGTAAAAATCTTTAATACAACTAAGATAATCATGGCCATATCCAAAAAAGTAAACATCGATTACATCAGTTTTTCTTTTCTCAAACCAACCGTTTTCCGATAAGAGATAACTTTTACTATCATCCACAATGGTATATCCGTTTCTTGAACAAACACCGTCTTCAAGTTCAGTAGCGCCATTAACTTTGTCTAAAGTACAAGCGGTACCTTTGAGTTGCTCGGGTGTTGTTCCCCACTTCCATTGGTTGCCGTATTTTTTTAGCTCAATAGAAACAGTTTCTTCGCTAAAAATACTATCGGGAACATACTTAAATTTTAAATACTCAGTTTCAATAGTTAAACACTCATCCTCAAAAACAGAAAACTCTGTCTTAGGAAAATTGCGGTTAAAAGCAAACTGAGATGCCTTATCGGTAAACTCGCCCGATAAATCATATTCAATTCTTATAAGTCTATCAGTTAAAATGGTAAACCTGGCATTTTTTGAAACAACAATATTTTCGTCAATTGCCTTACCGTTTGTTTGCCATTTGAAACGATTATATTCCATAAATAACTCCTATTAGTCTTACTGTTTAATGAAAAATTTTTTCAACTTAATATTCTCGGAAAACTCAAAACTAAATGAATGGGTTCTTCCGCTTAATTTATACTGACGAATGATTTTACCTGTATCATTACCACTAACTGATAGCGAAATAATGTGATATCCCCCTACCCTCATAGTAACTGAATACTGAGCGAGTGAATCAGCAGCGCACTCGGTTTCAAAAACGAAAATACACTTCTTCTCGGGGTCAAAATCCAATTCATAACACTCACCCGATACTATGTTTTCTACAACTGATACAGTTTCCAGTTTTGATTCGTCCACACCTGCAAACTCAGGCTTTTCACAACCGCCAAGAACAAATTTTTTGAAGGTTGGTGATTTAAGAATATAATTAAGTAAATTTTCAGCACAGTACTGAAGGTCGCCTCTTGTAACATATCCTTCTTCAATACCGGTAAATAGATTATGTGGCTTTTCTTCAACTGAGCCCCAAACCATATAAATGTCATTATGGGCTCGTACCATAGCCTTTAAATTTTCCTTACTTCCGGCTTTATCCTTGCAGTTACACAATGCCCACCAGTCAGTCATAACAAAGCCTTTATATCCCCATTCGTTTCTAAGCACCGTTGTTGTAAGGTCGTAGTTAGAGGCACTCCAGTAACCGTTTATTGGGTTATAGGAGGTCATAATAGCAGTAGCATTACCTTCTTTAACTGCAATTTCATAGCCCTTAAGATATATTTCTCTAAGTGCTCTTTCAGATACTACAGCGTTTACTGAGGTTCTTGCAAATTCCTGATTGTTACAGCTAAAATGTTTAATTGTTGTTGTACAACCCGATTTGGCAATACCGCGGCTTTGAGCTGCTGCAATTTTGCCTGAAAGTAGCGGGTCCTCTGAAAAATATTCAAAATTTCTACCGCACAAGGGATGACGATGTATATTCATACCAGGGCCTAAAAGAGCATCAACGTTGTATGCAAAAAGTTCAATTCCCTCTAATTCAAAAATCTGCTCTGCAAGTTCATCGTCAAAGGAAGATGCAAATACATATCCGTTAGGGAGTGATGTACTCTTTAAATCGCCGCCTATTCTTATACCTGAAGGACCGTCAGTAACGCAACAAACGGGAATTCCCAAATCAAGCAAAGAATCGGTAACTCCTCCAAAAGCACCGCCAGTGCCAACCGTTACTTTGGGGCTGTTCATACCCTCGCCGTTAACAATAGCCGCCAAATCATTATCACTCATTTGAGCAATAAATTCCTTCATAGTATTTTTTCCTTCGGCAACATCAATAAGTTTAATTCCCTTATCGCCTGTAAATGCGATTTCTTCGGGTCTGCGCTCCTCAATTCTTTTGTCAAGGTCAAATTTTCTAAGGGGTGCAATTTCTTTAGTTAATACCCTGTTACCATCAGAATCCAAAGTTGCTGTGAAACGTTCAAATTCCTTTTCAGGCGGCATAACTTGTTCTAACTTTTGTGTAACAACAGTATTTGCCAGGTTATATGTAAACACACATTCACTGCTTCTGATATCGGTACCGCAATAAATTTTGTAATCTCCTGCCTCTAAAACATAGCAAAATTCATTGCCTGTAATACCGCTATCATCGTATGAAGCCATTTGTTTAATATCAAAAGAAATTTCTAAAACTTGAGTTTCATCAGGTTTTAATTTTTTTGTCTTTTTATATGCGGCAAGTTGTTTTGCGGGAGTTCCTAACTTTCCGCAAGGCGCACCGTAATAAATCTGAACTACTTCACGAGAAGCAAAGTTTCCAACATTCTTAACAAATGCAGTAACAGTGATTTTACCGTTTTCTTCCTTTGCGGTATAGTCGGTTTCAAACTGAGTGTATGTAAGACCGAATCCGAAAGGATATCGCACCTTATCTTTTGCAAAGGTTTCAAAATACCTGTAACCTACATAAATATCTTCTTCATAAATACTTTCGTTTTTATCGCCAAAATTATCAAAATACGGATAATCGTCTGCTTTTTTAGTTTGTGTATCAGGGAGCTTTCCGCAAGGGCTGATCTTACCGCTTAACATATCAGCAAGAGCATTTGCACCTTCCTGACCGCCTTGCCATACATAAAGCAAAGCAGAAATATTACATTTATCTATAAATGATAAGTCTATTATGTTACCTACATTAAGAACTACAACAGTTTCTCTAAAGTTCGCAGTAACCTTTTCTATCATCTCAACTTCTTCGAGGGATAGACGATAACTGCCGTCGGTATTAGAATTATCCCTATCTTCACCGGCAGTTCTACCGATTATAATAACCGCAACATCATTACGTTCAGCCGCAGATTTTACAAGTTTATCACTTAAAGGCATTTCTTTTTGTGACCAAGGCTCTGTTGCCCAACCGTGACCATTATCAAAAGGATTTTCTACAATCCAATCGGCATAAACCTTGGCCAATTCTTCATCTATGCTAAAAACGCCATTTTCACGAAAAGATTCAATGATACAAGGAGCTTTAACAACCCTTACAAGTCCGCCAGAACCTGTACCACTTTTGATATAAGTTTCCTGAGTTCTACCAAAAAGGGCTACTTTTTTACCTTGCGAAAAAGGTAAAACACCATCGTTTTTAAGCAAAACACTTCCCTCTGCTGCAAGTTTACGGCAAAGTGGCAAGAGTTCTTTTACTGGACCGGGTTCTACTTCCCAGAGTTTTTTACCTTGAATTTCCACATTTTTATCAATTAGCATAGTGTCACCGTCTTTTAAAATTAAACAACTTTATAAATTGCTATTTCATATGGTTTATAATTTAAATTGTCATCTACTCTTGACTTAGAATTAGAAAGAAGCAGCTCTAAATTAGTGTAAGGAATTTGGATTTCATTTTCTTCCTCAAAATTACAGCAAACAATTATCTTTTCGCCCTCATATTCACGCTCAATAAGAGAATATTTATCTTCTTCCACAGATAACGCCTTTACAGAGCCCAAAATGAGTGCATTACTTTGCTTGCGTATTTTTATAAGTGACTTATAAAAATTAAATACAGATTTATCACTGTTACGGTCAGCTTCAAGATTGACTGTTTTATAATGGCTGTTAAGCGGTATCCACGGCTCAGTTTCCGAAAAGCCGCAATATACACTATTATCCCAAGCTATAGGATGTCGCGCATTATCTCTGCTGCCGAAATTTAGTTGTCTTAACACTTCGTCAGCGCCAAGCTCATCTTTGTTAAACTCATAAAAATTAAATGACTCGTAATCCCTGAATTCATCAATGGTTTCGTAATTCGGAGAAATTGTACCAAACTCTTGGCCCTGATATATAAAGGGTATTCCCCTTAGTGTGTAAAGCATTGCTGCCACACAGGTTGCAATTTCGTAACGATACTTTGAAACATCACCAGCACGTGAAATAAAGGGTGCTTGGTCATGATTATCAGTAAAAAGTGTATAAAGTAAATCATTTTCGCATGTGAAGGCTTGCCACTGAAGCAAAACATCACGAAGTGCAGTAAGACTTTGTGGTTTGGGAATATATTTACTTTCTCTACCAAAACGAATATGCTCAAACTGGAACATGGTTGAAAGCTCGTTGCGTTCCTCCTTTGTAAGATTTAAGAAGGACGCTGCATTCCATACCCAACATTCACCAACTGTGAAAAGATGCTTGGTTTCAGGTCTACCGAAAATGCCGTTTATGTATTCGTGTATATGTGGACCCATTGACATAAGGCCATTTTTGAAATCCTTTGAAATTTCATGAATCACGTCACATCTGAAGCCATCAACACCAAGACCGCTCCAAAAATCTACAACTTCGTTTATACCCTCACGCACCTTGGGATTTGTCCAGTTAAGGTCAGGCATAGTTGCATCATAATGGTGGAAATAGTATTGTCCGCGTTCTTCGCAATATTCCCACGAGTTGCCGCCGGAAATGGTTTTCCAATCATTTTGTGGCTCATCAAACCAATAGTAGTAGTCACTGTATGGATTATCTTTTGATTTTTTTGACTCCTTAAACCACTTATGCTCGGCAGAGGTGTGGTTAGGCACCAAATCCATAATAACCTTAATACCGCGTGAATGTGCTTCGCCTATAAGGTTTTTCATATCATCCATAGTGCCGAAATCGTCCATAATATCATAATAATCTGCTATATCATAGCCATTATCTACATTTGGACTTTTATAACAAGGACATATCCAAATAGCGTTTATTCCAAGCTCACATAAATAATCTAGCTTTTCAATTATACCGCCAAGGTCACCTATACCGTCACCGTTAGTATCCTTAAAACTACGGGGATATATTTGATATATTACCCAGTTTAAAAAACCTTTATATTTTTCGCTTAACATTTTATAACCTCATTTTCCCCAATTTAAGATTATCCAAACCAAAAATAAACTTATTGATTTGGATAATCCACCAAGGCGGCAGTTAGCCACCGCCTTGGTAAATTCAATTTATGACATTTTGTAAAACAAATTATTTAACAAGATATCCTGCTTCATTTTTTTGCCATACTCTTACCCAGTCAACAAATGCCTCATCGGAATCTACTGTAGGAGTAATATATTTTCCTGCACTGAATGTTAATCTGATTCTTGTTGCCATGTCGAATACATCGTATTCGGGCGAAGTAGTGCAATCAAATGAGAAATACTTAACACCATCAAGATAGAAATAGATGTAATCATCCGTCCATTGCATAGCAAAATTATGGTATTGACTTCCCATATTTTCAACTGTTATTGAAGGTCTTATTGTTACTACCGGACTATCACCTTGGAGATAATTCTTGGATGCAGCACCTTCTGTACCATGGTTATGCAAGTTTGGTTTTACCACATTAGAATCTTCATACATTTCAAGAATATCAAACTCGCCGTAATATGTACCAGATACACCATCTATAAAGTTTGCTTTCTCACCAATAGTGGTTCCCCAGAAACCATTGATGAAACCTAATTCATCAAATGATTTAATTCTTGCTTCGAAATAACCATATTTTACCAATTTGTTAGTATCTGTATCAAGAGAAATACCTGTAGTATTATTTGTATCTGCAATTTTACTAACAGTAGCATTTAATGCACCGCTTCCAACTGTAGCATTACTATTATCCCACTCGACATTACCGCCGGCTACTGTCGAGTATGTTAAATCCAGTTGTTTCCAAGTAGTGCTTAAAGCCGTACCATTGAATTCATCTGACCAAGTTAGCTTGAAACCGTTTGTAAGGGAGAATCTTCCATCGTATTCGCCTTCATATGTGCCTATAGCCAATGAACCACTCGAAAGTCTATTTACAAAATCAATAACGCTGGCATTTACAGCAGAGTTAGTTCCGCCTGTAATAATAGTTTTGTTTGCTTCTACAGTTATTGTGTAACTATTGTCAGCTTTGGTATCAGCAGTTGTTACATACTCTGTATCAGTACGGTTTGTATGACCAATTAAGATTTCGTAAGCACCTTCAGCAGTAGCATCGTTAACAATGCTCATAGGCTCCTTGCCAGTTGCTTTAAGAATATTAGCCGCAAGATACTTAGCAGCATCAACCTCTAAAACAGTAGCATTTTTGGGATATACGATTGTGTAATTATTGATATCCACATCTGCAAGTGTAATAGTTTTAAGCTCATCAGAAGACACATAATTTATGTCATTTGGAATTGCTGTATTACCGTTTGCACAGTAGGTATCAAGGAAGTAATCAAAAGCAAACTGTAAAGCATAATCATTACCTGCGTTGATGGAAATTCTTCTATCAGCTGAACTAATAGCAAAATCGCCGTGGTAATCATTATTATCTCTGCCTGTTGTCACATCAGTTGAACCACTTACAACTATATAATTTTGCTTGCTGTTTAAACCACTGTTAACTACCAATTCAACATTTGTGCCCAAAATATCAGAAAGCTTGTTTCTGAATTCGCAAATCAAATCATAAGTTTCGGAACAACCATTAAGAGTAGCGTTCAACAATAAACTACCGTCATAAGCAATCTTAATATTTGATTCATTTTTGTTTGCGGTATAATCCTTAACCAAACTGATTTTATCGGGCTTAAATGCTTCATCATAACGTTTTGTAATATCAAAGGCCATTGTTCCTAAACCGTCGTTTACGATGATTTGTGTTGCGCCATCAGGAATAGCAAGATGAGAATCCATTGCAAACTCAGTCATTTGACCTGCTACAACCTTGGTTGAACCAATATAATAGTAGTTATCAAGAGGTTTATCGTTATTGCCCCAATAAATTTCAACATTACTGTCTATAGCATCTTTAGAGGTTATTTTAATAGTACCCTCTGCCGAACCCGATGTAGCATTAGCAAATTCGTAATTAATACCCATATTAATGGTGCCGGGTTCAAATCTATCAAATAGTACATCACGAACATTAACGCAGTCGTCATCATCTAAGTTTCCATTTTTATTAAAGTCGGAAGCCACAAGATAATCGCCGTTAACTGTGTAGGTTATATTGTCAACCTTTTTCTTGATGCTGAATAAATCTACAACATTTACATTTTCATCAAGATTTGCATCTCCCTTCAAAATAGAAGGAGTGTATTTTGAAACGGTCAAGTCAGAAATAACTGCCGATTGATATAACGTTGTATTATCATTTTTGTAGACCGAAATAACTACCTTACCGGCAATAGGAGCCTTAAAGGTTGTGCTGTAAAGTCTTTCGCCCTTGTTTTCTGAGAATTCGAATAAGGTCACTTCACTTGAAGTACCATCATCAGCAACAATATTTGCAACCACACGGCTGTTTTGAATTTGGTTAGGATTAGTAAGTTTGAAACTTACCTTAACATCATCGTTTTCAGCTACCTCTAACCATTTTCCATCATTAATAACCATTAAACCGTTTTTATTATCTTCGGCGGGAGCAATACTAGTGATTTTACCACTCCTATATTCTTTAACACACTTAACAGTTATGTTGTCAATGTATGGATAATAATTACCTGCTTTATATTTTCCGGCTGATTCTAAACACAATGCCAAAGCATCGTATTCTACATCTCCGGTATAAATATAAACCTCCGCCTGGTTCCATGTAGCACTGCTGTAATTAGGATCACCAGATTGTATAACAACTGCTGTACCTAAAATATCGCTAAAGGTCCCATCTTTTTTACCTCTGATATCAAAAGAAATATCAGCATCTTTAAAAGAATTTACAAAATAGTCAAAAGTGATCTTATAAACAGAATTAGCAAAAGGAGAATAACTTGAGAGTTTTTCCTCAGCGGCAAAATTCTCGTCATTTGGATTGTATATTTCTATATGAGTAATATTACCTTTTGCAATTTCATTTTGACCCAAAACACCATTAATCTTAACTACACGGGTTTCGTTTGGAGCAACATCAGCAATTATGTTACAGTTCAAAACACCATTTCCATTTAATTGTGTTTTAGTCAAACCACCATTATCATCGTATGTGTTGATAAATGTACTTACATCTTTCCATTTTGCATATAAAACGGTCTCACCGAAAACAACACCCTTTGCAGGCATTGTGTAAGCGCTGTCAAAATACAAGCCTTCAAATTTTGCATATTCGGTATCTTCAAAAGTAATCTCAGACAATTCGGTAAGATTTGCCCAAGTTTTAGTTTCTTTTTCCTTGCCGTAGATTTCGCTGTCATGATAAACCGTAACACTTGTTTCAGCATTAATGTCCTCAATCTTCTCAAGCTTAATGTTATCAACACCAGGATAGTAAGTGAAGCTAGTTGTTGAAGACTCCACTGTTAATGCAAGAGTTTCGTAATCCAATGTATCTTCAGTATTAAATACGACTGTAGCGTATCCCCATTTATAATCCTCGAATTCACTAACTTTGGCAGGCATACTAGCTGCATTAACTATGATATCACCAAGTGCAGTACCTGTTTTTCCTCTAAGATTAAAGTCAATAGTTGCGGTACCGGTCGTAGATTTCACATAAAAATCAAAACTTAACTTGTAATACGTACCTGCAGTTGGCTTAAATCCTGCAAAATTAGTATCATAAGGATTGTAAATTTCAACATAAGTAATATTACCGTTTTCTATATCAGTTTGACCCTTGATTGAATTGAACTGTAAGAAACGACTGGTATTAGGTGCAGCGGTCGATTTTGTGTCTAAATGATACACATTAGCGCCTGTAATTTTTGTGGTTGCCTTTACAGTTCCATTTGTCTTTTTTCCAAGAAGAGTTTCTTCATAATCATTCACAATTACATCAGAGTCGTATTTATGAACGATAATGTTATCGAGCGTTGTATAGGTTCCAACATCACTTCCCGACTCTAAAGTTAGCGCCAATCCGTCAACAGCAGAAGTAATCGGAACGTTTAGAGTTGCAGTTTTCCATGTGGATGGGGTGGGATGATTAGTATCATTTTGAGGAATACTTACCGCAGTTGCAATAGCATTTCCCAAAACTCTATCGCCAGAATCATCAACGGTAACCGGTCTGATAGTGTATGTAATATTAGTAGATGTAGACCTTGCCACTTTATAGTCAAAAGTTATTCTATAATTAGAGCCAACCTCAGGCACAAAGCTTTGAAGTTTGTTATCAACTAATCCTTTGCTATAATCATAAATTTCATAACGAACCTTTTTAGTATTTGATGAACTTCTTGTGGCTCTAAATGCCAATGTTCTGTTAGTTCTTAAAGTACTCGCATTGGTTGTAGTGTGATTATATACACCCTTAGATACATCTATAGAAGAATTCTTGTAAACTGTTGTATCTTCTCCTAAATTTATTGTATCAACAGTAACATCATCTTCTTCAAAGGTATTAGCCAAAACAAAGTTTGAAGGTGCTATTTCAAGTTTTAGGTCATCAATAGCAACGTTAAAACTACTACCTGTACTAACTATATCGCTTCTGCTGTATTCAACAGAAACAGCTAAGGCCTGTAAAGCTGCCTCAGGGGTTGTAAAATAAGCTACTGCTGTATCCCATTTGTAATCCAATTCAGGCGTTTCAGAACTTGTATACTTATTTAAACCTAAATCTGGTTTAACGGTAACTGCTCTACACAAAACATCGCCAACAGTATCGTTTGCAACGCCTCTTACGTTTATTTGTATATTGTAAGTGTTGATACTTCTTGTACGGTATCTAAATGTTAACTTATAAGTAGTAGCAACCGAAGGTTTGTAAGCAACATAACCGTCACCAACCTTTTCGGGGTTGTAAATCTTGTAGTGACGAATATCATTGCCTTGTGTTGCCACAGTTGTTGGTTTATTAAATTGAAGAGCATTTCCATTTGAACCGGCTGCATCTTCACTTGATGGCTCTATCACATTAAGAAGTGTATTACTTCCATTTAAAGGACTCCAACCTTCGTCAAAAGTATTTTCAATAACACTGTTGTTCTCCACGTTAAAAGGAGCTGCGGAAACTTCAGGAATTTCTATTGCGGGACAAAATACTACTGTAATTAGCAATATTACAGACAGTAATAAAGAAAATAGTTTTTTCATATTTTGCACCCTTTCGTTATTTTATTTTTATTTCTGCCTTTAAGGGAAGATTTGGGTTAGAACCTGCAAACAACTCAACTGTACCTTTTTCCAGTTCGAATTTTTCGTTTACCGACCAAACCTTTAATTCTTCGTACCCTAAAGTAAATTCTACTGTTTTTTGAGCTTTGGGCTCTAAAAAAACCTTTTTAAAGCCTCTAAGTTCTCTATATCTTCGCCTTACGGAATTGCCTTTTCCGTGAATATAAAGTTGAACAACCTCACTACCACCAATGTTTGAGTTGTTCTTTAAAGTTACATTAACCTTAAATGTGTTTTTTTCTATTTCTGATACATTCATATTGAGGTATTCAAAGTTTGAATAGGAAAGACCATATCCAAAAGGATATAAAATCCTTTGCTTAAAATCGCAATAAGCATTTGTATCATAGCCGTTTGTTGGTGGTGGTAAAAAACTATTGTAATATGCAGGAAGAACTGCAGCGGAATAAGGAAATGACACTGCAAGTTTACCCGATGGGTTGACTCGACCGACAATTGCATCGGTTATAGCCGTTGCACCCTGTAAACCAGGATACCAAGCCACAATAATTGCATCTGCAAGGGTTGAAAGCTCAGTAAGTTCATAAGGTCTTCCACCTATAAGCACTGCCACAACTTTATTACCCATTTCCTTAAGTTTTCTTACAAACTCAAGTTGATTGCCGGGCAACTTTAATTGAGCAGCATCACATGCTTCGCCGCAATCCAAGAAACCCGAAACACTTTTAGCAGCGCCGTTATTGTAATCAAAAATGGTTTTATTTATAGCTCTTGCCGAACTGCCGCCAACTGTTACCACTGCAACATCGGAACCATCAGCAATGTTTAAGGCATTGTTAAAGTCATCTTCACTGCCTTCAAAATCCCAGCCTTTTGCATAAGACACACTATCAAAGGTTTCATTAAAAGCCATTCGAATTGTTTTGTGGTTGTCTTCTCTTTGGTAGGCAGTATAATCACCGAGCATATAATAAATATTATCTGCATGCTCACCAAAAAGAGCCACCTTTGTATTAGTTTTAAGTGGTAGTATGCTATCGTTTTTAAGAAGCACCAACGACTCGGATGCCGCCTTATAAGAAAGTTCTTTTTGTTCCCCCGACTCAATATATCGGCAAACTGCATCCTCATCCTCAACATAAGGATTATCAAAAAGTCCTAATTCAAACTTTTTAATAAGGATACGAAGGACAGCTTCATCAACAAGACTTTCTTCCACAAGTCCTTTTTCAACGGCTTCAACAAGGTTAAGATACCAACCACCATCAGCAAGGCTTACGTCAACTCCCGCCTTGAGAACTGCCGCACTGCCCGTCACCTTATCATACCCCATTTGGTTTATAGCCCTGCCAACGCCGAAGCCGTCCGAAAGAATAACTCCCTCAAAACCCAACTCATCACGCAAAACATTGCGGAGTAAGAATTTATTCATATGACAGGGTATACCGTCAATGGTGTTATATGCTGCCATTATAAAGTCGGCACCTGCTTTTATAGCGCTCTTTACGGCAGGTAAATGAATATCGTGGAGTTCACGCTGACCGATATTCACCTCAGCGGTATTTATACCACCCATTCCATCACCCGTTGCGCAATAATGCTTACAACAAGCAAGGGCACCCCCTGCCTTTATACCTTTAACACCACTTTCAGCAAAACTGGCTGCGAGATATGGGTCTTCAGAAAAAAACTCCTCTACCCTGCCCCAACGTGGGTCTCGTGCCATATCAAGCATAGTAACAAAACCAATATGATTGCCCGAAAGGCTAATTTCCTTCCCGACCGACTGCATTATTTCACTATAAAGTTCGGGATTAAAGGTTGCGCCGATACCTATGCCTGTTGGAAACATTTCGCTATCAAGAGCTTGAAGTCCGTGATTAGCCTCAACCTCTATAAGTACTGGAATATGCAGTCTCGAATTTTCTATAACATACTTTTGCAGGGCATTCGCCACCTTTACACGATGGCGAAGTTCTATTCCCGTGCCATAATTGTGATTGGTAAAACCATCTGCCCTAAGGATATTACTAATGGCGCCAATACCACCATAATCAGCCACAAATTTCTTGAAGTCATCGGTGAAGATGAAATCTTCACCGACTCTTTCAAAACAACGGTATCCCCCAACGGTTTGGGAAAGCTGACCAATCTTTTCCTTAAGGGTCATTTGTTCTACAAGTTTTTTTGCTTCTTGTGTGTAATTAGTACTAATCATAATAATTATTTAATGTTAATTCCGTAACCGGGTTCATCCTTTTGCCATACTCTAATCCAGTCAACATAGTTGTAAGAAACCTTATGGTCATCGTCAACAGGAAGATTAGTATAACCTCTGTCAGAGAATGCGCTAAATACAACTGTTGAGTACTGGTCAAAAATATCATAATCATCCGAAGTGGTGCAATCAAAGGTATAATAACGCTTACCATCGATATAAAAAGCAATATAATCGTCGGTCCATTCCATACCAAAGTTATGGTAATTGTCACCAAAGTTTTCATCTATAGTAACAACGGGCGCTGTACCGAACTGTTTATTCTCTTCATTTTGCAGTAATACCTTATGTTCGGCACCGTGTAAGTGGAGATTAGGTCTAAATGAATTGGTTAAACCAGAGTTTTCATAAATGTCGAATTCACCTGTATCACCGGTTGAATAGGTACATACCCAAAGACCCGAAAGATATCCTTGAATTTCCGACATCTTAATACGACCTTCAACATAACCGTATTTAAAGTACATTGAATTCGCACCTGCAGCCTGTATATCAACACCATAGCTATCGTTACCGATAAGTTCTACCTTTGCATTAAATGTACCATTAGAAACAGAACCGTTTTCAATACGGCTGTAGGTTGTACCACCATGGCAGGTTTCATAACCGCCAGCACCCTTTAACTTCCAGGTTTTAGAGAGCTTATTTCCGCTGAAGTCCTCAGACCAAGCCAGTTTATATCCGTTTGTTAAAGAATAACTGCCATCATAACTTCCGGTATATGTTCCGGCTTCAACCGAACCGTTTTTAATTTTAGAAACAAGGTCAATAACACCTGCGTTTACAGCCGAGTTACTAACACTCAAAATAGATGTGTTTCCTTTTTCTACATTAATTGTATATTTTTCATTAAGTTCGGTTGATACAGTAACACTATAATTAGACGATGTGCGGTTAGTATTACCAACTAAAATTTCATTAGAAGTCTTAGCGGTTTTGTCATCAACCATCTTAACCAATCTACCTGTAAGACGTACAATATTGTCAAACAAGTATTCAGCAGCGCTTACTTCCATATAAGAAGCGTATGCGGAATATACAATAGTATAATCAGCAATAGGAATGCCACCGAGTGTTACATCCTTTGCCGCATTAAAGTTTGCTGATACGTAATTTAAACCAACTTCAATAGCAGACTTTTTATTCTTACAATAGTTATTTATAAAGAACTCTATTGCATAGCCAAGAGAATAGTAGTTATCAGCCGCAAGAACAATCTTATTATTTTGCTGACGGATGATGTAATCGGCAGCATTGTTGGCACGACCGTTTACAATCTCTTTAAGAGCAGTTTGTGACTCTTCAAATTTTGTTTTGCCGATTAAGAGATAATAACTATCCTCTTCGATTTCCACTTCACTATCACTTAACACTTGAGGATATATCTCGAATTTTTCATCCAAATAAGCGCAAAGATTATCAATATGAGCTTCTTCCTCGGCGGTAATATCCTTGGAATGAACAATTGTAAAGTTACTCATACTATCCTTCACAAGTGGTATGGATGTAATCTTATCCTCAGGATTCTCAACTGCAACAGTAGTTGTAACCGGCTTTTTAATGCTAACTGTTTTATATTCAGGTGGAATATCGCAGTTACCAAGTGCGAGACCGTTATAATCTTTTGTAGCCTGAGCAGATATCATAACGCTATCGCCTGCTTTAAGTTCAAGAGCGGTAAATGTGGGAAATGCAACATTTACTGTATTAGCAGATACAACTTCCTGCCAATAAATACGATTGTTTTTATAGATTCTTAAAACTATTCCGTCTTTAGAACCGTTAGCAAATGCTGAAGATAATCCAACGATTGAATCTACAATAGATACATTACCTGCATCACGGTCAACAAATTCAATCATACAATCTTCACTTGCGGTATAACAAAGCGCTTCTTCTTTTTCACCTGTAAAGGAGAAAAGCACACCGCTTTTGTTGAGTTTTGCATTGTTTAAACCTTTAATCTTCATTTTTGAAGAATCGTAAACACCGAGAGAACCAATGCCATCATCAGTAAACTTATAAGCATAAGGAGCACCTGAAGCAGTTTTTCCCTCTCCGTCTACCCAAAGGGATAGTTCACGGATTTCACGCTGATTCCAATCATACACATCTGCACTATCTCTGTATATCCAACGCCATGCTGTTGAATCATACAACGAGGTAGATTTTTTATTTACGTCTTTTTGCATTGCGTTAGCAACACTATTACGTAAGCTGTATACAGTACCATCCTGTAGCATAACCGAGGGGTTAAGCGCAATAACATATTGCGCTTTTCCCTCAATAGTTTTTACGGGAGCATCCTCAGAACAGCCGCAAAGAAGAACTAAAATAGCACATAAAATGAGCGATATTATTCTTTTCATCGTAATTCAGGTCCCCCTATTAATTAAATTTTCTTCTGCGCTTTTTAAGCACAATTATAATTACTACACTTGTGGCAGCAAGAGCCAAAACACCAGCAATAATAATTACTATAAGTAACCAAGAATTGCTTTCTGGCTCAACGGCAGCCGGTTTTTTACCTATGGTATCATTTTTAGAAACATTAAGCTTATCATCAAGATGAGCATCGGTTATCTCATTCTTTTCGGTCACTTCTTCGGTAACATATGTAGTAACCTCTTTATACTCTTGTTTCTTAACTGCAGTCCACTTAGCGTAAAGCTTAATGTCCTCATTAATCAATGAACCATTAAAGTCAAATTCGTTCTTAAGTTCGGCATCACTGTACCAACCAGCGAAAACAAATCCATCTTTAGTGGGTTCCTCAGGAGCAACAATGTATTGTCCCTCAAGAGTTTCAATGGGTTTAACTTCGGAACCGCCATTTGATTCAAAGCTTACAGTCTTTGTAGTAAGTTTTCTTACTGTAAAATCATCAATAGATGCTGTTGTAAAACCACCGCTTAGCATAATACCAAGAGTAGAAATCGCATCACCTGTGGTAATATCACCCTCATAATAAATCCATTCGCCATAGGTACTTTCAGCTTCTGCTTCAGTAAGAGATACAATAGATTGATCACTTACGATTACAACACCATCAGTATTATCAAATGTAGCTAATCTCAATACTGCGGATTTGGTTTTATCAACCTTCAGCCAGAAACCAACTCTATAAACGGAGTATGGCTCGAGATATACGCGATTGCCAATCGAGTTTTCATCATAAAGTCTAAAGCGACGATACAAAGATTTTGTCCACTGACCCGCATTGTGGAACATAAGATAGTTTCCACCACTATGTGCACCATCAGGGTCATCGGTTACTAAAATAGCATCTTTGTTGTCGATAAAGCTGTTTTTACCACTTTGATAGTAGGCTTGCGCATCACCGTCATTACCATCAAAGTTAATGGTAAGTGTGCCATCCTTAAAGGTTTCGGGATTAGATAAATCCTCAGCTTCACGGTAACGTGGGTAAAGCTTCAAATCACCCTCAGGGAATACTGATTTTGTATATTGATTACCTTGGCTATCGTACCATCCATCGAATACATATCCGGATTTGGCAGCAGGAACAGGTGTGAATAACCAATTACCTATACCGCCAAGTTGCTTACTGGTGCGTGAACCCGCTTCATTATAAAACTCAACCAATGAAGCTTCACTACTATCCATAACTTCAATACTTACATTATCAATGTCAAAATAAGTTGCACCTGCAAGGTAAACTAGGAAAGAAACCTTACCTGAAACACTTGGAGTAAAGTATACTTCCATCTCGCCCCAAGTATCAGGAGCATGATATATTGAGCCACGATAATAAATTCTTGAAATTTCGGTAGAATTATTAAAGTTAAGCTTTCCGGTTGGAACCTGACCGGTTACAACAGGAACAATGTAACAGTCATAATCTGAACGTAAAGCAAGTTTGAAGCGATAACGCTCACCTGATTTAATTTCAAAATTAGTGCCATCCGGATTAATAACAGCGATTGATGCCATATCCATTGTTTGCTTACTTGAATTGGTTTCAAGTGCAAAATGTAGATATTTATCGCCGTTATATGCCTCACTCTCATCTGTTAAAACAGCGGCGTGAATAGACATATTATTGGTATACTTATTATTAGAACCTGTGTTGGTATAAGGTGTTACACCACTATTGAAATCATCAGTCTCAAAACCGGTAGAGAAATCAATTGCATTTTTAGAGGTTTCTATCCACTTCGCATAGATTTCAATATCATGATTAGGCATTACATCATAAGTAAAGGCTGATTTTTTAGCCGAATCAATAAACCAACCGGCAAAAACATAACCATCTTTTTTAACCTGAGGAATCGTAACAAGATTTTCACCTGCCACGAAAGGCATATTGATATCGTCTTCACCATTTTCAGGATGTATGGTTATGTAATTAACATCCATTACCTCGGTGAGAACAACATTATCAATCCAAACCTCAGCGCCACTAACATTGCCGCTGTTTTTGGTTGTTGCAAGAGAAATACCCAAGAAATCGTACTTAGCATCAGGAATAGTGATATATCCCTCAACCTTTGTCCAATCCTTTACGGTTACACCATCTCTTATAGTGTAAAGATATTGTAAGAATTCACCTTTACCAAATGAACCGCTTATGTTGCTATGTGCTTTTACAGCAACATGTGTATCATAATCAAGAATTGCGGTAGATTTAATATCAAAAGAAATCTTATAAACTGTGTTTTGACGAGGTACATATAATGCCTTATCACTCTTAGTATTATCGTAAATACGTACTACTGAAGGATTGGTGTTACTTATAATTGCGGTATCATGCAACTGCATTGCGGTACCACTCTTCTCATCCTCAACAACCGAACCTTTTGCAAAGTGTGAGTATGCTAAGCTACCATCAATCTTAGTTGTGAGCGCCTCATCGGAATATCTGTTTATATATCCATTTTCATCAGTGCCGTAATATACACCATTGTCATCATAGGTATTAGTAATTACGTCACCGTCTCTCCACTTAGCCCAAACTTCGGTATGACCGTAAATATTCTCTTTAGCGGGAATTGTGAGATTAGCATCTAAATACCAACCTTCGAACTTCTTACCACTTACAGATTCTACGGGAATATCCTCAAAAAGTGTGGTATTAGGTAAGGTAACCTGTTTAGATGAATTACCATAATGACATGTAATTGTTGTGTTACCATCTGGAACAACAGAAACAGCTATATTATCAAGATATGGATAATAATTAACGTTTGATTGCTTACTGGATTCAATAGAAATTGCTAATGCAGAAAGTTCTTCGCTGATAGTCACAAAAGTAACAGCTGAACCCCAAGCATATTTACCTGTAAAGTATGGATCGCCTTTCTTTACTGTTACTGCTGTAGCAAGAATATCGGCCAATTCATCATCTTTAACGCCTCTGATATTAAAGTAAATATCATTATCCTTAACCTGTGCTTTAAAATCAAAGGTGATTTTATAAGTAGTACCAACCTTTGGTCTTACAGGAGCAAATTTAGGAGAGTTGGGATTATAAAGTTTTACGTGTGTTATTCTACCGGATGCAATACTATCTTTACCTGTAATAGGATAAAACTGTAATACTCTACCCTCACGCTCAGCAGCAGTTTTCGTACCAAGGTGGAAAATATTAGTTCCCGATAAGTAATTGGCGGTAGTATTGCCAAGTTCTTCTTCCTCATAAGTGTTTTCAAAATAAGTGCCGGTAAATACAGGCTCTTCATCATCCTCGGTTTTAACTACTTTACTAACTACAACATTATCAAAATATGGATAACCAGCAACAGTAGCGCTAGCTTCTACGGTTATTGCCAAACCGTCGTATTCATTCTTGATTGATAAATCAACAGTTGCAGTTTTCCAAACAGCAGGTGTAGGATGTTCTGCATCGTTTTTGGGAATACTTACTGCAGTAGCAATTTTATCACCCAAAACTCGATTGCCTGAACCATCAACGGTTACAGGTCTAATGTT
>JAGAMO010000022.1 GCA_017624675.1 Clostridia bacterium | reverse complement strand
CCACGATGAATGTCTACGCTCACTCTACAAGAGAGGCGAAGCGTACTTCCGCACGACTGCTCGATAAGGTAGTTGGCGGTTAGATATAAAAAGTTTCCCTTATTTTCGCTCATAAGGGCAAATACATAACAATTGAGTTTAAAGTTGCTGAAAAGCCCAGTACTATCAAGGTTTTTTAGAGTGTAGGACAGTTAATGTCTCATAAACTACAATTTATCGAATTGTTTTGTGCCTAATCTCAAATCGGTGCAACTTGCCAAAAACGAAAACAGTCACCTTTTGGGGTACCCTCCGTAAGGAAGGTGCCCCAAAAGGCTCTTGTATTTAAACAGAATAATTGATTTTGTTATACAGTGTAGCCTTTGGCTATGCCGTTTTTTCTTTTTGTTTTGCCAAATGTTTTTGGAATGCTTCTTCCATTTCTTCGGGAGTGAGTTCTCGGAGTATGCCAATGCCGCTATAATAAATATCTATTAACTGAACGCGTTTGCCATCAAGGTAAACTTTATTTTTTATATTTTTTGCATAAAAATATGCACCTCCAAAAGTGTCTAACTTTGGGGGTGCATATCATTAATAGCTGTCTTTTTAATATAACTTATACCACTTGTTTTATTGTTGGTTGATTTATTAAAGATGTGCAATAAATCTTATTTTACAAATTATCACTATTATTGCTTTTTCTAAATTCCTTCGGTGTGACACCGTATTTTCTTTTAAAAAGGCGGTCAAAGTAATATTGATTTGTAAAACCGATTTTATTCGAAATTTCACCAATTGTAAAGTTGGATGAAATCAGATATTCGCAAGCGGCGGTTAGCCTTAAATCGTTAATATAATCCACAGTTCCTTTACCCAAAAAATTGCGGAAAAGCTTTGTAATGTAGGATGTCGAAAAGCCAAAGGTTTCGGCAATAGAAGTAAGGGTTATGTCCTTCGTATAATTTTTGTTTATGTAATGCAGTATTTTTTGTAGGGTATGGTTTGGTGTTTGGTATGTTGAAAGCTCGGTTGAAATAAGAATTAAAAGCTCACGGATTATATTATCAAGAAGAAGCTTTTCGTAGTTATTACGCCAAATATTTAGCTTTGTGGCACGTTCAAAAACATTGTGAAGGGGATAATATGCTTTAAAGTTGTTTTGCTTGATATGGATAGGCAGGTTAATAATAGAGCTATAAGTATTACCGTAATAGTTGTATGCATAGCCGCTGCTGGTAACCTCTTGAAATCTTAACAGAGATTTTTCAATATCGGAAGGGGGCGTATTTTCAAGAGTTGTAGCTGAAAAATGCACAAAATAGTAGGATGAGCCCTCGGTTTCACGGGGCTGATAAACCATTTTAGCAGGGATAAGAACCACATCTCCTTCGGAAACGCTGTAAATATCGTCCCCAATACGCATATTAAAGGAACCGCTTGTGACATAAAGCAGAAGATTAGAAGAAATCGACTGTGATTCCTGCGGTTGATTTTTTTGGTCAATCCAAAAGCTTTTGGGCTGTGTGGTTTTACCAAACATTTTAACGTTAACGGGTTTATCAAGGTCAACAATCATCTATATCACCTCTTGAAAGTATTATATCAGTTGCAAATTTAAATTTCAATAACAACATCTGTGTTAGTGCGATATTGTATTAAAATAAAGTGTGTAGTGCATTGAATTGATGTTTGTGAATAGTGTACAATAGAACTGTATAAGCGGGAGTAGGTTTTATGGATTTTGATATTATTAATTATATAAATTTATCAAGTGGTAAGGAAATGTATACGAAAGCTATACAGTCCGCTATAGATGCATGCGCTGCAGCGGGTGGCGGAAGGGTAATTATTAAAAATGGAGTATACCGTATTGGTACCATAATTTTAAAAAGTAATGTTAATTTGCATATTGAAGAAGGCGCTGTGCTTTTAGGCTCGCCAGACTGTTCCGATTATCCCGAAAGACCCGATGTTAAGCATGTAGACAGCTCGATGCTTCCGCGAAGAAGAAATGCTTGCCTTATTTTTGCCGAAGAGTGTGAAAACATATCAATAACAGGTATGGGTAAAATTGACTGTAACGGACTTTCGTTTATTAAAGAAAAAGAGAATTATGAAAGCGGTTGGCGTTATGAAAGAATAGATGCACCAACCCCACCAAGAGTGGTTTTCTTCACCGGATGTAAGAATGTTAATATTAGGGATATTACAATGGTGAATCAGCCTGCGGGCTGGAGCTATTGGATACACGACTGTGACTTTGTTACCTGTGACCGCCTTAAAATAAATGCGGACGTTCAATATCCTAATAACGATGGTATTCATATTAACAGTAGCAGAAATGTTACCGTTTCAAACTGCTCAATCGTTTGCGGCGATGACTGTTTGGTTGTAAGGGCAAACAATGCTTCGCTTTCTGAAAACAAGGCTTGCGAAAGGGTTGTTGTTACAAACTGCAATTTAACAAGCTATGCCAGCGGAATTAGGATAGGTTGGCTTAACGACGGTGTTATTAAAAATTGTGCCTTTTCAAATATTGTTATGACCGATACTAACGTTGGTATTGCAATAAAGCTTCCCTTTGCAGGTGATACCGAATACGAGCCTGGAAATTGTCCCGAAGACCTGCCGCTTCATCTTGTGGACAGGGGCAGAGAAGATACTTTAATCGAAAATTTATCATTTAATAACATTGTGATGGATGATATATATGCTACACCGATAGCTATAGATATTGCTGACAGTAGGGCAACGAGGTGTAACGCAATCAAAAATATACATTTTAGCAATATACACGCGAGTGGCTTGGAATTTCCTTATTTCAAGGGCAGAAAGCAAAACATAATAAAAAACATAACCTTAAGTAACTGTACCTTTGAAAAAGTGTCTGATGAAGAGCTTCCAAATTATAAGGAACACGGCGCTTCTTGGGGAAGACCTATAAACAACAAAATATTCACTATGGTTGAAAATGTTGTTTTAAACGGCACATCATTTACAAGTCTTTAAAGGATAGAATAAACCAATATTTACCGATAGAATAAATAATTTTTGACAGATATAATTTTATTATCAACTATGAAAGGAACGGTGAAACCAATTGCGAAGAGGAATTAAATTTACAGCCGCAATTTTGGTGGTTTTACAAATCTTAACTATTATGCTGAGCGTATCAGCCAAAGAGGTAGAAAAAACACCGCAAGAAACAGGCGTAATAGTTGAAAACGGTAAAACCGTGACTGAGAATATCACCGTAACTGATGATGGTGAATATGAAATATCAATTGTGTTTAAGCCGATTGAGGAAAATACACAGGCGGTAGAATATTCCGTTAAGGTGGATGGGGAATATCCCTTTTCAGGTGCTGAATTGTTAACAGCCCCCGTACTTTACGAGGATGACGGTGAAAAAAGAACCTTATCAAACGGTGACCAAACTGCTGCCGCACAAAAGGTTAAGGAAGGTTATTTTACTTCAACAGCTTACGATAAAACAGGCGTTACACTTACACCCTACAGCTTTAACCTAACCGCAGGTAAGCACACCGTGACAATTGAAAACTTAGGTGATCGCTTCGAGCTTTCAAAGGTTTTGTTATCAAAGCCCGAAGAGGTAAAAAGCTATAAGGATTTGCTTAATGAATATTCACAGTATAAAAAATATGACGGTAAGCAAATTGTAATAGAAGCCGAAAAGCCTTTATACCGCAATGATTATTCACTTACCGCCAAGGCCGATAACGGCAGTGCAGACATAAGCCCTAAAAGCGCTTCGCATTCACTTATAAATTATATCGGTGGCTCCAACTGGAGTTCACCTTTTCAGGAGCTTGTATGGGAAATAGATGTTCCTGAAGATGCCCTTTATAAGCTTGGCTTTAACTTTAAGCAAAATGCAATTATTAACGGTAATGCTTACCGTTGGCTTAAAATTGACGGTAAAACCCCATTTGCCGAAGCCACCCAAATAGGCTTTAGCTATAAAACCGCTTGGCAGTATAAGGACATTGCCGATGCAAACGGGGATGCTTATCTTTTCTATTTAACCAAAGGTAAGCACGAGCTGTCACTTAGCGTAACTTTAGCTGATGTTGCCGCCCTTTATGAACAATTAAATAAAATTTGCGCCGATATCGGCGATTTGTACCTTGATATAGTAATGATTACGGGGGAATCTCCCGACGCTAACCGCGATTATGAGTTATATAAGCAAATTCCTAATTTTGAGGAAAAGCTTGAAGGCTTCTATGACGATTTAACCAATATTTCAAAAGAATTAAATGCAAATAAGGACATTAACGGTGAGCTTGACGGTGCAGTTAAAAATATGGCACGTGTTGCCCAAACCATGCACGACAGCCGTTATGAAAGCCACTTACATTTAGATACATATTATTCTTACTATCAAACCTTGTCATCCTGGCTTTTCGAAAT
>JAGAMO010000002.1 GCA_017624675.1 Clostridia bacterium | reverse complement strand
GGGATGGACGTACCTCTGGTGCACCGGTTGTTCTGCCAAGGGCATAGCCGGGCAGCTAAGTACGGATTGGATAAACGCTGAAAGCATCTAAGCGTGAAACCAACCTCAAGATAAGATTTCCCATAGCATAAGCTAGTAAGGTCCCCGGAAGACTACCGGGTTGATAGGCTGCATGTGTAAGCATGGTGACATGTGTGCTAGGCAGTACTAATAGACCGAGGGCTTAACCTATTTCGATTCTCTACACATACTTGTTCAGTTTTCAGGGTGTGAGTACACTGTGAATTTTAAGCAATCGCTAACGCGGTTGCTTTTTTATTTAAAAAACAGTTGCAAAAAATGTAAATTTGCCGTATAATTATTTAGATAATTACCCTATGAAAGGTGTTTATATAATGGCTAAGGAAAAGTTAGTTAAATCCATAACCTCAATGGATGAGGATTTTGCAAAATGGTATACCGATGTTTGTATTAAAGCAGAGTTGGTAGATTATGCTTCGGTTAAGGGTTGCATGATTATCCGCCCATACGGTTATGCGATTTGGGAAAATATTCAAAGAGAAATGGATAATCGTTTTAAGGCTACAGGCCACGAAAATGTTTATATGCCTCTTTTCATTCCCGAAAGCCTTTTGCAGAAAGAGAAAGACCACGTTGAGGGCTTTGCTCCCGAGGTTGCTTGGGTAACCCACGGCGGAGAGGAAAAATTAGAGGAGCGTATGTGTGTTCGCCCCACATCTGAAACTCTTTTCTGCGACCATTTTAAAAATATTGTTCACTCATACAGAGATTTACCTAAGCTCTATAACCAGTGGTGTAACGTTGTTCGTTGGGAAAAGACCACCCGTCCTTTCCTTCGTTCACGCGAATTCTTATGGCAAGAGGGTCACACCCTCCACGCAACTGCTGAGGAAGCTCAGGCTGAAACCATTCTAATGCTAAATGTTTACGCTGAGTTTTGCGAAAATGTTTTGGCAATGCCTGTTGTTAAGGGTCAAAAGACTGAAAAAGAGCGTTTTGCTGGTGCCGAAGCCACCTATACCATCGAGGCTTTAATGCACGACGGTAAGGCTTTGCAAAGCGGAACTTCTCACTATTTTGGCGATGGTTTTGCTAAGGCTTTCGATATTTCTTACACCGATAAAAACAATAACTTGGTTAACCCATTCCAAACCTCTTGGGGAACTACCACCCGTTTAATCGGCGCGCTCATTATGACCCACGGTGATGACAGCGGTTTGGTTTTGCCTCCTGTAGTAGCGCCAATTCAGGCGGTTCTTATTCCTATTGCATCTCATAAAGAGGGCGTAATGGAAAAGGCTAACGAGGTTTATTCAAGACTTAAAAATATTTGCCGCGCAAAGCTTGACGGCAGCGACCAGTCTCCCGGTTGGAAATTTGCCGAGTATGAAATGAAGGGTGTGCCCCTTAGAATTGAACTCGGACCCAAGGATATTGAAAATAATTCTTGTGTTGTTGTTCGCCGTGATAACGGTGAAAAGATTTTCGTAAATCTTGACGAGCTTGAGACCAAAATTCCCGAGCTTTTGAAGGCTGTTCACGACGGTCTTTACAACAAAGCCTTAGAACGCAGAGCCGAAATGACCTATGACGCTCACAGTCTTGAAGAAATGAAAGACATTGCCGACAATAAGCCCGGATTTATCCGTGCTATGTGGTGTGGCGACCGTGAGTGCGAGGACAAACTGAAGGAGGTTGCAGGTGTAACTTCACGCTGTATGCCTTTCGAGCAGGAGCAAATCGGTGACACCTGTGTTTGCTGTGGCAAAAAGACCGATAAAATGCTTTATTGGGGTAAGGCATATTAATTAAATATGTATTTTTAAAGGAGCCTTTTTAGGCTCCTTTTTTGTATTAAAAAAATACAAAAAAATTCCAAAAAACGCTTGACTTATAGCTTGACTTAATATATAATTATAAATTACTAGTGATAATAGGGTATTATGCACTTATTATGGGTTTTTGTCCCCAAATTCACATAAAAAGTGCACAAAAAACCTTAATATCAGTGTTATAAAATTGCTTAAAATCTACGGAGGAGTGATTGTATACCTATGGAGTCAACTTCAATGGTAAAGCCTGTTACAATGGGCAACAATACCCGTATGACCTTCTCAAAAATCAATGAAGTTATTGATATGCCTAACCTCATTGAAATTCAGAAGGACTCGTACAAATGGTTTGTAGAGGAGGGTCTTAAGGAAGTATTCCGCGATATGTCGGCAATTACCGACTATAGCGGCAACTTGCAGTTAAGCTTTATCGACTACCGTTTCGACGAAAAGCCGAAATACGATGTAGCTGAATGTAAAGCTCGTGATACTACCTATGCTGCCCCCTTGAGAGTTACTGCCCGCCTTGTTAATAATGAGACAGGCGAAATAAAGGAAAGCGAAGTTTCAATGGGCGACTTCCCGTTAATGACCGAATCGGGCACCTTTGTTATCAACGGTGCTGAGCGTGCGGTTGTTTCTCAGTTGGTTCGTTCTCCCGGTGTTTATTTTGCTGAAAAGGTAGACGAGAAAACCGGTAAAAGACTGTTTTCTTCTACAATTATACCTAACCGTGGCGCATGGCTTGAGTATGAAACCTCTGTTAACGATGTTTTATATGTAAGAATAGATAAAAACCGCAAACTTCCTTTAACCACCTTTATCCGTGCTTTAGGTCTAGCTTCCAACGACCAAATTCGTCAGGTTTTCGGCGATGATGAGCGTCTTGCTGCAACCTTAGAGGCTGATGATACCAAGAGTGTTGAGGAAGCATTGGTTGAGGTTTACAAAAAGCTTCGTCCCAGTGAGCCTGTTACCATCGAGGGAGCACAGAACTATTTAGAGCAGTTATTCTTTGATGCTCACCGTTATGACATTTCTCCCGTTGGTAGATATAAATACAATAAAAAGTTAAGCGTAGCTTCCCGTATTAAGGATGCTGTTTTGTCTCGCCCCGTTGTAGACCCTATGACAGGTGAGATTATCGCAGATGCTGACACTAATATTTCAAGAGAACTCAGCCTTGAAATCGAGAAGAAGGGTGTAAATGAGGTTTACATCAATGTTATGGATTTCGAAGGTAATGTAAGCGAGGTTAAGGTTCTTTCCAACGGAATGGTTAACATTTCCGACTTCGTAGAGCTTACTGCTGAGGACTTGTCTTATCTTGAAAAAGAAGGCATTTATGAGAAGGTTTCCTTTGCAGCGTTAAAAGAAATCATTGAAAACTGCGACAGCAAGGAAGAAATTATCAACGCTGTTATTGACAGTGCAGATGTTCTTATTCCTAAGCACATCGTTGTTGACGATATCTTCGCTTCTATCAGCTATTTCTTAGGACTTCCTCATAATGTAGGAACCATTGATGATATTGACCACCTTGGAAACCGCCGTATCCGTTCTGTTGGCGAACTTTTGCAGAATCAGTTCAGAATCGGTATTTCCCGTATGGAGAGGGTTGTTCGTGAGAAGATGACTCTTCAGTCACAAGACCCCGACAATATCACTCCACAGTCCTTAATTAATATCCGTCCTGTTGTGGCAGCTATTAAGGAGTTCTTCGGTTCTTCTCCCTTGTCACAGTTTATGGACCAGACAAACCCCTTATCCGAGCTTACCCACAAGCGTCGTTTATCTGCTTTGGGCCCCGGCGGTTTGTCAAGAGACCGTGCATCCTTCGAGGTTCGTGACGTTCACTACACCCATTATGGCCGTATGTGTCCTATCGAGACTCCTGAAGGTCCTAACATCGGTCTTATATCCTATCTTGCTACCTTTGCTAAGATTAATAAATACGGTTTCATTGAGACTCCTTTCCGCAAGGTTGACCGCGAAACCGGCAAAGTTCTCGACGAAGTTCAGTATATGACTGCTGACGAAGAGGACGATTACTATGTAGCTCAGGCTAACGAGCCTTTAGATGAGAACGGATGCTTTGTTAATAAGCGTGTTAACACCCGTTACCGTGATAGTTTCCAGGAAATTGAAGCTAACCGCGCTGAGTTTATGGATGTTTCTCCCAAGATGGTAGTTTCTGTTGCAACTGCAATGATTCCCTTCCTTGAGAATGACGATACCAACCGTGCGCTCATGGGTTCGAACATGCAGAAGCAGGCTGTTCCGCTTCTTAAACCTGAAAACCCAATTGTTGCAACCGGTATGGAATATAAGGCAGCTGTTGACTCGGGCGTTGTTGTTTTGGCAAAACGTGACGGTGAGGTTACCTATGTTTCGGCTGATACAATTAAGGTAAGAGCTAAGAACGGTGAAATTGATGAGTACAACCTCATTAAGTTCTTGCGTTCTAACCATGGCACCTGCATCAACCAGAAGCCTATCGTTTCTGTTGGTCAAGAGATTAAAGAAGGCGATGTAATCGCTGACGGTCCCGCCACCTCTACAGGCGAAATTTCCTTAGGTCGTAACGCGCTTATCGGCTTTATGACTTGGGAAGGTTATAACTACGAGGACGCTGTTTTAATTAATGAGCGTCTTGTTCGCGACGATATCTATACCTCAATTCACATTGAGGAATATGAAATCGAAGCTCGTGATACTAAACTTGGACCCGAAGAAATCACAAGAGATATTCCCAATGTTGGTGAAGATGCTTTGCGTGACCTTGACGAGCGCGGTATTATCCGCATCGGTGCTGAGGTTACCGCAGGTGATATCTTGGTAGGTAAGGTTACTCCTAAGGGTGAAACCGAGCTTACAAGTGAGGAGAGACTTCTCCGTGCCATCTTCGGCGAAAAGGCAAGAGAGGTTAGAGATACCTCATTGCGTGTTCCCCACGGCGAATACGGTACTATCGTTGACGTCAAGGTGTTCACACGCGAGGATTCCTCTGAACTCAGCCCCGGTGTAAATGTTGTTGTTCGTTGCTATATCGCTCAGAAGCGTAAGATTTCTGTCGGCGATAAGATGGCAGGACGTCACGGTAACAAGGGTGTTGTTTCCCGCATTTTACCAAGCGAGGATATGCCTTTCTTACCCGACGGTACACCTCTTGATATCGTTCTTAATCCCTTGGGCGTTCCTTCCCGTATGAACATCGGTCAGGTACTTGAAGTTCACTTAGGTTACGCTGCAAGAGCTTTGGGCTGGAATATCTGCACACCTGTATTTGACGGTGCACACGAAGAAGATATCCGCAAGTGCTTTGCAATGGCAGAGAACTTTACCAAGGCTGATGATTATGAATTAAAGGATACAGCGAAGCTTGACTTCTCTAAGATTCCTATGCGTGAGGACGCTAAAACCCAGTTGTTTGACGGCAGAACAGGTGAGCCTTTCGATAACCCTGTAACCGTTGGTTATATGTATTATCTCAAGCTCCATCACCTTGTTGACGATAAGATTCACGCTCGTTCAACTGGTCCTTACTCACTCGTTACCCAACAGCCTTTGGGCGGTAAAGCTCAATTCGGCGGTCAGCGTTTCGGTGAGATGGAAGTTTGGGCGCTTGAAGCTTACGGCGCCGCTTATACTCTACAAGAAATTCTTACTGTTAAGTCGGACGATGTTGTTGGACGTGTTAAGACCTACGAGTCAATCGTTAAGGGTCAAAACATTCCTAAACCCGGCGTTCCTGAGTCATTCAAGGTTCTTATTAAGGAACTTCAGTCTTTGGGTCTTGATGTTAAGGTTCTTGACGAAATGAACGAAGAAATTGACCTTAAGCAAACCTTTGATGATGATGACGATTTAGGTTTAGGAACTCCCGTTATCCCTGATGACAGTGAGTTTGAAAGCGAAACCGTTGTAGACGGACTTGACGGCTTTGGCCTTGAGGACGAAAACGGCGAAGCAATCGAAGAAGAAACCAATGAATTCGGCGAGTCCGATTTCGATGAAGAAATGTAACGGAGGGCATTATGGCAGATATAGAATTTGAATCCATTAAAATAGGTCTTGCTTCTCCCGAACAGATTAGAAGCTGGTCTCATGGTGAGGTTACAAAACCTGAAACCATTAACTACAGAACATTAAAGCCCGAAACAGGCGGTCTTTTCTGCGAACGCATTTTTGGACCCCAGAAGGACTGGAAGTGCCACTGCGGAAAGTATAAGAGAATCCGTTATAAGGGCAAGGTTTGTGAACGCTGCGGCGTTGAAGTGACAAGAGCAAAGGTACGCCGTGAGCGTATGGGCTCTATTGAACTTGCCGCCCCCGTTTCACACATCTGGTATTTTAAAACTATTCCTTCCCGTATGGGATTAGTACTCGATGTTACCCCTAAGGCTTTAGAGCAGGTGCTTTACTTCTCTCAATACATTGTTACCGACCCCGGTACAACACCTCTTGAGAAAAAGCAGCTTCTCAACGAAAAGCAGTACCGCGATATGCGCGAGAAGTATGAGGACGATTTCGAGGCAGGAATGGGCGCAGAAGCAATTAAGAAATTGCTTAGCGAAATTGACCTTGAGGCTACTTGCAACGAGCTTCGTGAGGAGCTAGAGACCGCAACAGGCCAAAAGAAAATCAGAATTATTAAGAGACTTGAGGTTGTTGAAGCATTCAGACAGTCGGGCAACCGTCCTGAATGGATGATTCTTGATGTTATTCCGGTAATTCCGCCTGATTTGCGTCCTATGGTGCAGTTGGACGGTGGCCGTTTTGCAACAAGCGACCTTAATGACCTTTATAGAAGAGTTATCAACCGTAACAACCGTTTGAAGAGACTTTTAGAACTCCGTGCTCCTGACATTATCGTTCGTAACGAAAAGAGAATGCTTCAGGAAGCTGTTGACGCTTTGATTGACAACGGCAGACGTGGCAAACCCGTTACAGGTCCTAACAACCGTGCTTTAAAATCCCTTTCTGATATGCTTAAAGGTAAGCAAGGCCGTTTCCGTCAAAACCTTCTTGGTAAGCGTGTTGACTACTCTGGTCGTTCGGTTATCGTTGTGGGTCCTGAACTTAAGATGTATCAGTGCGGTCTTCCTAAGGAAATGGCACTTGAACTCTTCAAGCCTTTTGTTATGAAACGCTTGGTTGAAACCAAGGCAGTTGTTAATATTAAGTCTGCAAGAAAGATGGTTGAACGCGCTTCTACCGAAATTTGGGATGCTCTTGAAACCGTTATTAAAGAACACCCCGTTCTCCTCAACCGTGCTCCTACACTTCACCGTTTGGGTATCCAGGCATTCGAGCCCGTTTTGGTTGAGGGTAAGGCATTAAAGCTTCACCCATTGGTATGTACCGCATACAACGCCGACTTTGACGGCGACCAGATGGCTGTTCACGTACCCCTTTCTGCAGAGGCTCAGGCTGAGGCTCGTTTCCTTATGCTTGCCGCTAACAACCTTCTCAAGCCTTCTGACGGTAAACCTGTTGCTGTTCCTACACAGGATATGGTGCTTGGCTCTTACTACTTAACACTCGTTAAGGCAAACGAACCCGGCGCAAACAAGGTATTCCGCGATAAGGACGAGGCTTTGATGGCTTATAACGACGGTATTGTAGGACTTCATGCTCCTATCCGCGTTAGAATGTATAACGAAAACGGTGAGCATAAGCTCGTTTGGTGTACTGTTGGTTTCCTCATCTTTAACGAGTCTATTCCTCAGGATTTGGGCTTTGTTAACAGAGAGGACCCCGAACACAAATTTGACCTTGAGTGGTGCTTTAAGCTTAAAGACCCCACTAAGAACATTGTTGAAAGCAACGATGATATTATTCAAAACAAGGTTGGCAAGAAACAGTTAGGTAAGATTATTGACCGTTGCATTAACATTCACGGCACAAGCGAATCCGCAATTGTTCTTGACAATGTAAAGGCTACAGGCTTCAAATATTCCACCAAGGGTGCTGTTACAGTTGCGGTTATTGATGCTGTAATTCCTCCCGAAAAGAAGGAAATTTTGGCTGATGCTGAATCTCAGATAGACCGCGTAACCCGCGACTATCGCAGAGGTCTTATTAATAACGACGAGCGTAGCCGTCATGTAATCGAAGTTTGGAACAAAGCAACTGAGGATGTTGCAGAAGCTCTTAAGGGCAACCTTGATGAGTTTAACCCCATCTTTATGATGGCTGACTCAGGTGCCCGTGGTTCTATGGCTCAGATTAGACAGCTTGCAGGTATGCGTGGACTTATTGCCAACACCGCAGGTAAGGTTATTGAGGTTCCTATTCGTGCTAACTACCGTGAAGGACTTAATGTACTTGAGTACTTTATTTCTTCCCGTGGTGCTCGTAAAGGACTTGCTGATACCGCGCTTCGTACTGCTGACTCGGGTTACTTAACCCGTCGTCTTGTTGACGTTGCTCAGGATGTTATCGTTCGTGAGGATGATTGCGGAACCGAAGAAGGCCTTACAATCTTTGATATTAAAGACGGTAACCATGTATTAGAAACCTTGGCAGAGCGTCTAGAGGGCAGATACTTGCTTAACGATGCTGTTCATCCCGAGACCGGCGAGGTTATTTGGTCTAAGGAAGATATGATTACCGCTGACGCTGCTCAGACGATTGTTGATGCAGGTATTGAAAGAATTGAAATTCGTTCTGTTCTTACTTGCCACAGCCATCACGGCGTATGTAAAAAATGTTACGGTAGAAACCTTGCAACCGCCAAACCCGTTACAACAGGTGAGGCTGTTGGTATCGTTGCCGCTCAGTCTATCGGTGAGCCCGGTACTCAGCTTACAATGCGTACTTTCCATACCGGTGGTATCGCAAGTACCGAAGATATCACACAGGGTCTTCCCAGAGTTGAAGAACTCTTCGAGGCTCGTAGACCTAAGCGTTGCGGCTTAATTGCTAAGATTGACGGTACCGTTCGTATCACTGAAGAGAAGAAGAGCAATGTAATCATTATCACAAATGATGAACTTGCAACCGAGGAAAAGGTTACTATTCCTTATGGCATTCGTCCTTTGGTTAACAACGGTGACTTCGTCCATGCAGGTGATTTACTCATCCCCGGTTCTAAGTATCCTCAGGATATCTTAGAGGCTCAGGGACCTGAGGCTGTTCAGCAATATATTATTGCTGAAATCCAAAACGCTTACCGTACTCAAGGTGTTGACATAAACGATAAACACATTGAGGTTATCGTTCGTCAAATGATGAAGAAGCTTATGATTACTGATTCCGGTTCTACCGAGCTTTTACAGAATGTAAGCTATGAATACAAGGAAATTGACGACGAGAATAAGAAGATTCAGGCTCGTATTGATGCAGGTGAGGAAGGCCTTTCTAAGGCAGAATATCAAGCAACCTTGCTTGGTATCACCAAGGCTTCTCTTGCAACCGAATCCTTCTTGTCTGCGGCTTCCTTCCAGGAAACCACTCGTGTTCTTACCGAGGCTGCAATTAAGGGTAAGGTTGACCCCTTATTCGGTCTCAAGGAAAATGTTATTATCGGTAAATTGGTACCTGCAGGTACAGGTATGAAATGTGCCGAAATTAACTGTGATGATGATTTCTCAAGTGAGGAAGAAGAAATTTTATACGATTCAGAAACTGTAGAAGTTGCTGAGGAAATATAAGCAAAATAAAACACAGAAGCTTAATGCTTCTGTGTTTTTTGCTTTTATTAAGGTTTATACAGGACTGTCAGTTTTCCAGTTCATAAAGTCCAAAACTTTTTGTTTTTCAGCCTCGTTTGTTATAGGTGCGGGTTGATAGTTGTTGGAACTTCCTGTATAAACGTAACAAGGAATTATATTTGATGATTTGTTTTCGAGCGCTAAACTCTGGTTATTAACTGTAAGTGTATATTGATAAATAACAGTGCGGTTTTCGGGTTTTAAGGCACCGCCGTAACAAAAATTACCTAGAGAATAAACAATTTCAACGCCGTTATAAATTTCTCTTGGTTGTAAAACATGGGGATGACCGCCAACGACTAAATCCGCACCGTTGTCAACAAAAGCGTGGGCTGCGTCAACCTTGAATTGTTCGGGAGCGTGAATTTTCTCGGTGCCGCCGTGGAAAAAGACAATTTGGAAATCGCTTTCTGTTTCGGACTTTTTCAAGCGGTTTATAGTGTTATTAATGTTGTATTGCCCCCAAAGTCCTGTGCAAATAACATCAATTTTGAAGCCGTTTTTCTCAAGGCGGATAACATTATAATCTGTGCCGTAATTAATACCTGCATTTGCTATAGCGTCTTGTGTATCTTTGTATCCCTCGTCACCATAATCCATAATGTGATTGTTGGTAATTAAAACCGAATCAATACTGCCACTCTTTAAAACATCAAGATTTTTAACATTTGTTTTAAACCAAAAGGCAGGGGAGTAGTTCTTTTCTTTTGGTGGCAAATCTCGGTCAGAAAAAACATTTTCAAGATTTGCCAATGTGAAATCATCTGCCGATAAAATATCTTTAACCCGACTTAAAAAATATTCAGGCGGATTATTTTGGGCGTATTCTTCAAATCTTCCCTTTGGATGCACATCTTTTTGGTTAGCCAAAATCATATCGCCTAAAAAGGTCAGGGTAATGTCAAAATTATTTACAATAGGCTCGGAGTTGGTTGAGGGTATAAAGCTTTCCTCAAAAACAGACTCGGCAACAGTTTCAGTTACCGAGTCTGCAGAAGAACTATCTGTTGGAGTTACATTTTTGCAACCCACGCAACCAAACCCTATTGTCAAAACAAGTAAAAGGGTAATAATTCTTTTCATAATTATTTAGCTTCGATTTTTTCCTTTCCGCCCATATATGGTCTTAGAGCCACAGGAATGTCCACGCTGTATTTCTCGCCGTCGAAACGGAGATTATTTTCAAGGAAAGCAATAAGCATTCTTGGGGGTGCCACAACGGTATTGTTAAGGGTATGTGCCAAATATTTCTTACCGTCTTCGCCCTTAACCTTAATACCTAAACGGCGTGCCTGAGCATCGCCAAGGTTAGAACAAGAGCAAACCTCAAAATACTTTTGCTGTTTAGGGCTCCATGCCTCGATATCATAAGATTTAACCTTTAAATCAGCAAGGTCTCCGGTGCAACACTCAAGAGTTCTGACGGGAATATCAAGACTGCGGAAAAGTTCTACCGAGTAGCTCCACATCTTGTTAAACCATTCCATACTTTCCTCAGGTTTGCAAATAACAATCATTTCTTGCTTCTCAAACTGATGAATTCTGTAAATTCCGCGTTCCTCAATACCGTGAGCGCCCTTTTCTTTTCTGAAACAGGGAGAATAGCTTGTAAGGGTAAGAGGTAACTTTTCTTCGGGGGTAATGGTATCAATGAACTTACCAATCATAGAGTGCTCTGATGTTCCGATGAGGTACAAATCCTCGCCCTCAATTTTATACATCATAGCGTCCATTTCTTCAAAGCTCATAACGCCTGTTACAACATTGCTTCTAATCATAAAGGGAGGAATACAATAGGTAAATCCCTTGTCAATCATAAAGTCACGGGCATAGGCAGTAACTGCTGAGTGAAGTCTTGCAATATCGCCCATAAGGTAATAGAAGCCCTCGCCTGCAACACGACCGGCTGATTCTTTATCAATACCGTCAAACAAAGCCATAATGTCGGTGTGATAGGGGATTTCAAAATCAGCAACAGTTTGTTCGCCGTATTTTGTAACCTCAACATTTTCACTGTCGTCACGACCAACGGGAACGCTATCGTCCACAATGTTGGGGATTTTCATTTGAATTTCTAAAACCTTTTTGCCAAGATCGGCTTCTTTTTCTTCCAAAGCTTTAAGCTCTGCGGCTTGTTCGTTAACAAGGCGCTTCATTTCCTCGGCTTCCTCGCGTTTGCCTTGACCCATAAGCATACCAATTTGTTTGCTCACCTTGTTGCGGTTTGCACGAAGGTCGTTAGCGCGGGTGTTAGCGGCACACTTTTCGGTGTAAAGAGCAATAAGCTCATCAACCAAAGGAAGCTTATTATCTCTGAACTTTTTCTTAATGTTTTCTTTAACAATTTCGGGGTTGTCGCAAATAAATTTAATATCTAGCATTTTAACTCTCCTCAAAGGAAATTCATCAATTCAGTATATCATAGTGTGGTTTTTTTGTCAAACAATATCAACAACCTCAACAATGCCGCTTTTATGGTAAAGTGAGGGGGTTATAAGCAGTGAATAGCCTCTGCCAGCGTCAGCAGTCCATTCAACCGCGCGGTGTCTCGGAACAGCGGTGGCGCCAAGGAGCATCATAATGGCTCCGCCGTGCATAATAACGGCGCCCTCTTTTTTGCCCTTCTCTAGCATATCCATAACAATTTGCTGAAGTCCAAGGCAAAGTCTTTTTATAAATTCGGTGTTGTCTTCGCCGTTTGGTGGCGTTGCTTTGCCCGATACCCAAGCCAAAAAGTCAGGATTGGTTTCAAGCTCGGCGGCGGTTTTGCCCTCAAAATCGCCAAAGTCATATTCTTTTAAATTCTCAACCGATGTAATGCCTAAATTAGGGTAGAGAACAGCGGCTGTTTGTCTGCAACGAAGCAGGGGACTTGAATATAGACAATCAATTTCGGGATAGTCCATATCCTCTTTTAAATCACGCAGTTCCTTTAAACCATCGGGTGAGAGCGGCGCATCTGTTCTAGAGCCGATATATTGACCCAAAACATTGGCATCGGTTGTACCGTGGCGAATTAAATGAAGTTTAAGAGTTCTCATTTTATACACTCCAAAATTTCTGTAATTATACTGTTAGACAAAAGCATACCTTTATCGGTTAAAGATATAAAACCGTCTTTCACATTTAAAAGACCGCATTTAGAAAGCAAATCGCATTTCTTCACAAGATTGGGGTTTAGGTCAATTTTAAGACCCTCAGCGAGTCTAAGAGCCAACATAACCCTTTCTTCCTCACTTCCGCCCTCGCCGTCTGGCAGGGGAGGGGTGCCCTTTGTAAATTCATTTAAATTGCGGTTATAATAAAACCTTTTTCCCTCTAAAAACGAGTGGGCAGAGGGACCTATTCCTAAATAATCCTCGAGCTTCCAATACTTTAAATTGTGGCGGCTTTCTTTACCGCATTTTGCAAAGTTTGAAATCTCATAATGCCCATAACCTGCGTTTTTAAGATACTCGCACATTTGCAGATATTGGTCGGCGGCACCATCCTCATCAGGCAAATTCAAGGTGTCATAGGTTTTATGGAAAGGTGTGTTTGCCTCAACCTTTAAAATATAGGCAGAAATATGCTCAGGATTTAAATTTGTTATAAACTCAAGACTTTTTTCAAGAGTTTTTTCATTTGAATTTGGCAGAGCTAACATAATATCAAGAGAAATGTTTTCAAAGCCTAATTCACGGGCAAGTTTAACAGTCTCTACTGTTTGCTTTGCGGTGTGGCGTCGACCCAAAGCCTTAAGTTCGGTGTCTCTTCCGCTTTGAGCACCGATTGACAGTCGGTTAACGCCCGATTTTAAAGCAAAGTTTAAAATCTCCTCGCAATTATCAGCAGGATTCATTTCCATTGTAATCTCGGCGTTTTCGCAAATAGTAAAAGAAGCTTTCACCCCAGTCATAATATCGGGCAAAAACTCTGCCAAGAGAGAGGGAGTGCCTCCACCAAAATAAACAGTATCAATGGGGCGACTAAGTTTGTCACCCCATTGTTTAATTTCTTTAATTAATGCTTTTACATAATCCCTTTTAATTTCCTCGTTCGCAGATACCGAATAGAAGTCACAGTAGTTGCATTTTTTGAGGCAAAAGGGAATGTGGATATAAAGACCTAACGGCTTAGTCAAGGATAATACCGGTGCAGTTGCCAGTAACACGGGCAGCGTTTGCTTCGTCGGTGTCAATATGCATAGCTAAAGCGTAGCTGTCGCTTACACGGGCAACAACATCGCCGAAAACAAGGCTTCTGCCGTCGGTGTCAATTTTAACAGATACAATCTGCTTGTCGGTAATACCGTATTTCTCCCCGTCAGCAACGGTCATATGAATATGACGCTTAGCGGCAATTACACCTTCCTCAAGCTCAACCTCACCTGCAGGTCCAATTAACTTACAAGCGCCTGACTCTTTAACATCTCCCGACTCTCTGATGGGAGCGGTAACGCCGATGGTACGAGCGTCGGTAAGAGAAAGCTCAACCTGAGTATCAGGACGAACAGGTCCCAAGATGGAAGCCTTTAAAGAGCCTTTGGGTCCTACGATAGTAACCTTTTCTTCACAAGCAAACTGGCCTGGCTGAGAAAGGTCCTTTTTATTTGTGAGTTTATAGCCTTCGCCAAAAAGTATCTCAAGGTCTTTTTGTGACACATGAAGATGACGGGCTGAAATTTCTACTAAAACTGTCTTTTCCATTTGAATTTCTCCTTTTTTATTAACTTAACTATATTTTACCACATACTAGCGGCTTTTCAAGGGGTTATTTCAAAAAATTATTATAACCTTCGCCGTATTGAACGCAACGGGATACTCGGCTGAGAGTTGCCGACGAAATGTCACACAATTCTGTCACTTGACTGTAGGTTTTGCCCTCAAGTAACAAACGAGCGGCATATATGCGACCTGCCATCTGTTCAATTTCCTTGTGAGTACACATATCCTCAAATAATTTTTTGCAGTCTTCGGGTGTTTTAAGAGAAGCGATGAGTTCAAAAAGAGCGTCGTTTAACTGTTGCTTTTCCATATTAACCCACCGTTTCAATATCCTTTAAAAGGAAACTTTTGGTTTTCTCTGAACGGGGATTTAAGAACACCTCGTCGGGTGTTCCCATTTCTTCAATAACACCGTCGGCCATAAATATAACCTTATCGGAAATGTTGCGGGCAAATTCCATTTCATGGGTAACAACAATCATTGTGCTATCCTCATTTTTAAGGTCTTTGATAACGCGCAATACCTCTCCCGTAAGCTCGGGGTCCAGTGCCGATGTCGGCTCGTCAAAGCAAAGAATTTCGGGCTCAAGCGCTAATGCCCTTGCAATAGCAACACGCTGTTGCTGACCGCCTGATAGTTCACAAGGATAATTGTTGATTTTATCAATCAGACCCACTCTTTCTATCAAAGAAAGTGCGGTTGCCTTTATTTCTTCCTCGCTGCCTCGGTTCAAGAGGGTAGGGGCAAGAGTAATATTTTCTAAAACACTATACTGGGGAAACAAATTAAAGGACTGAAAAACAAGTCCGAAATGAAGACGGTTGTTTCGAATTTCACTGTCGCTCAATTCATTTTCAGCCTGACCGTCAAAAATTAATTTGCCGTTTACCGAAATTGTACCTTCGCTTGCAAACTCCAAAAAGTTAAGGCATCTAAGCAAGGTGGTTTTACCACTTCCGGATGAACCTATAATTGATAAAACCTCGCCTTTTTCAAGAGAGAAGGAGATGCCCTTTAAAACCTCGGTCTTGCCAAAGCTTTTTTTAATGTTTTTAACCTCTAAAACAGACATTTCTTTCCCTCCCTTAAGATTTAAAGTAGCTTAGCTTCTTCTCTACCTTGCCAAGAACTATGGTGAGAATTCCAACGAACAAAAGATAGAACACACCCGTGTAGAACAACGGCCATACAAGAGCTTTTGTTGCCGCTAATTCCTTTGCCTGTTTAATGATTTCACAAACCACAATACAGTTAGCAAGAGCAGTATCTTTAATGAGGGTTATAATCTCATTAGACATAGGGGGTACAATTCTTTTTACAACCTGTTTCAAAATAATCTTTTTGAAAACCTGTGATTTGGTAAGACCTAAAACATAACCCGCTTCATACTGCCCCTTTGAAATGCTTTCAATTCCGCCTCTGTAAATTTCAGAAAAATAACAAGCGTAATTTATAACAAAAGCAATTAAAACCGCTGTTATTCTTCCTGCATCTAAAATGTTAAAATTAGATGCCATATAGCGGTCAATGTGGGCGAATATCGGGGTCTGGAAAAGAAGACCTGGCACATAGTAAATAATGAATATCTGAAGCATAAGGGGGATACCTCTTACAATCCAGACAAAAACCTTTGAAACAGCCTGAACAGGCTTGAAACGGCTCATAGAACAAAAGGCTATAGGCAAACCAAGCGGTGCACCGCAAAGCAGTGTCACCGCAAAGATTAGTAAAGATATTTTGAAGCCGTCAAGTAAAAATAATGTGACTTCTAAAAAAGACATATATTAAACTCCAAGTAAACTTATGTATTATTTCTGGTTTGAGAAATCGGTGATAGCGGGATTCTCAACACCGTATTCTTTTGCGATTTTAGCAATAGTACCGTCAGCGGCTAATTTTTCTAAAGTCTTATTAACCTTAGCAGTAAGTTCGCTTCCTTTTTTGAAGCCGATTGCATAATATTCAACATCGCTGGAAAGGTCTTCAACAATCATAAGATTTTCGTAGTCGCCTTTACCGCAGTAGCTTTTAGCCAACTGAACGTCAACAACTGCGAAATCAGCAGTGCCTGACTTAACCTCGAACAAGCAGTCGGTTTGCTTGATGAAGCCTTTGAAATTAGAACCCTTGAAATCTTTTGCATAGGTTTGACCGGCGCTTCCGCTTTCGGCAACACCTAATTTGCCTGAAAGGCTTTCGGCAGTGGTAAGACCAGAATCTTTCTTAACAACAACTGCTTGGCGGTTTTCCATATAGTTATATGAGAAGTCAACCTTATCAGCTCTTTGAACGCCATCGTCATCAGCTGCGTTTGCGGTGAAGCCGTTCCAAATACAGTCGATAGTGTCAGAGTTCAAATCGGTATATTTGCTTTCCCAAACGATTTCTTGGAACTGAACCTCATATCCCATTTCTTCAAAAACGGCTTTGGCAAGGTCGGTATCAAAGCCAACAAGTTCGCCGTCAGCGTTTTTGTAGTTCATAGGCTCATAAATTGTGTAACCTACAACGATGGTTTTGTCATTGCCGCAACCGGCAAAGGCGAATACCATACAAAGTACCATAATAAGTGCAAGAATTTTTTTCATTTTAATTACTCCTTAAAAAAGTTTATGTTGCCATTATACTTTATTAAGATAGAGTTGTAAAGTGCTAATTTGATTTTTTTACCACTTTTAGCATTTTAGACAAATTAATGACCTTTAATATGGTGTATTTATTGAATTTTCAGCGTAAAAATCAGTGCTATATTATTATATATGTGTTTTTATGATTTTTTTGAAAAAAAGTTTGACATTGCAAGGATATTGTGATAAACTATTTTAGCATGCGGAATTGTGTCTTATCACACGCAGCGATATTAAAAACAGGAGGTGAAATAATCAGTGCCTACGTTTAACCAGTTGGTTCGCAGCGGTCGTGAAACTGTTGAGAAGAAGGCTAAGGCTCCCGCTCTTTTAAAGGGTTACAACTCTATGAAGAGAAAAGCTACAGACAACGATTCTCCCCAGAAGCGCGGCGTTTGCACAGCCGTTAAGACTTCCACACCTAAGAAGCCTAACTCTGCTCTCCGTAAAATCGCAAGAGTACGTCTTTCCAACGGAATCGAAGTTTCAGCTTACATTCCCGGAATCGGTCACAACTTGCAGGAGCACAGTGTTGTTCTTATCCGTGGCGGACGTGTTAAGGACCTTCCCGGTGTGCGTTACCACATCGTAAGAGGTGCTCTTGATACTCAAGGTGTTGCAAACAGAATGCAGAGCCGTTCTAAGTATGGAGCAAAGCGTCCAAAAACAGGTGCGAAGTAATTTTTGATTTGAGAATATTTCTACTGCAATCCGAGCAGTGGCTGTTATATATATAATGTGCCTTTTGCTTGGTGCAACGGGAAGTTACTCGAGTACCTATGATATCATTACTATGAAGGAGGGAAGCAAAGTGCCAAGAAGAGGCTTTATTGCTAAACGAGAGGTATTGGCGGATCCGGTTTACAATTCTAAGATTGTTACTCGCCTTATCAACAACATTATGCTTGACGGTAAGAAGGGTGTAGCTCAGAAAATTGTTTACGGCGCATTCGACATTATCAGTGAAAAAACAGGTAAAGACCCCATTGAAGTATTTGAGCAGGCTATGGAAAATGTTATGCCTCAGTTAGAGGTTAAGGCTGTCCGCAAGGGCGGTGCCACCTACCAGGTACCCTTTGAGGTTAGAGCTGAAAGAAAACAGACCTTAGGTTTGAGATGGCTCACCACTTATAGCCGCAACCGTTCTGAAAGAACAATGAAGGAGCGTCTTGCAGGTGAAATTTTAGATGCTGTTAACGGTATCGGCGGCGCCGCTAAGAAGCGTGAAGATACACACAAGATGGCAGAAGCAAACAGAGCGTTCGCTCATTACAGATGGTAATTTAAAACACATTTTATTGGTTTCCGCTTAATGCGGATTGGAGGTTAATATGCCAAGAAAAGTATCTCTTGAAATGACAAGAAATATTGGTATCATGGCTCACATTGACGCAGGTAAAACCACCACAACTGAGCGTATCCTTTTCTACACCGGTATTAACCGTAAGATGGGCGAAACTCATGATGGCGGCGCTACCATGGACTGGATGGAGCAGGAGCAGGAGAGAGGTATTACAATTACTTCTGCTGCTACTACTTGTTTCTGGAAAGACCATCGTATCAATATTATCGACACTCCCGGACACGTTGACTTCACCGTTGAAGTTCAGCGTTCACTCCGCGTACTTGACGGTTCTGTAACCGTTTTATGCGCAAAGGGCGGTGTTGAGCCTCAGTCTGAAACCGTATGGCGTCAGGCTGACGAATACAGAGTACCCCGTATGATTTATGTTAACAAGATGGACATTATGGGTGCTGACTTCTATCGCGTTCTTTCTATGATTAAAGAGCGTTTCAATTGTAACGGTGTTCCGATTCAGTTGCCTATCGGCTCTGAGGACACCTTCAAGGGCATCATCGACTTGGTTGAGATGAATGCTATTATGTACTATGACGACCTTGGTAAGGACGTTAGAGTAGAGCCTATTCCTGATGATATGAAAGAATTGGCTGACAAATACCGTACCGAGCTTATCGAGCACATCGTTGAGCAGGACGAGGAATTGATGGAGAAATACTTTGAGGGTGAAGAACCCACAACTGAGCAAATCAAGAAGATTATCCGTCAATCCACCATCGCAAACAGCATGGTTCCCATCTGTTGCGGTACTTCTTACAGAAACAAGGGCGTTCAACCTTTGCTTGACGCTGTTGTTGATTATATGCCCGCTCCTACTGATGTTGAAGCTATTAAGGGTATCAACCCCGACACCGAAGAGGAAGAGGTTAGACATTCTAGTGACACAGAGCCTTTCTCTGCGCTCGCATTCAAGATTGCTACCGACCCCTTCGTTGGTAAGATTTGCTTCTTCCGTGTATATTCGGGTACTGTTGATGCAGGTGCAGGCGTTTATAACTCTGTAAAGGGTAATAAAGAGCGTATGGGCCGTATTCTTCAGATGCACGCTAACCACCGTGAAGACATTGAAACCTGCTATGCAGGTGATATTGCCGCTGCTGTTGGTCTTAAGAACACAACCACCGGTGATACTCTTTGTGACGAGAAACATCCCGTTATCTTGGAGTCAATGAACTTCCCCGAGCCCGTTATTCGTGTAGCTATTGAGCCTAAGACCAAGGCTGGTCAGGAAAAGATGGGTCTTTCCCTTGCAAAACTTGCTGAAGAAGACCCCACCTTCAAGGCTTACACCGATGAGGAAACCGGTCAGACAATTATCGCCGGTATGGGTGAGTTACACCTTGAAATCATCGTTGACCGTCTCCTTCGTGAGTTTAAGGTTGAGGCTAACGTTGGTGCTCCTCAGGTTGCTTACAAAGAGTCAATCCGTCAGAAGATTGACCACGAAACCAAGTACAAGCGTCAGTCCGGTGGTTCCGGTCAGTACGGTCACGTTAAGATTATTGTTGAGCCTAACGAGTCTGGTGCAGGTTACGAGTTCATCAACTCTGTAACCGGTGGTGCTATTCCTAAGGAATATATCCCCGCTGTTGATGCAGGTATCAGAGGCTCACTTAACGCAGGTGTACTTGCTAACTACCCTGTAGTTGACGTTAAAGTAACACTTTACGACGGTTCTTACCACGAAGTTGACTCTTCTGAAATGGCGTTTAAGATTGCCGGTTCTATGGCATTCAAAGAGGCTTGTAGAAAGGCTAATCCCGTTCTCTTAGAGCCTATTATGAAGGTTACAGTTCTTGTTCCTGAAGAGTATATGGGCGACGTTATCGGCGACCTTAACTCTCGCCGTGGCGAAATCCAAGGCTTTGAGGACAGAGCAGGCGTTAAGCAGATTAATGCAAGAGTACCTCTCGGCGACATGTTCGGTTACGCTACCGACCTTCGTTCCAAAACACAGGGACGCGGTCAGTATGTAATGGAGCCTGACGGCTACAAGGAAGTACCCAAGAGCATTTCTGAGAAGATTATTGCTACTCGCGCTAAGAAAGACTAATTTTTTCAAGTTTTACTTGAAATTTAGTATAAAATTTGGTAAACTATATTTAAACTAAAATTTAAACAATTTAGGAGGAAATTACAATGGCAAAGCAGGCTTTTGAAAGAAATAAGCCCCATGTAAACATTGGTACCATTGGTCACGTTGACCATGGTAAGACCACATTAACCGCAGCAATCACAAAGTACCTCTCCCTTAAGGGTCAGGCTTCTTTTGAGGATTACTCCAACATCGATAAGGCTCCCGAAGAGAGAGAGCGTGGTATTACAATCAATACCGCTCACGTTGAGTACGAGACCGATGCTCGTCACTATGCACACGTTGACTGTCCTGGACACGCTGACTATGTTAAGAACATGATTACCGGTGCTGCTCAGATGGACGGCGCTATCTTGGTTATCGCTTCTACTGACGGTCCTATGGCTCAGACTAAGGAGCACTTACTCCTTGCTCGTCAGGTTGGCGTTCCTTACATTGTAGTATTCATGAACAAGACTGACCTTGTTGATGACGAAGAGCTTCTTGAGCTCGTTGAGATGGAAATCCGTGAGACTCTTGACAAGTACGAGTTCCCCGGCGATGATACTCCTATCATTAAGGGTTCTGCTTTCAAGGCTCTTGACAGTGATTCTAAAGACCCCTCTGATGCAGTTTATGCTCCTATCCAAGAGCTTATGGATGCTGTTGACAGCTACATTCCTACTCCTGACCGTAAGGCTGACCTTCCCTTCCTTATGCCTATCGAGGACGTTATGACCATTTCCGGTCGTGGTACCGTTGTTACCGGCCGTGTTGAGCGTGGTCAATTAAACGCAGGCGACGAAGTTGAAATCATCGGTCTTACCGAAGAGCGTGCTAAGACAGTTGTTACCTCTATGGAAATGTTCCGCAAGACTCTCACATACTGTGAGGCTGGCGATAACGTTGGTGCTCTTCTCCGTGGTATTGGCCGTGACGAGATTGAGCGTGGTCAGGTTCTTTGCAAACCCGGCTCTATCAACCCCCACACCAAGTTCCATGGTCAGGTTTACGTTTTAAGCAAAGAAGAGGGTGGACGTCATACTCCTTTCTTCAACAACTACCGTCCTCAGTTCTACTTCAGAACTACTGACGTTACCGGTGTTATCACCCTTCCTGCTGGCACAGAGATGTGCATGCCTGGCGATAACGTAGAGATGGACGTTGAGCTTATCACTCCTATCGCTATCGAAGAGGGTCTCCGCTTCGCTATCCGTGAAGGTGGTCGTACTGTTGGTTCCGGTGTTGTTACCGCTATCAACGAATAATTTCTAATTGTTAAGGGAGAAACTCGCAAGGGTTTCTCCTTTTTTTAGTATTATAGGCTGAAAAATTGCTACAATAGTAAGGAGGGTCTTTAATATGCATAATAATATATTAGAAACAATTGTTGAAACGGGATTACCTTATATAATTAGTCTTCTTGAGATTATGGGTATTGTCGTTGTAAGCTGGAGTGGCATTTCGGCTTTTTGGGAATATATAAAGGATATGGTAACTCATAAAAAGCTTAACTTTATGTATTCTTTTTCAGAGGGTTTGGCAGCCGGTCTTGAATTTAAAATGGCGGCAGAGATACTCAAAACTGTTTTAATTAGAGAAATGAGTGAGCTTTTGGTTTTGGGCGCTGTTATTTTGCTAAGAGCAATTTTAAGTGTGCTTATTCATTTTGAAATGAAGCATAGCAAAGATGAATAATTGATTTTCAGGTGAATTTATGGCGGTTTTGATAGTTTTTTTGGTTTTAATACTTATTTTTCTTTTGGTGATGCTTTATTTCTTTCGTATCACATTTGTTAAAATGAATATAGGAAATTTTGACGATGTAAATGACCCGTGTAACAGTGTTTTGGGAGAGTTTAAAGAGGCTGTAGGAAAGGGAATTGAACATATAAATTCCACACCCTGTAAATGGGTTGAAACCTATAGCTTTGATAAGTTATGTCTAAAAGCTAGATATTTCGACAACGGAAAAACGAATACAGTTATTTTGTTTCACGGTTACCGTTCCTCGTCTTCAAGGGATTTTTCCTGTGCGTTAAAGTTATATACCGATTTAGGCTTTAATGTTTTGCTTGTGGATCAACGGGCACACGGCAGAAGCGAGGGCAGACTTATAACCTTTGGCGTCAAAGAAAGCCGCGATGTTGTTTCTTGGATAGATTTTGTAAATAAAAAATATTCACCCGAGAAAATACTCATTGGCGGAATGTCTATGGGAGCCACAACGGTGCTTTTGGCAGCGGGAATGAAGCTACCTGAAAATGTCAAGGCGGTGGTTGCTGATTGCGGATATACCTCACCTGTGGAAATTATAAAGACAGTGGCTAAAAACTTTTTAAAGATTAAAGCAGATATATTTATTCCATTTTTAAACGCGTTTTGCCGCATTTTTGGAGGCTTTTCTATTAAAGGTGTATCAACACTTAAAAGCCTTGAAAAATGCGAATTACCTATAATATTCATTCACGGCGAGGCGGATACTTTTGTACCTTGCGAAATGTCTAAAGAGGCATTTGCTGTATGTGATGAAAAATCCCGTATTGTAACGGTGGAAAAGGCCTATCACGGAATGAGCTTTTTGGTGGATGAGAACGAAATAACTAATCAGTTAAGGGATTTTTTGACAAACTGCGGCTACTAAGTGTGTTTTTATTGACTTTTTAAGGGATAAATTATACAATATAAGTAGTAACTTAAAGGAGAAACTTAGCATGAGAAACTTTAAAAAAATATTATCACTTCTCATCTCTATGATATTGGTATTCGGCCTTTCTGCGTGTAATGATGTTGACCCTGATTACGGTGTTTCCGAAAAGCAGGAGACCGTCGAGGAAGAAACTCAGGATATAGAGGAAACTAAAATTATGTCCTCTGATAGAGTAATGTCTAACTACTTTGATATCAGCCTTTTTGATGAGGAAAATTACGCTCAGATTTATTTGGGCAAAAAGTTTGAAATTGATGCTACTTATGCAGATGAAGAACTGCCTGTGCCTTCAAAGCTTAGCGATATGAGCGAACTTGGATGGCATCTTTGTGATGGAAATGAATACAACGAAAATTCTTTGGTTTTCGCTTATGAAACCATTACTGTTGTTTTGGAAAATGAAAAGGGGCTTAAGGTAACCGCACAGCTTTATAATTCATCCCGTTCTTCTGTTAAACTTTCAAAATGCTATATTGTAAAGTTCAGAATTGATAATGATTTTTATATTGACAGTGCAAATTACACGCCCTTTAATATCAACGGAATAACCAATAATATGGCTATTACCGATATTATCAATACCTTGGGAACACCTTCCCATTTCTACGCTGTGAGTGAAAACAGTTATTATCTGGATTATTTTATAACCAAACGCGACCGCAGAAACGGTATTACTGTTTACATTAACCCTATAGATGATAATATTACTGCAATAGAATTTTCTTTCTATAAATAGGTGACTTTAATGCAAAAATTTTTAACCCCCGCTGACATTTTACTTCCCAAAAAAGATTTCGACAAATGGTCGGTTATCGCTTGTGACCAATATACCAGTGAGCCTGAATATTGGGCAGAAACCGAGGCTAATGTAGGGGATACCCCGTCAGCGCTGAATATTGTTTTGCCTGAGGTGTATCTTTCAAAGGATAATAGTGGAAGAATAGCCAAAATCAATAGCAATATGGAGGCTTACCTTAAGGGCGATGTGTTTGATACCTTTGAAAACACATTAATTTTAACCGTTCGCACTTTAAACAACGGCAAGGTAAGAACAGGTATTGTGGGTCTTATTGATTTAGAGGAATACAGCTACGAAAAGGGTGCTGACACCCTCACCCGTGCAACCGAGGCGACCGTTGTTGAGAGAATTCCTCCAAGAGTTGAAATTCGTAAGGATGCACCCCTGGAGCTCCCTCATGTAATGTTGCTCATAAACGACCCCAAAAGAAGCCTTATTGAGCCTTTGCTTGAAACCAGTAATTCTTTCGAGAAGCTTTATGACTTTGAACTTATGCAAAACGCAGGTGCTATTAAGGGTTATAAAATTCCCGAGAGCAAAACTGACGATATAAACAAGGTTTTAGCTGAGCTTAAAGAGGAGAACAACGGACTTCTTTTTGCTGTGGGTGACGGAAATCACTCACTTGCTACCGCTAAGGAATGCTATAAAAACCACAGTGGAAGCCGTTATGCCCTTGTTGAGGTAGTAAATATTCACGATAACTCTTTGGAGTTTGAGCCTATTTACAGAATTGTTTTCGGTGTTCAGCCCGAGAAACTTATAAACGAGTTTGTGACTGCAATGGGCGGCGAGTGTAATAGTGGAAACTGCCACAAATACACCTGTGTTTGGGGCGAGAATAAGAAAGAAATCAGCGTTAAAGCTAACGCTCATTTGGCTGTGGCTGATTTACAGAAATTCTTAGATAATTACATAAAGAGTAATCCCGAAGTTGAGGTTGACTATATCCACGGAATTTCTAATACCGAAAAGTTGGCTTTAAAGCCTGATACACTGGGCTTTATATTTGACGGTATGGGAAAAGCGGATTTGTTCCCCGCCGTTTCGGCTGACGGTTCACTGCCTCGCAAGACATTTTCAATGGGTACTGCTGATGATAAGAGATTTTATTTAGAGGCAAGAAAAATAAAATAAAGTTGAGAAAAACACCAAGAAAGCCTAAGCGTTTTTGGTGTTTTTTATCTATATATTAGGATTATTTTAGAAATAAAATGTGCACGAAGAAAAATATTGCATTATTCGTTAAAACGCTGTATAATGAGGTTGTAATAAGCGTATTTGCGAATAATATGTTTTGTGTCAGAAGGGCTATTGTATGGAGTATTTAAATATAACTGAAACTGCTGAAAAATGGGGGATTTCTCCAAGACGACTACAAACATTATGTGCTAATGGAAAGGTTGAAGGTGCCACTCGCTTTGGCAAAGCATGGATGATTCCCAAAACTACGCAAAAGCCTATTGATGGTAGAACAAAAGCAAGTAAGAATAATATAGCTTCCTTATTAGAAAAAGATATGCCTATGCCGAGAAAGACTCCTTTTTTGCATATGACCGATTTGTATAGCGTTGCCGGTAATGCCGAAAAAAGTATAGCCGCACTTGAAAGTAATCCCGAAGCGCAAATTCTTTTGAGTGCTGAAATAGCCTATTCTAAAGGAAATATTGACGAAGTTTATGACAGTGCATATTATCTGCTTCATAAACATTCAGGCTTTTATGCAGTTATATCGGCGGGTATGCTTTTGGGACTGTGCGCTATTTGGCGCGGCGACCTTAATATGTGGCGTCAAGCGAAAATACATATAGCAGAAGCGCCTGCAAAATCAGAAGCAGACCGTGATATTATGGCCTTTTCAATAACAGCTATTGACAGCATTTTATACGATGTTTCTTCTTTTCCTGAATGGTTTAAATTAGGCCGTTTCGAGCCTTTGCATAAGGATGCTCTTCCTGCGGCTAAAGTGTTCTACGCTAAGTATCTCTATGCGATTGGTTACGCTCTTGCTACAAAACAGCTCGAGTTACAGGGTATGCAAGGTCTGTCACTTTTGACTATGATACCGAATACCATAGAGCCTATGATTTCACAGGCTGTTGTAGATAATTCAATCATTGCGGAAATCTATCTGCGAATGACTTGTGCTGCTATTTATCATACCGCCGGCAACAACAAGCAAGCAATCTACCATATTGACCATGCATTAGCACTTGCTTTGCCGGATAAGCTGTTTGGAATTTTAGCTGAATACGGGCGTACCTTAGGCGCTCTTTTGGAACAAAGAATATCTAGAATAGATATTGAAGTATGGTATATAGTTCGTGATTTATATAATGTTTATATGGCGGGTTGGACAAAACTCAGCGGCTCTGTTCGCGGCAAGAAACTGGCAACAACTCTGTCACCAAAAGAACGCGAAGTGGCAAAGTTGGCGGCCTTCGGTTTCAAAAACAGTCAAATAGCCGAAACACTTAATATGTCAATATCTGCAGTAAAACAAGCTGTTACTAATGTTTCTAATAAGACAGGAATGTCAAGAGAAAATTTTGCCGCAATTCTATAATAGCCACTTTTATTTAAAAAAGGACATAGTACACCCTAAAAAATATGACTAAAAATTTTGTTTTTGGATATACTAAACTAAAAAAATATCTGCTATACTATTATTAACAAATGGTATGGCAGATTTTTCTTTTTGCCTTAAGACAGAAAGGAGCCAATATGTTAACAAAGGTTTTAATGCAAGGCGTGGAACAATCGCCTACACCCAAAGAGGGCGACTTATATAAGGAAGTAACCATCTTCGGTAAAACATTTAGATTATTATATGGTTATTACGAAAGCTTTGAGAGAGAAAGTCCGTTTAATGACCCAATACCGATTTATCCGGACTTTATCAAAGAACCGCATTATACGGCTGAAGGGATTCCTATAGCGACAGAAATGCAAAATGTATGTGAATTCTATAACGGAAAAAACGATGAAGACAGTAGTTGCTCTGATTGTAGTTTCTTTCAAAAATATGAAGAACTGTTCGGTCTATGTAATTGCCCACAAAACAAACGCTGTTGTAAAGAAAGGGCGGATGTAAAAAATGAATAGATTGCAACACTTAAAAATTCAATCGCAGATAATAGCTAAAAAAGTTATCCTTGGAGGAAAAAATATGAAGACAAAATTAACTAAAAAAATCGTAAGCATTTTTCTCTCAGTTGTATTGCTTATGAGTTGTTTGCCAATTTCCGTATGGGCGGCTCCCGTGGCAACAAACAGCAGCTCGGTTGCCGACCCAAAGACATTAAACGGATGGGAAACATGGTTTCCTGAAGGCAGTAGCCGAGCAGCAGGAAGTATCTTTTTAGATAAATCGGTATACACTGCAAGCGAAGCACTATCTGATGATTATTTTAGAGATATAAGAACCTCCCTTTCCTTTGAAAATGACAATTTCGGTAATGAGAACTTCTTGGTTGCTCTTTCAGCGCTTGGTTCTAACTCTGAGGTTTTGGGATATTCTCACAATCCTACAGACACAATATTAGTGCTTGATGCAAGTACAAGTATGGGCACCGGAGATGAGGCAACCTCCTCTATCGATGATATGGTATACGGCGCTAACGAAGCTATTAAACGCCTAATTTCCCTTAATAACTATAACCGTGTGGGAGTGGTAATTTATAACGGTACATCTTCTGTCCTTTTGCCACTTGACAGATATACTTCTGAAAATGCCAATGGTGATATTCTCCGTTACGAAAGAACCGTGACTGGTGGCTCAGGCACATGGCGTGACCCATACACCTACGAAAACCGAATATACATTGCTTCTAATGTAAAGAACAGCAACAAGCAGTTTGTTACTGCAAATTATGTTCCACAGGCACAGGGCACCTATACACAGGGCGGTATTTACACTGCGGCCGAGCAGTTTTTATCTGCCGATACGGTTATTGAGGATGGCAAAATTCAGGGTGGTACCAAGCGTATTCCCATTATGGTGCTTATGACCGACGGAGAGCCTTCTTATCGCACACAAACAGGCTCCAATACTACGATTAACAGGTATAATGCGGCTACCAACGGTAATGCAGACCGCAGCAACTTCCGTGAGGATGATGTTACTGCCTTTAGTACAATGCTGACTGCCGCTTGGGCAGAGGCTGAAATTACTGCTCATTACGGAATGGATACCCGTTTTTACACCTTGGGATATGCACTTTCTGCAAACCATCAGTATGCACAGAATGTGCTTGACCCGATGAACCCCAATAACGCATTAGCCTCTAGATTTTCAAGCTACGCTTCTCAGTATCTTAGAATAGAACAGGGTTCAACGGCTACAATTAACAATGAAAATAATCAAACTGCATTCAGAGTTACAAGAATGTCTTCTCCTGACAGGGTAACTACACTGGACTATGTTGATCGCTATTGGCAGGCGGCTCAGGCTTCTCAGCTTCAGTCTGCATTCGATTCCATAGTTGATGAAATCATAATTCAGTCCCGTTATTATAGCACTTTAGTTCCCTCCAACAATCATGCTCAGGACGGATTTGTATCCTTTACCGACGAAATCGGTTCCTATATGGAGGTTAAGAATGTAAAGGGAATCTATATCGGCGATGGTAAATTAGTTTCGGGCGGAATGTTCGCCGAGTTTGCAACAACCGGCTTAGTTGAAGATTACGATAACAATAACTATGATGAGAATGAGCTTGTAGGGTTTGAAAATGAAATTCTTAGTGCAGTTTCTGAGAGATTTAGCATTTCTCTTTCTGAAGCGTCGTTGCTTTTAAATACTGCAAAGGACAACGGATTTATTTCCTACACCTCTGCCAACGAGTTTTCTAATTATATTGCCTGGTATGCAGATGAGGACAACAATTATATTGCGCCATATACTAAAGCCAATGCTTTGGCACAAAATAATGCAAAATATGTTGTTCGTTCTTACTTTTATATGGGAGACGTTACTCAGAACCACGTTGAAACCTCTATGCTTTATGCCTTAGTTCGTGTAAAAGAGGATATCGAAACAGGTAGACAAATTGTTGATATCAATATACCTGCGGCACTTCTGCCTATGGTTACCTACACCATTACAGTTGATGGTGACACCTTAACTTCTGAGAATATTACAGGCATTACTCGTCAACAGAAGAAGCCTATCTCCCTACTTTTTGAGGTTGGCCTTGACAGTGAAATTACCCCTGTAAATATTACAGAAAAGGTGGGCGAGGATTTCCGCAAGGATTCAAACGGCGTGTACACCTTCTATACAAATCGCTGGAGAGATGTGAATGGTAGTACTTTTGTCAGACCTAGTGTAGTAGACCCCCACATTTTCAATCACGGAATTATGAATACCACCGTTACTCAATTTATTCCTTCCCTTGAAAATCAGCGTTTTTACTATACCGAAAATATGCAGATTTTAGATAGCTCTTATAATGTTTATACAGGTTCTAAGCCTAATGAAAACGGTTCGTATTTCATAGAATATAAGTGGGTTGAAGGTAGCGCAAATAATGCCACATTAAAAACTGCCTATGACCCGATAGCTACCGAAATATTAAAGGATGCCGAAAACATTATTCAGATAGATGGCAAACAGGGTTGGTTTGTAAAGAAAGGAACTCCTCAATTCTATTTCGGAGAAGAGGTTCACGGAGAACAGGCACACAGCCATAAAACCGCAAACCCAACTAACACTTTGGGATTTTCTGCCTATCCTCAGATGGTTTATCACGATTCGGAAGAACACCACGGCTATCATATACTTAACTATCACGGTAATAACGGCCTTGTAAAAGCAACTCCTGCACAAGGAATTAAATTAAGCAAAAGCGTTAGTCAGGTTGTATCAAATGCCCCCGATTCCTTTGATTTTGAGATTTCACTGACAGGCACTCAAGAGTCTCAAGTAGCAGATTCTTACACCGTATATATTGAACATGCTGTGGGTAATCCTACTACCTACTCCACCGATGTTAATGCTGGAAAACTGAACCTGACCCTTAAAAATGGCGATGTGGCATATATCTATGATATTGACGCCGGTGTGGCATATACAGTAACCGAGAAGTATAACCAATACTATACAGCGGCAGCTTCCAACTCAAACAACATTGTTCAATCTCACGCTTTCTCAGAGGTTGATTTTGTAAACTCTCCCAAGGGTTATGGTAGCCTTCTTGTTGAAAAGGATGTAACCCATCCATTTACTAATATTACTACTGAACTTGCAAACAAGGAGTTCGATATAAAGGTAGAGTTTACAGGGGATGCAAATGACCTTGCACAAATTGCACCACCTGCTACTGCAACTAAGGTTTCGGATAGCGTCTACACCTTGAAGCTCAAAGACGGACACGATGCGTTGTTTACACATATTCCTGCAGGCGTAGAGTATTTAGTAACCGAAGAAAATATCACAAGTGGATTTACTCTTGTGACAGATGAAAACCTCCGTAAAGGCACAGTGACTAACGATATTCAGTCAGAGGCTTTGCTTGTAAACAACTATTCCCCTTCTTCTGTTTCGGCTAATATCAAAATGAGCGGAGAGAAAACCATTCTTAACAACGATGGAACAACAAAGGTATGGGGAGACGAGGACGTTTATCAGGTTGCGTTACAGCAGATTACCTTAGGCGGCACAGATTCTGACCACATAGCAATAGGAGATCCCGTATATGCGACACTTGATAAGAATCAAAAATCATATTCACTTAATGTAAATGAACTAAAAGCAGAAAACGGCACTTCTCCTCTTGTATTTAATAAGGTTGGCACATACAGCTTTATGGTGTATGAAGTTTTTCCAAGCGATGTAGCAGACAGAGTTCCCAACATTAAGTACGATGCCACCTTTGCTATTTTCTCGGTTGAGATTATAGATGATGCTTCGGGCAGCTTAAAGGTAGGAAAAGTTAGCCTATATCCTTCAGGCCAAGAAATTCAGGAAGGTCAGAGCGGATATGAAATTACTAAAAACTTTACGAACTATTATCAGACCTCTGTGGTAAACATTCCTCTTTTCAAGAAGGTTGTTGATGAAAACAATGCAGCTGTAAACAAGCATAGCGGCGGTATTTTGTTTGGTGTGTTTGAGACTCCTGAGTCAACAGCTCCCGTTTACAATACAATTACTGCGGCAGACGGTAGCGCAACTATTAAATTCCCAGTATTTAAAAATGAATATGCAAACACCAAATACTACTATATTCGTGAAATGCTTCCTCCCTTGGAGAGTCAGGTTGTTGGTATGACCTATGATACTGCAGTTAAGTATGTTGTCAGCGTTGTTTGGGATGCGGCTAATGATGCTCCTACAGTTAAACATTACAACTACGATGCAAACGCAGTTAATGGCTTAGGTACAGAAATTAACGATATTACTGCGCCGCTTACAATTACTAACACCTATGACAGCAATCTGCATACACCAGCCATTTCTTTTGGTGGCAAAAAGACCCTTAATGATGGGGCATTAAGACAAGGCGATACCTTTACATTTGAATTGTATGAAACCGATGCAACCTTTAATATTGGTGGCTTACAGGCAAAACAAACCAAGGTTGTAAACAGTCAGACTGCAAATGGTGAGTATGTTTTTGACGACATCACATTTGACAGTGTTGGAACAAAGCATCTTGTTGTTCGTGAAGAAAATGGTGGAACAACAGTTGATGGCATTATTTACGATAACACCGTTTACCACATTACCGTAGATGTTACCAAAGCTATAAATAATAACAAGACGGTTCTGACCGCCAATGCAACCCATATTCATAAGGTTGGTATAGGTGATGTCAATGCCGATGCTCTTAATTTCAACAACACCTATGTGGTAAATGGTAACGAGGAAGTAGTTATCCGTGGTAATAAGACTTTAAACGGAAGACGCCTTGTTGAAGGCGAGTTTGAGTTTGAGATAACTGCTGAAACCCAGGGCGCACCAATGCCTTTTGACACAAAGGTTCAAAACGATGCTGATGGTAATTTCTTGTTCCCAACAATTCATTATGACGTTGTAAACGAAAGGGGTCTTAACAAGGAATATGTTTACACCATCAAAGAGGTCATCCCGAATGCTAATCAGGACAAGAGGGGTGTTACCTACAACTCCGACCCGAATCTAAATGACACATATAGACTTGTTGTAGCCCTTAAGGATGACAGCAAAGGCGGAGTAACAAAAACGGTGACTCTTAACGGTATAGAAATTACTGATATTAACCTGTCCTTTGTGAACAGCTATGCGGCAACAGGCACCAATCTGACTTTTAGCGGCACCAAGTACTTTAATAAAGATAGCGGAGAGTTCAGCTTTGGTTTGTATAATGCAAACAGCGACTTTTCTATTGATTCTCTAATAAAGAGTGGAAACGCAACTGTTTCGAACGGAGAAGGAAAATATTCTATTACTTTAGAATATACAAGTGCCGACAGAGGATATCACTATTATGTGCTTAAAGAGCATATTCCCGCCGAAACCGACCGAGTGCTTTACGACTCTGCCGAGTATCACATAACTGTAAATGTACTTGATAATGGTCATGGAGAAATGGAAGCGCACGTAATGAATATAGACAAAGCACACTCTTTGGAAACTGTATCCGTTACAAAGCTTGATTTTACCAATGTCTATGTTCCAAAGCCGGAAGGTATTAAGGTTGAGATAGGGGTAGAAAAAACCGTTGTGAATAAGGGTAGTGAAAAGCTTACTCCCGAAGGCTTTGAGTTCCTGCTTGAAAACACAGAAACCAACGAAAAACTCAGAGTTAAGACCGATTCTAAGGGTAAAGCAAACTTCGCCTTAGGTTACAGCGAAGAGGATGCAGATAAAATCTACACCTACAAGCTGACCGAAGTAAACGACGGCAAAGCAAATGTTTCGTACAGCACCGCAGAATATACCATTACGGTAGCAATCGAGCTGAACGCAAACAATGAGTTGGTTGCAACACTTACAAAGAATGGTAAAAAAGAGGCGGTAGTAGTTGCTGAGTTTGAGAACGTTTACGATTATACTCCAACCACCGAGCCGAAGCCTGAACCTGAGTATCCTGAAAGTCCTAAGACCGGTGATACAACAAATCTCCATCTTTGGTTTGCGCTCTTGTTTGTAAGCGGCGGTGGAATTTTCGGCACCACATTTTACCTCAACAAAATAAAAAAAGAAGAAAAATAAAAGCAAAGCACTGACGGGTATCCGTCAGTGCTTTGTACTTTTTTAATTTTTTCGCAAAAAGTACTATATTTATTAACAAATTTATGTTAAAATAGTATCACATATATTTAGATTAGAGGTAAATTATGGGTTTACTTAATGCTTTATTTGGAAACTACAGTGAAAAAGAGGTTAAAAGAATTCTTCCTTTGCAGAAAAAGGTTTTAGAGCTTGAGGAAGAATACAAGACCTTAAGTGATGAAGCGCTTAAAAATAAAACTGCAGAGTTTAAGGAAAGACTCTCTAAAGGGGAGAGCCTTGACGATATTTTGCCAGAGGCTTTTGCCGCTTGTCGAGAGGCATCTGACAGAGTTCTTGGCATGAGACATTTTCCCGTTCAGATTATTGGCGGTATTATTCTCCACCAAGGCAGAATTGCCGAAATGAAGACAGGTGAGGGTAAAACCTTGGTTGCAACCTTACCCGCATACCTTAACGCCCTTACAGGCAAAGGCGTTCATATTGTAACGGTTAATGACTATCTTGCAAAGCGTGACTCTGAGTGGATGGGTAAGCTCTATCGCTTTATGGGTCTCTCGGTTGGTCTTATAATTCACGGAATGACCCACGAGGAAAAGCAAGAGTCTTACAATGCTGACATTACCTATTGCACCAATAATGAATTGGGATTCGATTATCTTCGCGACAATATGGTAACTTATAAGGAGCAAAAGGTACAAAGAGAGCATAACTTTGCCATTGTGGATGAGGTTGACTCTATCTTGATTGACGAGGCAAGAACTCCGCTTATTATTTCGGGCAGCAGCAATAAGTCCACCGACCTTTACGGCAAGGCAAACAGCTTTGCAAAGGGTCTTAAGATGTTTAAAATTAAAGAGATGGACGATAAGGCAAGTGATGAGCAGACTAACTATGACGGCGACTATGTTGTAGACGAAAAGGCTCACACCGCCACTCTTACCCCCGCGGGTGTTGAAAAGGCAGAGCAGTATTTTGGTATTGAAAACCTTAACGATACTGAAAATATCGCTATTGCGCACCACATTAACCAAGCTATCAGAGCTCACGGTATTATGAAGCGTGATGTTGATTATGTGGTTAAAGACGGCGAGGTTATAATTGTTGACGAGCACACAGGCCGTCTTATGTATGGTAGACGCTATAATGAGGGTCTTCATCAGGCTATTGAGGCTAAAGAGGGCGTGAAAATCGCTAAGGAGTCTAAGACCCTTGCAACCATCACTTTCCAAAACTTCTTCCGCCTTTACGGGAAGCTTTCGGGTATGACAGGTACCGCAATGACCGAGGAAGCAGAATTCCAAGAAATCTACAAATTAGATGTTATAGAAATTCCAACTAATAAGCCAATTGCCCGTATTGATGAAAACGACGTTGTTTACAAGACCGAAAAGGCAAAGTTAAATTCCGCCATTGAAAAGATTATAGAGTGCCACAAAAAGGGTCAGCCTGTGCTTGTTGGTACTGTTACAATTGAAAAGTCCGAGCTTTTATCGGCAATGCTTAAAAGGCGCGGAATTGAACACAAAGTGCTCAATGCTAAACACCACGAAAAAGAGGCTGAGATTATAGCTCAAGCAGGCAAACTCGGCGCTGTTACCATTGCTACCAATATGGCAGGCCGTGGTACCGATATTATGCTTGGCGGTAATGCTGAGTATTTGGCAAAGGCATCCTTGCGTCACGATGGATTTAGCGAGGAATTGATAACCGAGGCCACAGGCTTTGCCGATACAGACGATGAGGAAATCCTAAAGGCTAGGGAGACCTATAAGGAATATTACAATAAGTTCAAGGCTGAAATCGCACCCGAGGCTGAGGCTGTAAGAAATGTCGGCGGTCTTGCGATTATAGGTACCGAGCGTCACGATTCAAGACGAATTGACAACCAGTTAAGAGGTCGTGCAGGTCGTCAGGGCGATGCGGGTAATACCCAGTTCTTCGTATCTTTAGAGGACGATTTGATGCGTTTGTTTGGCGGAGAGAGAATTTCCGTTATGATGGACACTTTAAAGGTTGACGAAACTATGCCTTTAGAGAGCGGTATGCTTTCTAAGTCTATTGAAAGCGCCCAAAAGAAAAAAGAGGGCATGAACTTTGCTATTCGTAAAAATGTCCTTCAGTACGACGATGTTATGAATAAACAGCGAGAGATTATTTACGCTCAGCGCAACAAGGTACTTGAGGGCGAGGATATTAAGGACACTGTAAGAAAAATGGTGGACGAAACCATTGATATTTACACTGATATTTATCTTTCGGACCCCGCAACCGAAAACTGGGATTTAGCAGGTCTTAAGGAATATTTCTACGGTTGGGTTATAATGCCTGATGATGTTGATTTTACAACCGAGAAATTAACAGCCCTTACAAAAGAAGAAATTGCCGAGCTTTTAAAAGAGAAAGCAAATGCCCGTTACGATTCACGTGAGGCTGAATACGGCAGTGAAATTATGCGTGAAATGGAGCGTGTAATGTTGCTTCGCTCGGTTGATACCAACTGGATGGACCATATCGACGCTATGGACCAACTCCGTCACGGAATCGGTCTTAGAGCCTACGGTCAGCATGACCCTGTTGTTGAATACCGCAACGAGAGCTTTGATATGTTCGAGGGTATGACTAACGCAATAAGAGAGCAGACTGCAAAGTTAGTTTTGAGTGTCAGAATTAAATCCAACGAAGAAGTAAAGCGTGAAAAGGTTGCCGAGGAAACTTTGGCAGGCGACAAGCCTTTGACTGTTAAGGGTAAAGGTGTTGTTGGCAAAAACGCTCTTTGTCCATGTGGCAGCGGTAAAAAGTATAAGCGTTGCTGTGGAAAGGATATGGAGTAAATGAGTAAGATTTTACTTCACTGCTGCTGTGCTCCTTGCTCACTTTCTTGTATCGACCCCCTTAAAGCCGAGGGTGTAGAAATTACTGCCTTTTGGTATAACCCAAATATTCATCCCTTTAAGGAATACGAAGCAAGGCGAGACTGTCTTGTAGATTTTATGGAAGAACAAAAAATCCCCCTTGTTGTAAAGGAGGATTACGGTCTTAGAGAGTTTGTGCGAAATGTGGCAGAAAATATTGATAACAGATGTGAATACTGCTATTCGGTGCGACTTGAACAAACGGCAAAATATGCCAAAGAAAACGGTTTTGACGGATTTACTTCGACTCTCTTTTCAAGCCTTTATCAAAACCACGAAATGATGGTTAAAAAGGCAGAGGAATTGGCAGAGAAATACGGGGTCGAGTTTTATTACCGTGATTTCAGACCTAACTTTCGTGAGGGAAACCGAAAGGCTAGAGAAAAAGGTTTTTATATGCAAAAATACTGCGGTTGCGTTTTTTCTGAGGAAGACCGCTATCAAAAACAAATTAATAAAGCAAAAGAAAAATTCCTGTAGATTAATCTACAGGAATTTTTAATTATTTAATAATTGACTCTCCGCTCATTTCTGCGGGTTGTTCTAAACCTAACAACTTAATAATGGTGGGGGAGATGTCACAAAGCTTTCCACCCTCGCGAAGTTCACAGTCTTTGCCGATAACAGAGAAAGGAACGGGGTTTGTGGTGTGAGCGGTAAATGGTGAACCGTCAACATCAATCATACGGTCAGCGTTGCCGTGGTCGGCAGTTAAAAGCATCACACCGCCCATTTTAAGAACGCTGTCCTCAACTCTGCCAACGCAGGTGTCAACAGTTTCAACAGCCTTAACGGCCGCATCAAAAAAGCCTGTGTGACCCACCATATCGCAGTTTGCAAAGTTTAAAATAACAACATCATATTTACCGGTTTCAATAGCCTCGCATACCTTGTCGCAAACCTCGTTAGCGCTCATTTCGGGCTGTAAATCATAGGTTGCAACCTTGGGTGAGTTAACAAGAATTCTGTCTTCGCCCTCGAACATAACCTCACGGCCGCCGTTAAAGAAAAAGGTAACGTGAGCGTATTTCTCGGTCTCGGCAATTCTAAGCTGAGTCATATTCTGCTTAGCCAAGAACTCGCCTAAAGTATTGTCTAAGGTCTGGGGCTTGAAAGCAACCTCAACATTAGGCATAGAAGCGTCATATTGAGTCATGCAAACATAATATACCTTTTGTCTTCCGCCAACACGGGTAAAACCTGCAAAATCATCGTCAACAAATGTGCGGGTGATTTCTCTAGCACGGTCGGGACGGAAGTTAAAGAATATAACACTGTCACCGGTTTTAATTCTTTCTGTGCCCTCAATAACGGTGGGGAGAACGAACTCGTCGGTTAAGAATTTGCCTTCTTCATCTTTCTTGGTGTAAGACTCACGGATAGCCTTTGCACCGTCGGTAGCTTGAACGCCCTCGCCGTATACAAGAGCCGCATAAGCCTTGCCAACACGCTCCCAGCGATTGTCACGGTCCATACCGTAAAATCTACCCATAACGGTAGCAAGCTTGCCGCAACCGATTTCAGTAAGCTTTGCTTCTAAAGCATCAACAAAATCAGCAGCAGAAGATGGGGGAACATCTCTACCGTCCAACAAAGCGTGAATATAAACCTTGTTAAGACCGTTTCTCTTTGCCATTTCAACCAAAGCATAGAGATGCTCGTTGTGGGAGTGAACGCCACCGTCAGATAGAAGACCTAAAAGGTGAAGTGCGCTGTCATTCTTCTTGCAGTTTTCAATAGCATTTAAGAATGCAGTATTGTTGAAGAAATCGCCAGCTGCAATAGACTTTGTAATACGGGTCAATTCCTGATAAACAATTCTACCTGCACCGATATTTGTGTGTCCTACCTCACTGTTACCCATCTGACCGTCGGGAAGACCAACATCCATACCCGAAGCGCCGATTTGTGTGGTGGGGCAAGTGCTGAAAATTTTATCAAGTCTGGGTGTTTTTGCGGCTTCAATGGCGTTAACCTTTTTATCATCGTTAAAGCCGAAACCGTCCATAATTGTTAAAACAATAGGTTTTTTCATAAATTTTCTCCCGAAATTAAAATTACGGGAGGGCACGGAGACCCTCCCCTACAAATTGATAATATTTATTTACTAGCTGCTTTAACGATAACGGAGAAGTCTGCAGCCTTTAAGGAAGCGCCACCGATAAGTCCGCCGTCAACATTAACCTTAGCAACCAACTCGTCAGCATTACCTGCGTTCATAGAACCGCCGTATTGAATTGTAACAGTCTCAGCAACATCCTTGCCGTAAGCTTCTGCAATAGCCTCACGAACGAAACCGTTGCCCTCGTCAGCTTGGTCAGCAGTAGCAGTAACACCTGTGCCGATAGCCCAAACAGGCTCGTAAGCGATAATAACATTCTTTAACTGCTCTTCGGTAACATTGGTAAGAGCCATTTTGGTTTGATATTTAAGAAGAGTCTCGGTGTAGCCAAGTTCTCTCTGCTCAAGAGTTTCGCCAACGCAAACGATTGCCTTTAAACCTGCGTTTAAAGCAGCAAGTGTACGAAGGTTAACGGTCTGGTCGGTCTCGCCGAAGTACTGTCTTCTCTCGCTGTGTCCGATAACAACATACTCAACACCTGAAGCTACGAGCATTTCAGCAGAAATTTCGCCTGTGTAAGCGCCACTTGCCTTGAAGTGTACATTTTCAGCGCCGATTTTGATGTTAGAGCCTTTTGCAGCCTCAACAGCAGCAGCAATGTCAATAAAAGGAACGCAGAGAACTACATCACAGTCAGCATCTGCAACCAAGGGTTTCATTTCGTTTATAAGAGCGGTTGTCTCAGCGGGGGTCTTATTCATTTTCCAGTTGCCGGCAATAACGGCATTTCTAAGTTGCTTATTCATTTTAATTTCTCCTATATTTCATAATCATTATAAATTTAGGGGTGAGCTTCAACTTCACCCCTAATGGATTTAAAATTATTTATCGTTTAAAGCGGCAATACCGGGAAGTTCTTTACCCTCGAGGAACTCAAGAGAAGCACCGCCACCGGTGGAGATGTGAGTCATCTTGTCACCATAGCCTAAGTTGTTAACAGCTGCGGCAGAGTCGCCACCGCCGATAACTGTAACAGCGTCGGTCTCAGCCAAAGCCTTAGCAACAGCTAAAGTACCTGCAGCCAAGATGGGGTTCTCAAACACGCCCATAGGTCCGTTCCAAACAACAGTCTTAGCAGACTTAACAGCGTCAGAATAAATCTCAGCTGTCTTTGTGCCAATATCAAGACTCATCATATCAGCAGGAATCTTGTCAGCATCAACAACAGTAACATCAATGGGAGCGTCGATGGGGTCGGGGAAAGACTTAGTGATGGTGCAGTCAACGGGAAGAAGAATCTTAACGCCCTTTTCCTCAGCCTTTGCCATCATATCACGGCAGTAGTCAATTTTGGTCTCGTCGATGAGAGAAGTACCAACACCAAAGCCCTTAGCAGCGAGGAATGTATAAGCCATACCGCCGCCGATGATTAAAGTATCAGCCTTTGTGAGCAAATTCTCAATAACGGGAAGTTTGCTGTCAACCTTAGCGCCGCCCAAAATGCAAACGAAGGGACGAACGGGGTCTTCAACAGCGTTGCCTAAATATTTAAGCTCTTTACCAATAAGGTAACCTGCAACAGCTTCTTTAACATAAGATACAACACCAACGGTAGAGCAGTGTGCTCTGTGAGCGGTGCCGAAAGCATCGTTTACAAAAATGTCAGCCAAGGAACCGAGCTCAGCAGAGAAAGCTTCGCCGTTCTTGGTTTCTTCAGCACGGTAACGGGTGTTCTGTAAAAGAACAACGTCGCCGTCATTCATAGCTTCAACAGCTTTTTTAGCGTTTTCGCCAACAACATTATCATCAGCAGCAAAAACAACCTCTTTGCCTAATTTCTCGCTTAAAGCTTTAGCTACGGGAGCCAAAGAAAGCTCGGGCTTGGGTTCGCCCTTGGGTTTGCCAAGGTGAGAGCAGAGAATAACCTTGCCACCGTCGGCAATTAATTTCTTAATGGTGGGGAGTGCTGCATTGATGCGGTTTTCATCAGTGATTTTACCGTCTTTGAGGGGCACGTTAAAGTCACAACGTACAAGTACCTTTTGACCTTTAACATTAATGTCGTCAACGGTTTTTTTGTTAAGAGCGTTCATTTAATATCTTCCTTTCAGAATAATAGATTATAATCAAAATATACCACTTATTATTTTACCACATTTTGTATTATTTTCAATAGTTAAAATGCAAAAAAATCAGTCGTTTTCCCATTTGTAGTTATGCAACTGACCAAAATTTTGCAAGGCAGGATAATCCCATTGCCTGAGCGCCTCGTAAGTGGCGATAGCCACGGCATTTGAAAGGTTTAAACTGCGAATTTCTCCCTGCATTGGGATTCTCACGCAGGTGTCAGGATTTTTAAGCAAAAGCTCCTCGGGCAAACCCTTTGTTTCCTTGCCGAAAAGCAGGTAACAGTTGTCAGGGTAAGCCACCTCTGAGTGAGTGTGCCTTGCCTTTGTAGTGAAGAAATAGAAGTCTCCCTTGTTCTTTTCAAAAAACTCGTCAATATTCTCGTAGTATGTAATGTCAAGGTATTGCCAGTAATCAAGACCTGCTCTTTTAAGCTTTTTATCGTCGATTTTAAAGCCCATGGGGCCCACTAAATGAAGTCTAGCCCCCGTTGCGGCACAGGTTCTTGCCACATTGCCTGTGTTTTGGGGTATTTCAGGCTCTACCATTACAATATTTATCTGCATTTTTATCACCTGTATTTATTATATAACCTCAAAAAGACTTGTCAAGAAAGGATTTAGGTTATATAATATATTTAAATTATTTTAGGAGTAAATTTTATGAAGAAGTATAAAAGCGTTCTTGACAGAGTGAGAATTCTCGAAGAAAAAAACGGTATAGTTTATGCCGATACAAACGGCCGACTTTACAAGGTGGCTAAGGTATTCTTTATTTTGTCTTTTATCTATGCAATGTTTATAAAGTCTATGTATTTTTTAGGCGCGGCATTGGATACAACACCTCGTGTATACGAAACCACTACTCCCGCCATTTGCACAGGCGTTTTGGTCTTAGGTTTTGTTTTGTTGCTCTTTAAAAAGCATATAATCGGTTTTTTAAGCTTGACCGTGTCCTCTGTAATGCTTATGTTTGTTTTTAACACCCAGCTTCAAAACGGCACCGAGGTTATGATAAACCACAAATTTGCTTGGGCACATTTAATACCTTTATCACTTATAATAATCTTTTCTTTTGTTATGACTGTAATCGCTGTTAGAGCCGATTATAAGCTTAAGAAAATGTATAACAAGGTTATAAAGGATATTTACGAAAAGTACTCGGTAAATGTGGCAAAAGGCGAGGAAATCGACGAGGCAGAGTGGGAAGAGTTTTTAGAGAAATTTAATCCCTTTGATTACGGTAATCAGTTTGTGAAAAAGGCTGACAAAAGTGAAGAACAGAACGCTTAAGGTAATAGCCCATATAAAAACTGATTTTCCTGAAAAGTTCGGTGTTCCAAGGCAAAGCGGTCTGGTCCCCGCACTCAAAGGAGAAATTGTTTTTTGTGAAGAATACCGTGACAGTTCAGCTTTAAAGGGTATTGAGGGATTTTCTCACCTCTGGCTTTTGTGGGATTTTTCCGAGGTAGAGGATACCAAGTGGCGACCTACTGTCCGCCCACCAAGACTTGGCGGAAACAAGAGGATGGGTGTTTTTGCAACCCGTTCTCCCTTCAGACCAAACCCCATAGGTCTTTCTTGCGTTAAGTTGGAAGAAGTAAAGCAAACCGCTGACGGTGCTGTTTTGGTGATTTCGGGAGCCGATTTAATGGACGGCACACCGATTTTGGATATAAAACCATATCTTCCTTTTGCCGACTGTGTGAAAGATGCTACGGGCGGTTTTGCCAACGAGGTATACGGCGACAAGTTAGAGGTCGAAATCCCCGAGGAGTTCAAGGCGGTTTTAAGCGAAGAAAAATATAATTCCTTAGTTGAGGTGCTAAAAAGCGATCCGAGACCCGCTTATCAAGACGACCCCGACCGAGAATACGGCTTTGACTTTGCAAAACACAGTATAAAATTCAAAGTGAACGGAAAAACACTTTTTGTGACCCAAATAAAAAAGACTGATTAAAAATCAGTCTTTTTTTGTTGCTATAGTTTTATAAGCAATTTCTCCTGCGTTTTTGTCAAGGTTACAGTGAATAACCCAAAGTTTGCAAGAGGCTAAAAGTCGGTCTACAAGTTCTATTGTTTTGGCTGTCGCCATCGGGTTTGTTCTTGGCATATAAACCTGATTTAAAATGCGTTTGATAGCCTGTTCCTTGGTTATTTCTTCGGTAAAATTAGTGTCGCTTCGCTCAATAAAGCAAAGGTGTTTTAACTCGGTTTTCGTGTTTTTACCTAACTTTTCTTTGCCCTTCCAAGGGGTGCCGAAAGCGATAGGTTTGTCTTCAATAAACCTTACAATAGGTTTGTCGCCGTTAACAATGCAAAGTTTTTCTTTTAAATAGCTTTGCCAAGATAAAAGATGGGTGGTTTTTCCCGTGCCACTTGGCGCCAATAAAACAAATCCTGTATTTTCAACATCAACACAAGCGCCGTGAAGCACAAACCCGTCATAAAGAGGTATAATTTCACCGATTTTTCTAAGCACTGCTATGTATTCAAGATAATCCTTTTTGCAAGGAAATTCGGACAAAGAATTTTCAATCAAAAGGTCGTGTTCGGTAATAGAAATGGAAAAATCGGCAGAGTCAAACTGGGCGAGATAATCTTCGCCCTCTTTTTGTAAGGTATTGTATTTTTCGTCAATGTCCCATTTAAAATCTGCGATTTTATACTTCATTTTAAATAATTTCCACCTTAATTAGGTTGGTGTTTCCGGATTTGCCGTTTGTAACTCCACCGGTGAGCACGATTTTATCGTTTTCTTTAAGATTTAAAAGTTCTTTTGTTTTAAGGGTTGCAGTATAGAATAAAACATCGGTGGAGGTATAATTTTCACCCAAAACGGGGATAACGCCCCAAGAAAGCGAAAGCTTGCGCCAGTTCTTTTCCACAGTGGTAAAACCAACTATATCGGCTTTTGGTCTGAAACGAGACACCATTCTTACCGTTTTGCCCGAAAGAGAGCAAACAACAATGGCTGAAGCACCAATATCAATAGCCATTCCGCAGGTTGCGTGGGAAATGGCATCCACAGTGTTTTTGATTTTAAATTCACTGTTTTTAAAGCGTTTGGAATAGTTGATAGTATCTTCGGTGGTTTTTGCAATAAGGGACATAGTCTCAACTGCTTCTACCGGATATTTTCCTGCGGCAGTTTCGCCCGAAAGCATTATTGCACTTGTTCCGTCGTAAACAGCGTTGGCAACATCGGAAATTTCGGCTCTTGTGGGTCGTGGATTTTGAATCATCGACTCCAACATTTCGGTAGCGGTGATAACCCGTTTGCCTAAAAGTCGGCACTTGGTGATAAGTTTCTTTTGGATATAGGGAAGTTCCTCAAAAGGAATTTCAACCCCCATATCGCCACGGGCAATCATTATACCGTCACATTCTTGGCAAATTTCTTCAATGTTATCAACGCCTGAACGATTTTCAATTTTGGCGATAATATCAATATCAGGGTCGCCGTTTGCTTTTAAAAATTCTTTAACGTCAATTAAATCTTGGCGACAAGAAACAAAAGAACAAGCAAGAAAATCAACGCCGTGCTCCAAACCGAAAAGAATATCGGCCTTGTCTTGTTCACTTAAATAAATTTGTTTCAAGGTTTTGTTGGGGAAACTCATACTCTTTCGGTCGGAAAGTTCGCCGCCAATTTTAACAACAGTGTTAACATTGGTATCGGTGCAATCCAAAACTTCAAAGGTCAATAAACCGTTGTTTAAGAGGATAAGGTCGCCTTTTTCCATTTCCTTGGGTAAATCCTTGTAGTTTACCGAAACCTTGGTGTTGTCACCATCAATTTCTTCCGATGTAAAGGTAAACATATCACCTTTGTTAAGAAAAATTTTACCCTCTTTAAAGGTTTTAATCCTGTATTCAGGACCTTTGGTATCAAGTAAGATAGCAATAGGTAAATTTAATTTTTCGCGAACCTTTTTAATGGTTTCAATTCTTTTGGCATGGTCCTCATGGGTATTGTGGGAAAAATTAAGCCGAGCCACATTCATACCTGCTTTGCACATTTGCTCAATAGTGGATTCATCTTGGCTTGCAGGACCGATTGTACATACGATTTTTGTTTTTCTAAACATATTAATCACCAAGGCTATTCTATCATATTTTACAAAAAATAACAATAAAAAATAAGAGGATTTCTCCTCTTATTTTAAAATATTCTTAAGCTTCGGTCTTACCACCCACATATAAACTGTTGCCATTCTTGAAACGGCAATATCGTATAGAACAAAAGCTAAATTTCCAAGGCTCAAAACAATTATTGCGCCATATTTTCCAAGGGTTTCAAAATCGGAAAAGTCAATACCCATCGGTTTTGCGAAAATCATATAAACTACTAAGACAGCTAGGTTAAATGATAAAATTTTCAAAAACCATTCAATTACGGGCTTTTTGATTCTTTCTATTATTGCTTTTAAAATGGGGTAGTACCCCAAAAAGAAAATGTAAAGCAAACGGCTTTCAAACTCGGCAAATAAAAAGACAAGCACCGCCGATGTCATATAAGACAATAAAGCCCATTTAAGGTTTATTTCTATCACTGTCACCATTATGAAAAGTCCTGCAATGGCGGGGATGGCGTATGTCAAGTAAGGAAAGTATGACAGCAACATAAAGACAACTGCCAAGGCAGACATAATGGCGCAAAATGTGATTTTACGGGTGTTCTTAATCATATTAGCAACAAGGAATTAGGTCACCGCCCATACATTCGCAAAGGCAGTCAGCACACAAAAGGTTGGTGCAGCAGTCACAACCGTCACAGCCACCTGCGTTACCATAGCTTCTATAGGGGTTATATCCACGGTTAGCCTGTGCTTGAGCACGGTTTAAAGCGTTGCGGTATTCGGGGTTTGTGGGCTCCATTCTGCAAGCGGTAGCAAATGAGGTATATGCCTGGTCAAACCAGCCACGGCGGTGCAAAACAGTGCCGTTTAAGAAATACCACTCGGCGTTGCGGTTGCCGATGGGAACACCGTCAAGCACCTCTTGCGCCTGTTCCAAACGGTTTTGAGCAATTAGTGACCTAACTTCTGGGAAAGAGGAGGCACCGCTTTGGTTGAAATTGCCGTCATAGGTGCTTTTGTGACCTCTGCGGCTGTTCATTATAGCGTCGTAAGCCTCGTTAATCTCTTTCATTTTGTCTGCCGCCAAATCGGAAAGGGGATTATCCTGGTAATTATCAGGATGATACTTTCTCGCCATTTCACGGTAAGCGTTTTTAATTTCTTCGTCGGTAGCGTTTTTGCTAACGCCTAAAACGGAATAGGGGTCTTTCATATTTCAAGCTCCTTTTTAAAGGTGTCTTCCAAACCTAAATAGATTATATTTCCTAAAATGTGTTTATATTTTTTGATGTCTAAAAGTTCGAATGCTTTAGCACCCTCGTTAATGCAAAAATAAAGCTGAGGCTCTATTTTTTTGTTTACATCCTCTTGTGTTTTGCAAGTAAACTTTAAGACATTATATTTATTTTGTTCTGTGTCTTTCGAAAAATCTGCCGCCGCATCTAAAAGATAAACATATCTGCCCAAACAGTAGCCAAGTCTTTGCAAAACCAACTTTTGAGTTTCATCTTCACTGCAAAGCATAAATATTTTAGAAAGTGCTTTGGCGGTGGGGTCAGCAACCTCATCTAACTGTTCGCAACCCGATTTTTCCAAACTGTTTTGGGTGTCAATATATTCCTTTACAATATCATTTATATGCGGAAAATTCTTTGACGCTTTTTTGTAGGCACCTTTAAAAATGGGTTTTAAAAGGGTGAAACCCATTTTTTTAAAGCCTTTTTCGTCGGCTATATTGTCAAGAATTTTAAAATATAGCATAATCATTGCAACAGCCGACGGCATCGAGAGACTGTCAGTATTTTTGCAGTAATTACACTTTTTCAAGGGGTTAAAGGTGCAACGCTTTCGCTCGATTTGGTCACACCCCTCTTTAAGCGACATATTGAGAAGCGCTAAAAAGGTGAAATCGTAGCTTAGTGTCAGGCGTGACAAAATGCCGTAATGCTTTCCTAAGGTTTTGCAAAGGGAACAGTAAACTGCTTTATACATTTCGTATTCTTTAACCTTTAATTCGCCTTTGGAAATTTTAATATATCCGAACATTTTTTCACTCCTTATTTTAACATTCTACACTCTTTTTAGCACATTTTGGTTAATAATGTGTTAATTTACAGCAGTTTTTTAAGAAACTGTCCCGTATAAGAACTTTCACATTCAGCAACCTTTTCGGGCGTGCCGCTGCAAACAACCTTTCCGCCGCCATTTCCACCCTCGGGACCTAAATCTATAATATAGTCGGCGGTTTTGATGACATCAAGGTTATGCTCAATAACAAGCACGGTGTTACCCGCATCAACAAATCTTTGCAAAACCTCAATAAGCTTGTGAACATCGGCGGTGTGAAGTCCTGTTGTGGGCTCATCAAGAATATAAATGGTCTTGCCTGTGCTTCTTTTTGAAAGCTCGGTAGCAAGTTTCACACGCTGTGCCTCACCGCCCGAAAGGGTGGTAGCGGGTTGTCCGATTTTAATATATCCAAGACCCACATCGTAAAGGGTTTTAAGCTTTCTTTGAATTTTCGGTATACTTTCAAAGAAATACATACCCTCCTCAACCGTCATTTCAAGGACATCATAAATACTCTTGCCCTTGTATTTGATATTAAGTGTCTCTCGGTTGTAACGGCTACCGCCGCAAACCTCGCAAGGCACATAAATATCGGGCAAAAAGTGCATTTCAATCTTTAAAATACCGTCGCCCTGACAAGCCTCACATCGACCGCCCTTAACATTAAAGGAGAATCTGCCGGCATTGTAACCGTGCATTTTAGCATCCTTAGTAGCGGCAAAAAGCTCACGAATATCGGTGAAAACACCCGTATATGTGGCGGGGTTTGAACGGGGTGTTCTGCCAATGGGGGACTGGTCGATATTTATAATTTTGTCAAGATTTTGGGTACCCTCGATAGATTTATATTTACCCGCAACGGTTTTAGCGTTGTTTAATTTATTTGCCAAAACCTTGTAAAGAACATCGTTAACAAGGGAAGATTTACCGCTTCCCGAAACACCCGTAACACAGCTGAATGTTCCAAGGGGAATCTTAACATTAACATTTTTAAGGTTGTTTTCAGCCGCACCCTTAACCGTGAGGAAAGCGCCGTTTCCTTTGCGGCGTTTTTCAGGCACAGGGATTTTTTTGCGACCTGTTAAATAATCGCTTGTGATGGACGCTTCGCATTTTTCAAGTGCTTCAAGGTCGCCCGAGAATACAACCTTACCGCCGTGAATACCCGCACCTGGACCGATGTCAACAATATGGTCGGCAGCACGCATGGTGTCCTCATCATGTTCTACCACAATAACGGTATTTCCAAGGTCTCTGAGTCTCTTAAGGGTTGCAATCAGTCGTTCGTTGTCTCGCTGATGCAGACCGATACTCGGCTCGTCAAGAATATATAAAACGCCCATAAGAGATGAGCCGATTTGAGTTGCCAAGCGGATACGCTGACTCTCTCCACCCGAAAGGGTGCCCGAAGAACGGGAAAGGTCAAGGTAACCTAAGCCCACACTCTGCAAAAAGGTAAGTCTTTCTTTAATTTCCTTTAAAATGGGAGCGGAAATCATACTATCACGTTCGCCGAATTTCAGGGTGTCAATGAATGCGAGTTCCTCTGTGACCGACATATCGCAAAATTCTTTAATATTTTTTCCGCCAACAGTAACAGCCAAATATTCGGGTTTAAGTCTAGCCCCCTTACATTCAGGGCAGGGACTTTCAAGCATATAGCTTTCATATTCATTACGGGCAAAGTCACTACTTGTGTCCTTATAACGGCGTTCAAGATTATTAATAACACCCTCAAAAGGCGCAAAATAACTGCCCGAGCCAAAGTCGGATGTGCGGTGAAGCTTAAGCTTTGTCTCTCCTGTGCCGTATAGTACAGCATTTTTGCCTTCTTCGGGAATATCTTTCCAAGGGATATTAACATCAAAGCCGTAATGGTCTGCTATGCCCTTGTAATACATTTGCGCTACTGAACCTGCATCGGGGTTGAACCAAGAATTAACACCCCAACCCATTGCCTTAATGCAACCCTCTAAAAGTGATAGATTTTCGTCATGAATAATAAGTCTGGGGTCAATCTTTTTAAAGTTTCCAATACCCGTACAAACAGGACAAGCACCAAACGGATTATTAAAGGAAAACATTGTGGGGGTAAGCTCGGGGATACTTATGCCGTGCTCATCACAGGCATAGGTTTGTGAAAACTGTAGTTCCTCGCCGCCGATAACATCAACCGCTACCAAACCGCCCGATAGATTAACCGCGGTTTCAATACTGTCAGTGAGTCTGGATACAATGTCAGGCTTTATAACCAAGCGGTCAACAATAACCTCAATAAAATGCTTGTTGTTTTTTTGGAGCTTTATTTCTTCGGATAAATCGTAAATATTTCCGTCAATTCTAACCCTTGAATAACCCGATTTTCTAAGGTTTTCAAGCTCTTTTGCGTGTTCACCCTTACGGTTTTTAACAACGGGGGAAAGGATTTGGATTTTAGTGCCAACCTCTAATTTCATTACAACATCGACAATTTGGTCAGTTGTTTGCTGGGTTATTTCCTTTCCGCAAATAGGACAGTGGGGAATACCCACACGGGAGTATAAAAGACGCAAATAATCGTAAATTTCGGTAACAGTTCCAACGGTGGAACGGGGGTTTTTTGAGGTGGTTTTTTGGTCTATGGATATGGCGGGGGAAAGACCCTCAATACTGTCAACATTCGGTTTTTCCATTTGACCCAAAAACTGACGGGCATAAGAAGACAGAGACTCAACATATCTGCGTTGACCCTCAGCATAAATGGTATCAAAGGCAAGAGAAGATTTACCGCTGCCCGAAAGACCTGTAAATACAACAAGCTTGTCCCTTGGAATTTCCACATCAATATTCTTTAAATTATTCTCGTTTGCACCCTTTATTATCAGCTTATCAATAGCCAAAATTAATCCTCCAAAAAGAAAAAATCACATATAATATTATATGTGATTTTTCTCGAATTGTAAATCTTTTATTTTATTTCCCGAGTCTTTCCAAAATTTCTTTATTTTGGGCAATCATATAGCCTTGGGCGTAGATTAAATATAGACAGATAAGTGCCAATCCAGAACCGAAAAGAAGTATTAAAGCGCTGAGGAATATCAAAGCGTGGTCAAGAAAGAAAATTATTCCCGCTGCCACAAGGAAAAGCAAAAATACGCCTATTGCTACTACAAATGAAATAATTTTAATAACCTTTTCAATCTTTTCGTGATTTAAATTTCCGTAAGCATCACTTGCTTTTTTTACCTCTACGGCGGTGGTCTTAGCTATTTTTCCTGCTTGTTTAACAACTTTTTTAACGGAATTTGGAGAAGAGGAGCTAATATCCTCAAAAACCATTTTGTTTTCATTATTTTCCAAAACAAATCCCCCTATTAAAGTTTTTCTACACCTAAAGTAACGCTTTCGCCGTTAATATCCCATTCTTTTACAAAGCCCATAGGCTCGGTAACACTTAAACTGTCAGCCAAAGTGTCACCTGTAATGTCTGCGGTCATTTTTTCGGCAATAGCAGTTACAGCTTCACTTCCCTTAAGAGTGATTGCGATATGGTCGGTTACATTGAAGCCTGCTTCCTTACGCATTGTTTGAAGTTTGCTGACAAGTTCTCTTACAAAGCCTTCCTCAATAAGCTCGGTTGTAAGGTTAGTGTCAAGCGCTACGGTAACGCCGCGGTCACTTACAGTGAAGAAACCTTCCTTTTGACTGGCTTCAATTAAAAGGTCATCAGCAGTAAGTTCAATTTCACCTATAGAAATGTTAAGCTTTATTGAGCCGTTTGCATCAAGCTCTGTTTTTGCAGAACTGTCAAGCTCACTTAAAGCGTTGCGGATTTCGCCCAACTGCTTTCCGTACTTAGGACCTAGGGTTTTAAGTTGAGGCTTAAAGCTATAGGTAACAAAGTTATCAACCTCGTCTGTAAATTTAACCTCTTTAATATTAAGCTCGTCACGGATAATTGAAGCATATAACTCGTCAACACCGCCATCTGACTTAACATACATAGCAGCCAAGGGTTGACGGTTTTTGCGGGAAGAACCGTTACGGGCAGCTCTACCAAGAACTACAATTTCGAGCACTTTTTTCATTTGATCCTCAAGGTTAGCATCAATTAAGTTTTCGTCTACCTCGGGGAAATCGCAAAGGTGAATACTCTCAGGCGCAGATTTATCAATATTGCGAACAAGGTTCTGATAAATGTTTTCTGCCATAAAGGGTATCATAGGTGCGGAGATTTTAGCGGTGGTAACCAAAGCAGTGTAAAGGGTGAGGTAAGCCGCAATCTTATCGTCGGTCAAGCCTTCAACCCAATATCTTTCTCTGCCGCGGCGAACATACCAGTTACTCATTTCGTCAACAAATTCCTGTAAAGCGCGTGCGGCTTCGGGAATACGGTAGTTTGCCAAATTCTCATCCACAGCACGAACGGTTGAATTAAAACGAGAGAGCAACCATTTATCCATTATAGAAAGTTCATAATTATTTATATCATATTTAGAGGGGTCAAATTTGTCGATATTAGCGTAAAGCACATAAAATGCGTAGGTGTTCCAAAGAGTACCCATAAACTTACGCTGACCCTCGGTTACAGCCTTTGCGTGGAAACGGTTGGGAAGCCAAGGAGCAGAGTTAGTATAGAAATACCAACGGATCGCATCGGCGCCAAAGCTTTCAAGCGCATCAAAGGGGTCTACTGCATTGCCCTTGGATTTACTCATTTTCTGACCGTTTTCATCCTGAACGTGGCCTAAAACGATAACGTTTTTAAAGGGAGCCTTATCAAAAATAAGGGTTGAAATTGCAAGAAGAGAATAGAACCAGCCTCTTGTCTGGTCAACTGCTTCGGAAATGAAGTCGGCAGGGAACTGAGACTCAAAAAGGTCCTTGTTCTCGAAAGGATAGTGGTGTTGAGCAAAGGGCATTGAACCTGAGTCAAACCAACAGTCGATAACTTCAGGAACACGGTGCATATCCTTGCCGCAGTGAGGACATTTGATGGTTACAGCGTCGATAAATGGGCGGTGCAACTCAATATCGTCGGGGCAGTTGTCAGACAATTCTTTAAGTTCAGCAATACTGCCGATAGAATGTTGATGACCGCATTCACAGGTCCAGATGTTAAGAGGAGTACCCCAATAGCGGTTACGGGAAATACCCCAGTCCTGAACATTCTTAAGCCAGTCACCGAAACGACCCTTACCAATGCTTTCGGGAATCCAGTTGATAGTGTCGTTATTTTTAATAAGGTCGTCCTTAACCTCGGTCATCTTAATGAACCAAGATTCACGGGCGTAGTAAATAAGGGGAGTGTCACAACGCCAGCAGAAAGGATAGTCGTGCTCAAACTTAGGAGCGTCGAACAAAAGACCCTTAGCCTCAAGGTCAACTAAAACCTTGGGGTCGGCATCCTTAACGAAAAGACCCGCATAAGGTGTTTCCTCGGTCATTTCGCCCTTGCCGTCAACAAACTGAACGAAAGGAAGGTCATACTTTCTGCCAACCTTAGCATCGTCTTCACCAAAAGCGGGAGCAATATGAACGATACCTGTACCGTCACTCATGGTTACATAACTGTCGCAAGTGATGTAGAATGCTTTTTTGTTCTGCTTTTCGCAAACGGGCTTTGCAAAGTCAAACAAAGGCTCATATTCACGGTGTTCTAAGTCAGCACCCTTGAATTCTTCGATAATTTCGTAAGCTTTAGTGTCTTCATCTGTTAACTTGCCAAGCACCTTGTCTAAAAGCTCTTTAGCCATATAGTAGGTGTAACCGTCAATAGCCTTTACTTTACAGTAGGTATCATCGGGGTTAACACAAAGAGCAACGTTTGAAGGAAGAGTCCAAGGAGTGGTGGTCCAAGCAAGGAAATAAGCGTCCTCGCCTACAACCTTAAAGCGTACAACCGCACTGCGTTCCTTAACATTTTTATAGCCTTGAGCTACTTCATGAGAAGAAAGGGGGGTTCCGCAACGGGGGCAATAAGGCACAATTTTGAAGCCTTTGTATAACAAACCTTTATCATAGATTTGCTTTAAAGCCCACCATTCCGACTCAATAAAATTATTGTCATAAGTAACATAAGGGTCGTTCATATCAGCCCAGAAGCCAACAGTTTTTGAGAAATCCTCCCACATACCCTTATACTTCCAAACACTCTCTTTACAGTGAGCAATAAAGGGTTCTAAACCGTATTCCTCAATCTGCTCTTTACCGTCAAGACCTAAAAGCTTTTCAACCTCAAGTTCAACGGGCAGACCGTGGGTATCCCAACCGGCTTTGCGGGGAACCATACAGCCCTTCATAGTTCTGTAACGGGGAATCATATCCTTGATAACACGGGTTAAAACGTGACCGATATGAGGTTTACCGTTAGCGGTAGGGGGACCGTCGTAAAATACATAGGGTTCGCCCTTTGCTCTTGAGTCTATGCTCTTTTCAAAAATCTTGGCGTCAGACCAAAATTTTTCAATTTTCTTTTCCTCTTCAACGAAATTAACGTTAGGTGAAATACTGTCGTACACTGAAAGTACTCCTTTCAAATAGGGGTTTATTTAGCACTGAAAACGCACAGTTTAGGCTGTGCGTTTTCTTGAAAATTATTGATATTCAGAATATTACTGCTCTTTAGTAGCGGTGGGGATTGGTTGCTTTAAAGCAGCGCGAGTCTTGCGGATTTCACCGAGATTTGCGGTGAGACCTTCGTCTGCGCGGCGCATAATATCGTCAACAAAATCCTGAGCAGCCTTTCTCATTTCACGGCTTTTACCCTGAGCAGTAGCAATAATCTCAGCAGCTTTTGCCTGAGAAAGCTTAACAATCTCTTCCTGAGCTACCATAGCCTTTGCCTTTTCTTCGGCGTTACGGATAATACCGTCAGCCTCACGCTTAGCGTTGGTGATAATGTCAGCTCTGTCAGCCACAATGCCTTTAGCCTGCTTAATTTCAGCAGGGATATTGAGACGGATATCGTCTACAACAGCGCGAAGTTTCTCAACGTCAACAACTGTTTTCTTGCCGGGGATTTTGAAACCGGAATCAAGCACCTCGTCAAACTGTTCAAGTAATTCGTCTAATGTCATTTTTTCTTCCTCCGTAAACCGAAAATCGGCATTTATTTTTTAGTGGTAATCCTATTTATTATATCCTGCTTTATTTCACTTGGAACAAAATGGGAAATATTGCCGCCCATGGAAGCTATTTGCTTAACCATACTTGAGCTAAGATACATATTTTGCGCTGAAGTGGTTAAAAACAGGGTTTCAACATTTGGATTAAGCTCTTTGTTTGTAAGAGCCATCTGGAATTCGTATTCAAAATCCGACATAGCGCGAAGACCTTTTATAATGGCAGTAGCGCCAACCTTTGCGGCGTAATCCGCCAAAAGACCGTCGTAATGCACAACCTCAACATTGTCAAGGCCTGTGATACACTTTTTAATTAGTTCTACACGCTCTTCGGGTGTGAAGCAACAATTCTTTGAAGAGTTAGATGCTACCACCACAATAAGTTTTTTAAACATACCTGCCGCTCTTGTGATAATATCAAGATGGCCATAGGTTACTGGGTCAAAACTTCCGGGGCATAAAGCCGTTATATTTTCGTTCATCACGGCTCCCCCTTTCTGTAAACTGTGATTAAAACTTTGCCGTAACGATAGGTTTTATGGATATAGAATCCGCCAATTTCATTTGGAACTTGCACCTCGGGCGGATGCTCACAGATAACGGCACCGTAATCACTCATAAGAGGCAAAACAGCCTTTATAGCAGGAGTTAATAACTCTGCTAAGTATGGTGGGTCTAAGAAAACAAAATCAAAAGTGTCTCTCGACATAGCGCAGTAAGATTGAAAGTCCAACTGATAAACCTTGGATTTTTCTTCCAATCCACAAGATGAAATGTTTGATTTTATTATCTTTACAGCGTCTTTAGAAGAGTCTACAAAAACGCAGGAATCGGCACCGCGGCTTAAAGCCTCAATGCCAAGTTGACCTGACCCTGCAAACAAATCTAAAATCCGTCTGCCTTCAATATCAAAATGCAAAGCACTAAAAAGACCTTCCTTAACCCTGTCAGGCGTGGGGCGAATATCTCTGCCTTCCGGGGTGTTAAGGCGTTTGCCTTTTAGTGTGCCTGTTATAACTCGCATAGCATCACCAAAATAAAAAGTTAATACTTTAAGTATTATACACAGCACATTATACCATTAAAAGGGGGCCTTTGTCTATACTTTTTTTAAAAATATGTGTATCTGTTTTAGTTTGAAGATGAGGCATCGCCTTTGTAGGAGTTAATATAAATTTCAACAACTGCCTCGGCAGTAACACTTTCACCGAATTTGGGCACTTGTTCTAAAACAACGCCCGATTCGCTGTCCTCGTCATATTTCTCCAAAACCTTTATATTTTCATATAAAAAGCCTTGCTTTAAAAGTTCTAATTTTGCTTCCTGCTCACTAAGGTCTTTAACATTTGCAATGTTAAATTCTTTAGCACCTAAGGAGATTATAACCTCAATCTTAGTGTCTCTGACAGCTTCGGTACCAGCCTTTAATGACTGTCCGCAAACGGTGCCTTTAGGACAGTCGTTTGAATATTCTTTCTTCGACAATACAAACTCAAACATTTCCCATTCGTCGTTTTCAATAATTTCTGAGAAATATTTACCCTTTAAATCAGGAACGGGGTATAGCTTTGCAGTAATCTCAGCGCCACTGTCAATTTCGCCGATTGAGTTAACATCTGGCTCTTCAAAAGAAACAACACTTTGAACGCCTGAACTTGTATCGTCATTCTTTTTGAAAATACTGTCTTTAAACAGTAATAGAACAAGTAATATCAAAACTGCAACAGTGCAGAGAGCAGAAATGATAATATATTTTGTTGTATCATTCTTTTTCTTTTTAGAAACAGAAGAAACCTCTTTTGAAACGGTCTTTTTCTCTACGGGCGCTGGAGTTTCAATTTCTCCGTAAACCAACTCGTTTTTAAGCTGTTCTATGTTTTTGGTGCGATTTTGGGGTCTTACCTGCAATCCGTTTGCAAGAGCCGCTAAAACCTGGTGGGGCAATTCCTCGGCAAATTTTGCGGGAATTGTCATAACATCGTTTTCTAAGCGCTGTGTAGAGGTAGGGAGCACCGAGCCAATGAGCACTCTGAAAAGGGTGGCGCAAAGACCGTAAACATCGGTGTAGGTGCCAACCGTCATATCTTCTATGCCGTATTGCTCGCAAGCGGCAAAGCCGTTGTAAAGCAAAGGCTCTAACTCACTTTCACGACGAAGCTTCTTTACAGAATAACCCGAAATTCTTAGCTTTCCGTCTCTGCCAACGATTACGCTGTTTTCGGAAATACCGCCGTGAATGTAACCAATGGCATTCATGCCCTCAATAGTATCAATAAGGGGCAAGAAAAGGGGACGGGCTTGTTCCCATTTGAGTGTCCCACCGTTCTTGTTTAAAAATTCGCCCAAAGTAATGCCTGAGATGAGTTCGCAAACAGAGTATGCAGTGCCGTTTGCCTCGAATACATCATAAATGGGCATTAAAGAGGGGAGGGTAGACAAAATAACCGCGCGGTTAACATCTAAAAACTCAAGTAATCCCTCATTAAAGGTGTATTTGCCGTTTTCGTCAATCGAAACAGTCTTGTCAGGATTTCGACGGGCAAAATTCTTGGGGAAATATTCTTTGACTGTTATTTTGCAGTTTTTTGAATTATCCCAACCTATATATGTAATACCCTCACCGTCAACCGACAGGGTTTTACCTATAAAATAGCGGTTTTCCAAGACTGATTTTAAGGGTAGAGCAAAACTTGGGTTTTGAGAAGCGCTGTCAAATCCGCAGATAGGGCAAACCTTTTCTCCACCGTTATCACTCATACAGCCTAAACATAATCCATCGGTATTAATCATAAATAATCCTCCGAAATTGATGGTTTTCTATATTTATTTTACCACGACTGTCAAGTCAGTCGCCAATAGCTATCATTTTTTTGAAAACACAGGTGTGGTGTGGAGTAATGCGTCTATCCTCGTGAAGTGAGCCGAAATACCAGTGTTTATATTCGCAAGAACGACCGATTTCTTCAAAATAACCACCCAATTTGTTAACGCGGTCACTGTCTCCTCTTAAAAGGAGCATTGAACTTTTAACAAGGGATGGGGGCTCGTGGGTTACAATGTAGTCAACCTTACAACCGGCTTCGTCCAAACGCTTGGCGCCCTCTGCCATTTCCTGTGGAGTTGGTTCTTCCTCACGCCACCAAAGACCGTTTTCAATTCGCATATCCTTATCGGTGCTTTCACCACCGCCGAATGTGAAAAAGCTGTGGCCTTCAATGCTGAAAATCTGCCCCCTCATTAAATGGATAAGGTTGCCTTTAATTCTATGCACCTTTCCGCCGTGCCAATAGGTTTCTCTCGCGGAATTAATTTTTTTCATGTTGTCGTGTGTGCCGTCAACAAAGGCGGTAACAAATCGGCGAGTGGCAAGATAGTCAATAACCTGACGCTCGGTTTTAGAACCGTCAAATATAAAACCAAAATCGCCCGCAACAATTAAAACATCACCCGCTTTTAATTTGCGAAAGTTTTTATCGTAAAGTCTTTCAAGACAGCCGTGCATATCACCGGTAATGTAAACCACGTTTTTTTCACCACACTTAAAATTATACTTTTATTTTTGGGTAAGTTATGTTAAAATATATACACAGTATATCACATATTCGGAGATATTTCTATGCTTAAAAGAATATTTTTTATAATTTTGTCAATTTTAATAATTTTTCCCTGTATGTCTATCTCGGCTTACGAGGTTACAGGCTTCGAAATTACCGCAAAATCGGGTATGCTTGTTTCTTTAGATACAGGCGAAGCTTTATTTAGTAAAAACGAAAATAAAAAGGTTTATCCTGCCGCTATTACAAATATAATGACCGCTTTGGTGGTTTTGGAGAGCGACAAATATTCTCCCGACTCTAAAATCACAATGACTAAGAAAGCAAGAAATGATATCTTGGGCACAGGCGTCACCGACTCTCACACTAAGGTTGGGGAGGAGTTTACCCACACCGATTTGCTTCATATGATAATTATGTGTTCTTTTGGCGATGCAAGTTGCCTTGCTGCCGATTATTTTTACGGTTCACACGAGGCTTTTGTTAAAAAAATGAACGAAACCGCAAAAAAACTCGGTATGAATGACACCAATTTCACAAACCCAATGGGTATTCACGATTCAAAGCACTATACTACTGTTGCTGATATTTATAAAATGACCGAATATGCTTTGAAAAATAAAACTTTTAAGGAAATTTGTGCAAAACCGAGATATACTTTACCCGCAACCAATATGCAAGACAAGAGAATTTTATCCACAACCAATTTCTTGCTTGTGGGAAGTAATTCGGGCTATGAATACAGCTATGCCTCGGGTGTCAAAACGGGTTATACCGATGAGGCGGGCAGATGTATTGTCTCAACCGCTTCTTATAATGGTTATAACTATCTTTGCATTTTAATGAATTCTCCTAATAATCCGTCGAAAAGGCAAGAACTTGTTGAGTGCGCCAACCTTTTTAGATGGGCGTTTAATAACTTTGAGTTTAAAGAAATTGCAAACTCTACAGAGCCTGTATGCGAAATTCCCTTAGAACTTTCAATGGAAACCGATTTTGTGCCCCTTTATTTTGATAAACCATTTATTTCGGTTTTGCCAAAAGATGCGGACGAATCGACCATTGTTATAAACACAAAACTTTATTCCGAAAGCGTTAAAGCACCCGTTAAAAAGGGAGCGGTTTTGGGCGAGGCAGAGGTTGTTTTTGCCGAAAAGGTTATAGGAAAAGTTAACTTGGTTGTGGGCGAAAATGTTAAGGCTAACGCTGTGTTAAAAACCGCCGATGTAATAAAGAGCATATTCACTTCAAAAGCTATGATAGTTGTGTATGTGATATTAGGCTTGGCTGTTGTAGGTTTTGCCGTATGGTGTGTAATTATGAATTATACAAAAATCAAGAAACGCAAAGTGAGATATATTCCCTATAACGGCAAAGAAAGGGAGAACAAACACAATAGATAACGACTTGACAAATTTTGCGTTTTATGGTAGATTAATTTAGGAAGATAGAGGTGCGGCTTGTTATAAGTAATTTAGGGGTGCTAAATCCGGCAGGAAGATACCCTAAACGAAAGGAACGGTCGCCGAAGAGAGCCAAAGGCATAAGGCTTTTCTGGTAATTGGGAATAATATCCCCTTTACTGTCGCATTTGCGGAGTGCTATCAAAAACAGATTAAAGGGCATAAAATGTAATGGTTGTTATGCTTTTCTGATTTTTGGATAGCCGAGCAATCGGCTATTTTTTATGTTTATTTTAAAGGAGATTTTACTATGAAAACCCCTATTTTTGAAGGTATGGCTACAGCCATTATTACCCCTACAAATGAAAACGGAATAGATTTTGAAGCCTTTGGAAAACTACTTGACTGGCAAATTAACGAGGGAATAGACGCTGTCGTGGTTTGCGGAACAACAGGTGAAGGCTCGACCCTTACTGATGCAGAGCATAAAGAGGCTATCAGCTTTGCTGTAAGACATATTGCGGGCAGAGTTCCCGTAATTGCAGGTACAGGTTCTAACGATACCTCTTATGCTTTGGAACTCACCGAATATGCTTGTAGTGTTGGTGTTGACGGTGTATTGGTTGTTACTCCATATTACAATAAGGCAACCCAAAACGGACTTGTTAAGATGTTTACTGCAATTGCAGATGTTTCAACCGTTCCCGTTATTCTTTATAATGTTCCTTCACGCACAGGTGTTAACATTAAACCTGCTACTGTTTTAGAACTTTCAAAACATCCTATGATTAACGCTATCAAGGAAGCCAGCGGCGATATTTCTCAGGTAGCTGAAATTGCACACCTTTGCGGCGATAATATTGTTATCTATTCGGGTAATGATGACCAGGTTGTTCCCATTATGTCTTTAGGAGGCAAGGGCTGTATCTCAGTGTTGTCAAACCTTTTGCCCAAGGAGTCTAGTGAAATGTGTCGCGCATTCGAAGAGGGTGATGTTAAGAAAGCCTGTGAAATGCAGTTGAAGTATTTGCCCTTGGTAAATGCCCTATTCAGCGAGGTTAACCCCATTCCTGTTAAGGCTGCTATGGCTAAAATGGGCTTTTGTGAAGATTACCTCCGTTTGCCCTTAACCCCAATGGAAGATGCTGCCCGTGAAGTTCTTTATAAGGAAATGAAGAACGTAGGAATCAATATTTAAAGAGGAAATTTTATATGATTTGTAACAATGTGTCCCTCAATAATGAGGGACATTTAACCTTTGCAGGTATGGATACTGTGCTCTTGGCTCAAAAATACGGCACACCTTTGTATCTGATGGACGAAAATAAAATAAGAGAGCATATAAGAAGCTACAAGGAAGCAATGCTAAAGTATTTCCCAAAAGGCTCCGCGCCCGAATTTGCAAGTAAAGCATTTAGTGCAAAGTGCATTTATGAAATTGCAAATGACGAGGGAATTGACATTGACACTGTCTCTTCGGGAGAGTTTTACACTGCCTTGAAGGCAGGTTTCCCAATGGAAAGGTGCTTCTTCCACGGCAACAATAAAACCGACGCTGATATTCGTTTTGCAATAGAAAACGGTGTGGGTTGTTTCGTTATTGATAACGAAGATGAAATGGTTGCTTTGAACCAAATTGCAGGTGAAATGGGCGTGGTACAAAAGGCTCTTTTGAGAGTTTCACCCGGTATTGACCCGCACACCCACCAAAAGATTGTCACAGGCTCGGTTGACTCTAAATTCGGAGTTGCTATTGAGACAGGACAGGCTCTGGAGCTTACACAAAAAATCTTAGAATGTGAAAATGTGAAACTCTTAGGATTCCACTGTCATATAGGTTCTCAAATCTTCGAATCAGAGCCCTTTGTTACTGCAGGGGATATGATGTTTGGATTTTTAGCAGAGGTTGAAAAATCTTTAGGTTTCACATCCGAAATGCTCAATTTGGGAGGCGGTTTTGGTGTTAAATACACAGAAGATGACCCCGAAATTGACTATGAAGAGAAAATTTGCGAGATTGCAGAAGTTTTAAATAAACAGTGTGAAAAACACGGTATAGCCATACCAAAAATCAAGATGGAGCCAGGTAGAAGCCTTGTTGCCGACGCGGGTATGACACTTTATACTGTTGGAAGTGTAAAGGAAATTACAGGCTATAAAAACTATGTTTCGGTGGATGGCGGAATGCCAGATAATCCCCGTTTTGCTTTGTATGAGTCAAAGTATACTGTGGAAATTGCAAACAAAATGAATGAGGAAAAGAATTTTGTTGCCGATGTTGCGGGAAGATGCTGTGAGTCGGGCGACATTGTGGCAGAGAATATAAATATGCCAAAGCCTCAGAGAGGGGACATTTTGGCGGTGCTTACAACGGGCGCTTATAACTATTCAATGGCTTCAAATTATAACAGAATTCCAAAACCTCCTGTTGTTATGATTAAGGATAAAGCTGACAGAATTGTAGTCAAAAGAGAGACTGTAGAAGATATTTGCAGACTGGATGTTTAAGTATGGTAAAAATTGGAAACGACTGGGACAGTATTTTAGCCGACGAGTGGGAAAAGCCTTATTACAAGGAGCTTAGAGAGTTCTTAAAAAGCGAATATTCCACCTGCAAAATATACCCCCATATGAATGATATTTTTAATGCTTTAAAATACACCTCTTTTGCCGATACAAAGGCGGTTATAATCGGTCAGGACCCTTATCACGGAGAAGGACAGGCTCACGGACTTTGCTTTTCGGTCAAAAAAGGTGTAGCGGTGCCGCCCTCTTTGAAGAATATTTACAAGGAACTGAAAACCGATATCGGCTTTGAAATTCCTTTACACGGTGAGCTTGTAAGTTGGGCAAAACAGGGCGTTTTAATGCTTAATAATGTGCTGACTGTAAGGGAAGCGAATCCCAATAGTCACAAGGGAAAAGGTTGGGAAAAATTCACTGATAGGGTGATATCTGAGCTTAACTGCAAGGATACTCCCATTGTATTTTTGCTGTGGGGTGCTAACGCTCAGAAAAAGGCGGAAATCATAACAAACCCAATACATAAAAAACTGATTTGCGTTCATCCAAGCCCCCTGTCTGCAAGTCGCGGTTTCTTTGGTTGCAGACATTTTTCGAAAACCAACGAAATCCTTAAATCAAACGGTATAAAAGAGATTGACTGGCAAATAGATTGACAATATTTGACATTTAGGTTATAATAATTGTAAAGGAGATGATAATGTGAAATCTACCGGAATAATCCGTCAGGTTGACAAGATGGGAAGAGTAGTAATTCCTAAGGAAATTCGCGCTCAGTTAAATATTAAAAATGACGAGGATAGCTTTGAAATTTTTCTGGAGGGCGACAAGGTAATATTACAAAAATATCATCCCACTTGCTTCTTTTGTGACTCTTTGACCGATGTTATAACTTACAATGATTATCTGATTTGTAAAGAGTGCGTTGAGAAAATGCACTCCATGTTAGATAGTGCAGAATAACCCTAAAACCCTCTAATTTTAGAGGGCTTTTTCTTTTGGCAAAAATTACTGTAATTATTTTGTAACTTTTTTGTGTATTTTTAAGAATATTACTTGCAAAATGCTAAAATTTTGTGTAGAATGTATGTGTATAGTTTTATTTAATTGTATCTATATATAAATCAAAGGATGTGTGAGGATATGTCAAACCGCTTATTTCAGGGAGTTATCCATCAGATGAAGGAGTCTATCGACAGAACTTTTGGTGTGGTTGATGAAAACTTTACTATTATTGCTTGTTCAGAACTTGGCAAAATCGGCGAAACAATGTCTGTTGGTACTGTAAGTTCTAATGAAACGGTAGCCTTTGACGGCAATACCTATAAAAGCCTTGGAATAACCCAGTCTGCAAATTATACTGTTTTTGTGGAGGGCGACGATGTTTTAGCCTCAAAATATGCGAGTGTTTTAGCAGTTTCTTTTGCAAACATAAAGTTTTATTACGATGAAAAATATGACCGCAGTAATTTTATCAAAAATGTAATTCTTGATAATATCTTACCGGGAGATATTTATATTAAGGCTCGTGAACTTTATTTTAACAGCGATGTTCACCGCACAGTATTCTTAATCCGTTCTGTTGAACACAACGATGTTTCGGTTTATGATATAGTTCAAAATCTTTTCCCCGATAAATCAAAGGATTTTGTAATTGTTATTAACGAAAACGATGTTGCCTTGGTTAAGGAAACAAAACCCGGTATTGACCCCAAAACTATTCAGAAGTTAGCTTCAACCATTGCTGATACTATGTCGGGCGAGTTCTTTGTTCACGCAGTTATCGGTATTGGCACTACTGTGGACAATCTTAAGGATTTGGCTCGTTCTTTCAAAGAGGCTCAAACAGCTTTGGAGGTTGGCAAGGTATTTGATAATGAAAAGACTATTGTTTCCTATGATAATTTAGGAATCGCCCGTCTTATCTATCAGTTGCCCACAACACTTTGTGAAACCTTCTTAAAAGAGGTATTTAAACTCGGTTCTATCGAGACTCTCGACCAAGAGACATTATTCACAATTCAGCGTTTCTTTGAAAATAACCTCAATGTTTCCGAAACATCAAGAAAACTTTTTGTTCACAGAAATACATTGGTTTACCGACTTGAGAAAATCAAGAAAATCACAGGTCTTGACTTAAGAGAATTTGACCACGCAATTATCTTCAAGATTGCTTTAATGGTTAACAAGTATTTAAAAAATAACCCAATTAAATATTAAGGAATGATAAACTTTACATGGAACACCAAATCGTGCCAAGTGAAAATATAAAACCGCAAAAACCTATAATCGAGTTTCGCGGGGTTTCTAAAACATACCAAACAGGCACCCACGCCTTGGAGGATGTTAATATCAAGATAAATCCCGGCGAGTTTGTATTCGTCGTGGGTTCTTCGGGTGCGGGTAAAAGTACATTTATGAAGCTTATTATGCGTGAAGAAAAGGCTAACACCGGTAAAATTACCGTTAACGGTTTTAACCTTACCACTATGAAGCGCAAACATGTGCCTTTGCTTCGCCGTACTATGGGAATCGTTTTCCAGGATTTCCGTTTAATCCCCACAATGAATGTATTTGATAATGTTGCCTTTGCAATGTATGTTGTAGGTGCCAGTGGCAGAGATATTCGCCGCGAGGTTTCAAAGGCATTAAGCAAGGTAGGGCTTGGTCACAAAGCCCGTTCAATGCCCGCTCAGCTTTCGGGCGGTGAGCAGCAGCGTGTCGGTCTTGCCCGTGCGCTTGTTAATTCCCCCGACCTTATTATTGCGGACGAGCCTACAGGTAATGTTGACCCCAATATGTCTTATGAAATTGTCTCAATGCTTACCGAAATTAACAAGCTAGGCACCACCGTTTTAATGGTAACACACGACCATAACCTTGTACGTGACTTTAACCACAGGGTTATTATGCTTGACGGCGGCAGAATTGTTGCTGATAACGCTGCGGGAGGTGAAGCCTAATGAAAATAACAAGTATCAGGTACTTAGTAGGTGAGGGCTTCAAAAACCTTTGGGTTAACCGCTTGATGAGTATTGCTTCTATAGGCGTTTTAATGGCGTGTATGGTAATCATCGGTTTGGCTACACTTATAACCGAAAATGTAAATAAAGCAATAGGTAATTTAGAGCAGCAAAATGTTGTTATTGCTTATATGAAAGACTATAACTGGGCTTTGCTTGAGGCAGAAATTCCTACCTCTGAAGAGGGTAGAGAGGGCGCCGATGAAAACGGCATATTGCAAAGCGATTATGTTATTCACAGTGAAGATGAGGCCAAGGCTTTGTGCGACAAGATTTCGGGCATTGCAAATGTGGCTGAGGTTGAGTTTATCACCAGTGAAGAAGGTCTTAAAACCGTTCAGCAGACACTTAACATTGAGGACGCTGATTCTCAAAAGCTATTGGGCGGTGAAAACCCTATTTCCTGTTCAGCAAAAATCAGAATGACCGATATGTCTCTTTTTGATAAGACTGTTGAGGAAATTTCCAAGCTTGACGGAATATACAATGTTCAGTCCCACAGTGATTTAGCTTCCACCATTACCGCTATTAAAAACGGTGTTGGTGTAGCAGGTGTGTGGATTATAGCAATTCTTATGGTAATTGCATTGGTTATCGTTTCTAACACAATTCGTGTAACAATGTATAACCGTAAACTTGAAATCAGCATTATGAAAGCTGTTGGTGCTACCGATACCTTTGTAAGAATACCCTTTGTTGTTGAGGGTGTTGCTATCGGTGCAATTTCGGCGCTTTTGGCAGAGGGTATTTTATACTTCTGCTACCGTGTCGCTACCGAGGCTATCATTAATACCCTTAACACTACCGATATTGTAAAATACGGCGATATGGCTTGGATATTACTGGTTATGTTCCTTGGTATCGGTCTTGTTGCAGGTATATTTGGCAGTGTTATTATGATTAATAAGTACCTTCGCAAAGAGGGTAGCGAATTTGCGGCAATATAGGAGAATTTTATGAAGAAAACTTTATTTAAGATTTTTGCAGCCGTAATATCAGTTGTTATGATTTTCACTGCAGTTGACTTTAACTCTTTCGCTCAGTCGGCAAGTGAAATTCAGCAAAATATTAATCAGCTTGAGGAGAAATCCAAAGCCCTTGAAAAGCAAATCAAGGATTTGCAGGGTCAGATTAATTCTCAAAATGCAGTTAAATCCAAGCTTCAAGAGAAGATTAATCTTGTTCAACAGCAAATTAACATTTGCAACGCCGAGATTAATAAAATTAACACCGAAATTGCTGAAAACAACAAGCAAATTGAGGCTGACAAATTAACCTATAAAAAGCGTTTGCGCGCTATTCATACAAGCAGTTCAAACAGTGGTATAAAGGTGCTTTTGGGTGCTGAAAACTTCGCTGAGTTTTTGCATTTGGCACAGTATACTTCCTCGGTTTCAAGGAGAGATAAAAAACTCATCACAAGACTTGAGGAAAAAATTACTGCTAACGAAAAACTTTTAACCGAACAGGTTGAAGTTAAAAAGACTGTAACCGCTAAACAACAGGAGCTTTTGCAGGAGAGTAGCAGAATACAGAGCATCATAAATCAGATTGATGCTAATCAGACTAACCTTGAACAGCAAAACGCAAATGTTGAAAAGGAAATTAAGGCATATAAAAATACCTTGGCATCTCTTTCGCAATCTAGTGGTAGCGGCGGTGTTTATCAAGGTGGTGCATTTATCTGGCCTACTACAAGATACAGAATTTCTGCTGTTTTCCAAGGCAATGACCCCGTTCATAAGGGTAAGCATGACGGAATTGATATTATTGGTAGTTATCGTGGTGAAATTGCAGGTCAGCCTGTTTATGCTATTGCTGACGGTGTTGTGGATATCGCCAAGGGTGGTTGCGGACATAATTATCCAAAAGCCAGTGGCTCTTGCGGTTGTAACGGAAACTTTGGTAACTATGTAAGAATTGACCACGGTTCCACATATCTTAGCATTTACGGTCACCTTTCAAGCCTTGCAGTTTCTCAGGGCACTCGTGTGAAACAGGGTCAGATTATAGGCTATGTTGGTTCAACAGGTTGGTCTACAGGCTACCATCTACACTTTGGTATTGCTTACGGCGGAATTTATCGCAACCCAATGAATTATTACAAAAAGGTTGGTTAAGTTGGAAAATAAAAAAAGTCCTATCGCACTTCGTATTATATCGTTATTGTTATTAATAGGGTGGATGGGACTTATTTTTTATCTTTCCCATCAAAACGCAGACGAATCTTCGCATTTGAGCGGTGGATTAATAGAGCGTGTCGTTAAATTCGTTTTCCCGAATATGGCAGGCGAAACACTGGAAAGCTTGGTTGCATCCTTGCAGTTTATTGTTCGCAAAGGGGCACACTTTACCATATATGCAATATTGGGCGTTTTAAGTTTTATCACTTTTGTAACATATAATGCTATGCCTATAGCACTCAGAAGCTTTTTGAGTTTTCTCGTTTCGGTGGTTTATTCTATATCTGACGAATACCATCAGACCTTTGTAAAGGGCAGAAGCGGGGAATTAAGAGATGTTCTTATAGATTCCGCAGGAGCAATGCTTGGCATAATTTTGTCTTTAATAATTTATTTAGTTTATGAAGCCATTAAAAAAAGAGGGTCAACTAAAATGAGAAAAAAACAGTATATAGAGCTTACTGAAAATCTAACTCAGCGTCTAAAAAGCGAAAAGCAAATTAATGATGAATTACGCGCAGAAAACGATGCTTTGAACAAACAACTAGCTGAGCTTAGAGAACAAATTATCGCTTTGTCTAACACCGAAAAAACGGCGGTTAATGCAGAGCCTGTTGTGCCTCAAACTCAAACAGTTGCCGAGCCTGAGAAAAAAACTGTTTCTTTTGGAGAAATTGAACTTTCAAGCGGTGTTAACGACGGTGCAAAGATTATCGGTAAAATTGTTTTAAGCAGTGCTGAGTATTGCAATAAACTGACCGATGTTGGCGCCAGTGAAAACGCAAAAGAACTTGTAAACCTTATTTTGGGCAGAACAGAGGTTGCAAAGGGTGAGGTTTTAAGATTATCAAATCTTGATATTGACCCCAAAGAGCGTTATTTGGCAATGGAAAGAGAACTTTGCGAGGCTGAGGATTATTTTAAAAGTGTAATGGCACAAAAATAGTATGCAAATTTCGTTATTTTTTTGACATTTGACTATTGTGTTTTATGTCGAATTAAGTTATAATAATCTTGATATTTCTGAAAGGAGTACATATATGAACTATTCACATGAAGTACAAAATATGTGTCCTTTAGCTAAAGGCACATATCACGGTCCTGCTCCCATTCCGGAGGAGGGCAAATGGGTTCAGGTAAAAGAGGTTAAGGATGTTTCCGGTCTTACCCACGGTGTGGGCTGGTGCGCTCCTCAACAGGGTACCTGTAAACTTACCCTTAATGTTAAAGAGGGTATTATTGAAGAAGCTTTGGTTGAGACTTTGGGTTGCTCAGGTATGACCCACTCTGCTGCTATGGCTTCTGAAATTTTGGTTGGCAAAACCATTCTTGAGGCTTTAAATACCGACCTCGTTTGCGATGCTATCAACACCGCAATGCGTGAGTTGTTCCTCCAGATTGTTTACGGCCGTACACAAACTGCTTTCTCTGAAGGCGGTCTTCCCATCGGTGCAGGTCTTGAGGACTTAGGTAAGGGTCTTCGTTCACAGGTTGGTACAACCTTTGCTACAAAGGCTAAGGGTCCCCGCTACCTCGAGTTGGCTGAGGGTTACATTACCAAAATCGCTATCGACGAAAATGACGCTATCATCGGCTACAAGTTCGTACATCTTGGCAAGATGATGGAAATGATTAAAAAGGGTATGGATGCTAACGAAGCATTAGAAAAAGCTAGCGGTCAGTATGGCCGTGTTGATGATGCTGTTAAGCTTATCGACCCCAGAGAAGAATAAGGAGGAAAAGTGAAATGGCATTATTTGAAAGTTATGACAGAAGAATAAATCAAATTAACGCAGAATTAGCAAAACACGGCATTTCCTCCATTGAAGAGGCTAAAGAGATTTGCGATAAAGCAGGCGTTGACGCTTACAATATCGTAAAAGGCATTCAGCCTATCTGTTTTGAAAATGCTGCTTGGGCTTATGTTGTTGGTTGCGCTATCGCAATTAAAGACCAGGTTAAATCTGCTGCTGAAGCTGCTGAGAAAATCGGTGTTGGTCTTCAGTCTTTCTGCATCCCCGGTTCCGTTGCAGACGACCGTAAGGTTGGTCTTGGCCACGGTAACCTCGGCGCAATGCTTCTCCGTGAGGAGACTAAGTGTTTCGCATTCCTTGCAGGTCACGAATCCTTTGCTGCTGCTGAGGGTGCTATCGGCTTGGCAAGAAGCGCAAACAAAGCTCGTAAAGAGCCTTTAAGAGTTGTTCTTAACGGTCTTGGTAAAGACGCTGCTAAGATTATCTCCAGAATCAACGGCTTTACCTATGTTCAAACTCAGTTTGATTACTATACCGGCGAACTCAAAATTGTTGAGGAAACCGCTTATTCTAACGGCGAACGCGCTAAGGTTCGTTGCTACGGTGCTGACGATGTTCGTGAAGGCGTTGCTATCATGCACAAAGAGGGTGTTGACGTTTCCATCACCGGTAACTCCACCAACCCCACCAGATTCCAGCATCCCGTTGCAGGTACCTATAAGAAAGAGTGTATCGAACAGGGCAAGAAGTACTTCTCTGTGGCTTCCGGCGGCGGTACAGGCCGTACTCTCCACCCCGATAATATGGCTGCAGGTCCCGCTTCTTACGGTATGACCGATACAATGGGCCGTATGCACTCTGACGCTCAGTTTGCAGGTTCTTCTTCTGTTCCTGCTCACGTTGAGATGATGGGTCTTATCGGCGCGGGCAACAACCCCATGGTTGGTATGACTGTTGCTTGCGCAGTTGCAGTTAACGAAGCACTTAATAAATAATTCGGAATTCGTAATGCGTAATTAAAGGACTTGGGATATCCCAAGTCCTTTTTGTTGCTTATGTGAGCAGAACAACCATTTACAAATATCTTTCACTACCCAAAAACTAAAAGGGAGCGGCAAAAACCGCTCCCTTAAAACCGCTCCCTTTTAAGTTTAACTTATATTTTCATCCACCAATGTAAGTATAAACAAATAAATGATTGTCTTTATCAAGTGCCGAAATACTCCATCCATTATATTTAAAAAAGATTATATCATCACTGATATTTTCGATTTTTAAAAGTTTATATTCGTAGGTTGTAGGAATATCATTAAATTCAGATTCTTTGATAGTTTCTTCAAGGTAATAATATTCCTTGTTGGTCTTAATGATGCCATCAACCAAATATTCTATTTCTTCATCGTCAAATTTATATATAGCTTTTTCAGGCAGATTAAAGCCTTCTTTTTCATATAAAAACAATTCTTTATTTTTTATGAAGCCATCTATACAAAAATTCATTCCTCTATCAAAAAGTTCAGCGGAGTTTATATAGTCATAGTCATAGTTGTAATATCCTGATGAGGCGACTGAAAAATCCTCATTATTATATCTATAAACCTCATTGTGTTCACTAACAATAGCGAATCCTGTGCCATATCCTTTGAATTTAACAAACTTAACATTACTATTTATTTTCTTAAAGTTTGTTCCATCGGAGAAATTACCAATTTTATAAAGTGAGCCATCTGTTGAAATGAAAAGATTAGAATTGGAATCAAAATCTTTTATTCCACCAAATTGAGATAAATCATATACTTCTTTTTTTATTTGACCAACTCCATCATGAGCAAATTGATACAGTAAGTCGAGTTTTTCGTCTTTGGTGCTTTCTAATTCATTTTTATTAGAATTTGTTTCAGTGGATGATAAACCACTTGAATTAACATCGGTTACTTTATTGCAACCAACCACGCAAAAACTGATACAAATAACCAATAAAAGCGATAAAATTCTTTTCATTTTAAATCTCCCATAATAACTTTTACATTGCGTTAATTATACCACCGCTGCAAACAAATATCAATAAAATTTTAGGTGCTGGTAACAACCCCAAGGTTTAAATGACTGAAGCTTTAAGCAGTTGCAGTTAACGAAGCACTTAATAAATAATTCGGAATTCGTAATGCGTAATTCGTAATTAAAGGACTTGAGAGAAATCTCAAGTCCTTTTTTAAATTTAAATTGCATTGCATGTAAATTTTTCGGTTGCGCGAACTATCAGCTCTCCGTCCTTAATTTCACAGTCAAGATTGTTCACATTTACATTGCCTCCATCCGACCATGTTTTAATAAGGGCATTGCCCTTATAGTTTGAAATTTTAACATTATGGAAGTTAATGTTATCAAAATGTGCTACCTTGAAAATCGGCTCTTCTTCACTGCCTTCACGAACGGAATATTCAATATTTTTAAAATTAAGGGTTATCGGCAGGGTGCTATCGCCATAACAGTAAACACCCATAGATATATTCTCAGCCTTTATGTTTTCAAAGGTAATATCCTTTGGCGGATTGCCCACCTGCCATGCTTCATTACCCGATAGATTCAGGTGTAAAAATCTATCGGCATTTTCCACGCGGCAGTTTCTAAACACAATTTTGCCGGGTGCGTGGCGTACGGGCAAATCGGAAGAAACAAAGTTCGTGAATAACGATAGCATATTGTTACGCGCATTCTCAGAAGACGAAACATAAACACCTGAAATTTTTTCTTCATGGGTAAAACTACCTCTGAACTGATATTGGCAGGGACCGTAAACATGGCAATCCTCAACCAAAATGTTATAACCGCCGTATCTGAATGCACTACAGGCAGAACTGATTTCACAGCACTTAACATGAACATTAATGTTATCAAAGCCCGCAATACAGTCGTCACCCGTAATCAGTTTGCAGTTATAAATTTTAACATCACTGCAAGCCCTTGTATGCAATGCATCGTGACCCGCCAAAACGGTGAGGTTTTCAAAATGTATTTTTTCTGATTGAAAAATTGCATGAGCCCAGTTGGAACTATCCTTAACTGTATATCCGTACAGCTTAATATTTTTGCAGAAATGCATATTTATTGTATGCGGTCCGCGATAGTTTTCTTCGCCTTCAGTATCGAAAACATTATTACCGTCAATTAAGCTGCCCTTTTCGCCTATCAATGCAATGTTTTCGGCAAAAACGGCTCGTATAATACCATAATTCCAATAGCTTCCAGCGGTATATAAGTGAACCTTAAATCCTCCACCCATTTTTATCCATTCAAACGGGCCATACCAATGTGCATCGGTAGCCTGTTTTGTGGGTAGGGGTTCTAATTTGTCCTGTAATATATTGCGGTAATCCTTAGGGTTTTTGCTTCCCTTTAAAACCGCATTTTCAAGTAAATGCAGTGTTGTGTTGCTTCTTAACCTAATATCGCCCACTATATATGCTCCGGTAGGAACCTCAACCTCACCGCCGCCGGCTAAAAAGCAATGGTCAAGTGCCTTTTGGAAAGCCTCGGTCTGCACGGCATCGCTGTTTGCCACAGCGCCGAAATCAGTTACTGATACTACTAGTTTTTCTGCCATATTGATTTCTCCGTTAAAGAAGATTTTTAATGTTCTAACTATACATTAGTTTCTTCACGGTGTCAATATGTAATACCGATTTTTCAATTTCTGCAGCACCTATATAAGTGTCTTAAAACGATATGTTTAATCGGATGGATTTTAAAATAGCGGGAGGGGTTCCATGCCCCACCGTTTGTATTGATGCGGATTTAAAAAAAGCGAGAGGGTGTAGAGGCACCCTCCCGTTTTCAATTTAGTATGTATTAAATTTTAACCGCTTTGCGTTTTGTAATTGTTTGAACAAGAAATACAAAGCCTACAAGCGCAATACCTACAATGTCGGTCACAAGTCCAGGGTAGATAAGTAAGAGACCGCCGATAGCACTAATAACACGCTCGTACCAAGACATACGACCAAGGAAGAAGCCTTCAAGTGCGGCGGATACGCCGAATATACCAACAACTGAGGTAATGCAGATTAATACAACTTCTACAAAGCCTGTATCAACAAAAAGCATTGCGGGGTTAAGCGCAAACACATAGGGAACGATAAAGGCGCCGATAGCAAGTTTGGTTGCTGTAAAGGCGGTTTTCATTGGGTTTGCCTGAGCTATAGCCGCACCCGCATAAGCCGCAAGGGCAACGGGAGGAGTAAGGTCGGCAACAATACCAAAATAGAAAACAAAGAAATGAGCCGCAATATCGGGAACGCCCATCTTAACGAGAATAGGAGCACAGGTTGCCGCCATAATGCAGTAGTTAGCAGTTGTTGGCACACCCATTCCAAGAACGATACAGCAAAGCATTGTTAAGAACAAGGCTATAATAACCTGATTTCCTGCAATAGCAACGATACCGTTGATGATAATATTTGCAAGACCCGTCATAGTAATAGTACCTGCAATAATACCTGCAACACCGCAAGCAACAGCCACGGTAATCATACCTTGACCGCCAGCTGCCAAAGCTTCAAATATACGCTTGGGAGAGATGCGGTTTTCTTTATTAAACAAGCCAACAACAATGGTAGCAATAATTGCGATAGCGGCGGCATAAGCAATAGACCTTGAGCCAGAGCCTACCAAAGCAATTAATATAATCAAAGGTAAAAGCAAATATGACTGCTTTAAGAGGGGTAAAAATCTTGGTAACTCGTCTTTAGTAAGACCGCGAAGACCCTCTTTTTTAGCCTCTAAGTGAACGGTGATAAACACGCCCAAGAAATAAAGTGCGGCGGGTAAAATAGCACGAACAACAATGTTACTGTAAGGGATACCGATGTTTTCTGCCATAAGGAATGCGGCGGCACCCATAATGGGAGGCATAATCTGACCGCCAGTTGAAGCCGAAGCCTCAGCCGCTGCGGCGAATTCGGGTTTGTAGCCTGTCTTTTTCATAAGAGGAATAGTAACTGAGCCAGAGCCTACGGTATTAGCAACCGACGAGCCCGAAACCATACCCTCCAAAGCACTTGCAATAACCGCAACCTTTGCAGGACCGCCCGAGAATCCGCCAACGATTGAGTTTGCTATCTTAATAAAGAAATCGGCAATTCCTGTTCTTTCAAGGAAAGCGCCAAAGATGATAAAGATTGCAATAAACTTAGCGCAGGTATTAATAGGAGTAGATAAAATACCCGCTGTTGTGGAATAGAATAATTGGCTTACAAGTGTTTCTATTCTTCTGAAAATATCGGGGTTGGGAAGTCCCCAAAAAATTGCGTAAATAATAAATGAACCTGCAACAATGAGAATGGGAAGACCCACACATCTGCGGCAAAGCTCGGCAAGACAAAGAATACCGATTATACCGATAATGATTTGATGCATTTCAAAGTTTCTGCCTTGCTTAATAATAGTTAAAGCGTCAAAGGTATAATAGAAGAATGAACTTGAGCCTAAAAACATTATAAGAATATCATACCAAGGCATGGAATTAACCTTTTGTTCGCCCTTTTTGATGGGGTAAAGCAAGAAACCTGCAAGAACGATACAGCCCATAAAGCTTGAAAGAATAATTTCTTGCGGCCAAGTTGCAAAGAATGTTACATACACACAAAACAGAGAAAACAAAGCTAAAATGCAATTTACAACAATTTTGGGGGTTCCTTCCCAAATTCTTGTGTTTGATTCTCTGTCAAACTTTTTCATTACGGCATCTAAATCCATAGGCTCTTGGGATTCTGGTGCCTTTTTCTTTGAGAATAACAAAAAATTTCAACCTTCCTTTTTTAAACACTAAAATAGCTGCGACTAAAAACTGCCACAGCTATTTTTTAAATTCAATTTACCGTAATGTTAATTATTTAGTAGCTACTTCGATGCCTTTTTCCTTGAAGTACTTAGCGGCGCCAGCGTGGAAAGGAACGGTCAAGCCGTCGGTTGCATTCTCGAGGCTGAGTTCAGCACCCTTAGCGTGTTCCTTAGAGATAGCGTCGATATTATCAAATATTGCTTTTGTAATATTGTAAACATCATCTTCAGTAGCATCTGCACTAACAATTAATGTAGCCTTAACAGTAACGGTTGCAATTTCCTTATCTTGATTCTTATAAGAATTTGCAGGAATCTTATAAACAGAATAGAAAGTATTATCTTTCATAAGCTTATCAGCAATATCACCGTCTATAGGAACAATTTTGGTTTTTGCATTGGTCATGCAAAGCTCGGTGATGGCGGGAGTGGGAGCACCTGCAACGATAAATGCAGCGTCAATTTTGCCATCCTTCAAAGCGTCAGCGCTCTGGTCGAAGTTTTGATACTGGGGATTAATGTCCTTCTCGGTAAGACCTGCAGCACCAAGAATATCAACGGCGTTGAAGTAAACGCCCGAACCGGGAGCACCGATAGAAACCTTTTTGCCCTTAAGGTCAGCAACTGATTTGATGTTGGGGTTTGTGGTTACAAGCTGAACTGCCTCTGCATAAAGACCTGCAACTGTGCGGAAAGTAGTGAGCTTACCTTCGGTCTCGAAAGCGCGTGTGCCGTTCCAAGCATAGTGCATAACGTCAGACTGAACAGTACCTAACTGATAGTCGCCAACATCAATACCCTGAATATTATCCTTAGAACCACCTGTGGAAACAGCGTTAACGCTGATACCGGCATTGTTCTTAATGTATTGACCAATAATACCGCCGTATGCGTAATATGTACCTGTGGGGCTTCCTGTGCCCATTGCCATTGCTGTAGCACCTTGAGGCTCAGCATCACTGCTTGTTGCTGCGGTACCACAAGCTGCCAAAGAAAGCACCATAACCAATGTAAGTACGATAGCTAAAATTCGTTTCATTACGAAACCTCCTTAAAAATATTATATAATAAATAAAACCATTAAATAACATTATAACTAAAAATACATTAATTTGCAAGTGTTAATCCTTTATTTTTTCCAATAATTTCTGGCACTCATTATACACTTTTTGAGATTTTTTGTCGTTTTCAAGAAGTGTGCCTGAAATTTCTCGGGAGGAAATTTGAAGTTCTTTGGGTAATGCACTATATTTACAAGCTTTGTAGAAATCGTCGCTCAAAGGCTGTGGCTCGTTTTTGAAGAAATTTTTGAATGTGTCAGACGAGAAAAATTCTATCGAATCTTTATCGGTTATAAACAAAATTGCCTCGGGCTCACCTGCTATAATGGCTTGAAGTTTCGTAAGCTTTGCTTGGTCGAATTGCGCATCGGTTTTATTGGTAGAAAGACTGCAGTTGATAACGCTTATATTAACCTCTCCGTCGCCGTTTAAATCCTTGGATTTGCTCTCAAAATAATCTGCAACAGGTTCTAACTGCTGGTCTAAAATAGGTGAGTAGGTGAAATATACAATCTTCATATCCCACTTTGTTCTTGACATACACTGGCTTATGGTAATGGCCAAAAATATAACCATTCCGATAGAAACTATTGTGTGCCACTTAAAATGATACCAAAAGTTTTGCCATTTTTCCTTTGGGGTTTGTGGTAAAACTTCTACCTCGCTGGGTTTTGGGGGAGGGGTAGCATCGCCATTTTGCATTTTTTTGAGCTCTAAAAACTCTTTACGGGCTTTTCTTTGCTGTGAAATTGTATCACTTTGTCTTTTATTTGCCATGTTTTTCTCCGTTTTTATAATAATAAATAATTTTATCATAAAAAAATGTTTAATTCAATAATTTTTTTGTTGCATTTTTATGAACGGTGTGTTATACTGTCTCTCGTATTTTATTACCTTTGAAAAAATCTGTGTAACAGAACTTTGGAGAAGCTTGTGAAAAACAAGTGCCGAAGGTGTAAGGCTTTTAAAGCTGATCTCTCAGGCAAAAGGACAAAGTCAAAACCAAACCGCTTTGTCCGAACCATTATTGGCTCGGATTTTTTTATTGGGTAAAAATGAAAGGAAGTAAAATATATGAATTTTCTCGAATGGATAACCGAAATTAACAATAGTGTTAACGGTTTTGTGTGGGGCTGGGTAGGTTTGGCTTTGCTCCTTGGCACAGGCGTTATTGCAACCGTTTGCACAAAGGTATTTCAGGTTTCTCATCTTAAACATTGGTGGAATAACACCATTGGAAGTCTCTTCAAAAAGGAAGTAATCGGTCACACAAAGGAAAAAGGCTCCATTTCTCCCTTCCAGGCATTGTGTACTGCTCTTGCCGCAACTGTAGGTACAGGTAACATCGCAGGTGTTGCCGCTGCTATCTGCATTGGTGGTGCAGGCGCTGTTTTCTGGATGTGGGTTGCCGCATTCTTAGGAATGATGACAAACTATTCTGAAAATGTTTTGGGTCTTTATTTCCGCCGCAAAAATGAAAAAGGCGAATGGTCCGGCGGCGCAATGTATTACTTGGCTGACGGATTAGGTGCCAAGAAAAACTGCAAATGGATAGGTAAAATATTAGCAGTTCTTTTCTGTATCTTTACAATGCTTGCATCCTTCGGTATCGGAAGTATGGGTCAGGTTAACAAAATCGTTGCCAACGTTGCTGCCGCATTTGATGTAAAAGCAATTTCTTCCATCGAAGTATTTGGCGGAGTTTCTCTTTACAATGTCCTTTTAGGTGTTTTAATTATGATACTTACCGCTCTTATTACCTTGGGCGGATTAAAGAGAATAGCTAATGTTGCTGAAAAAATCGTTCCCTTTATGGTTGTGCTTTTCGTAACCGGAAGCTTGGTTGTCATAGGTGTTAATTACGATGCTATTATCCCTGCTTTAAAGGCTATCTTTGTAAATGCATTTAAGCCTGAAGCTTTTGTCGGTGGTACAATAGGAAGCGCTATTATGCTTGCAGCTCAACAAGGCTTTAAGCGTGGTGTATTCTCCAACGAAGCAGGTCTTGGTTCTTCGGTTATGGTACACTCCAACTCTAACATAAAAGAGCCTGTTAAACAGGGTATGTGGGGTATATTTGAAGTATTTGCCGACACAATGGTTGTTTGCACCATGACTGCACTTGTTGTTTTAACCTCAGGAGTATTTAATGCAAAAACCGGTGTAATTGCTGAAGGTCTTAACGATGCAACCTTAGTTGGTGGTGCATTTAACACAGTATTCCCTTGGGGTAATATCGGTCAGAGATTTATTGCAATTGCTATGTTCCTCTTTGCTTTCACAACTGTTCTTGGTTGGTCTCATTACGGTTCGAAGGCTTGGGAATATCTCTTTGGTGCAAAAACCACCTTTGTTTTCAGAATTATCCACGTTTGCACTGTAATTTTCGGTGCTGTTCTTACATCAAGTCTTGCTTGGGATATTTCAGATACCTTCAACGGTCTTATGATGTTACCCAACCTTATCGGTGTTGTTGTAATGATGCCTTTGGTTATCAAGATTACAAAGAACTATGTAGATAGAAAAATCAAGGGTAAGGAAACTGAAGTTTTAATATCTTATGACCCTGAAATTCAAAAAACTTTGTTAGAAAACGAAGCTCAATAATATTTGAAATTTTAAAACCGCCTTTTTTAAGGCGGTTTTTTTATATTTTCCTTATATTAACAAATACTATTTTAAAAATGTATTTGGAGGAAATTATGAAAGAATTGTGGAGAAACACTGTAGAAAAACCCGAGTTTGAAAGTTTTAAAGGCTATAAAAAGACCGATGTGCTGATAATCGGCGGAGGTGTGGCGGGTATATTATGTGCCTTGGAGCTTCATAAAGCGGGTGTGGATTATATCCTTGTGGAAGCCAAAACTATAGGCTCAGGTATCACCAAAAACACCACCGCAAAAATCACCTCACAGCACGGGCTGATTTACAGCAAAATTGCGAAAAATCATAGTATAGAAACCGCAAAAGCCTATTTAGAGGCAAATGAAAAAGCGGTGGCAAAGTACAAAAACTTGTGCGAAAATATAGATTGTGATTTTGAAATTAAACCCTCGTTTGTCTTTTCAAGAACAGACCGAGAAAAGATAGAAAATGAGGCAGAGATTTTAGAAAGCATAGGATATAATGCAAGGTTTTGTCAAGAAACCAAATTGCCTTTTAAGGTTGTAGGTGCTGTGTCTTTTGAAAAACAAGCGCAGTTTAATCCGCTAAAATTTTTATATACAATAGCCAAAGGACTAAATATTTATGAAAACACGGCGGTTAGAGATTTGCTTGATACCACCGCAATTACCGATTACGGAAAAATCACTGCCAAAAAGATTATAGTTGCTACTCATTTTCCCTTTATAAACCGGCACGGACTTTATTTTATGAAAATGTATCAGCATCGCTCGTATGTGTTAGGACTTACAAATGCACCTAATTTAAACGGAATGTATGTTGACGAGGATTTGAAGGGACTTTCCTTTAGAAATTACGGCGATTTGCTTCTTTTGGGCGGTGGCTCACACAGAACAGGTAAAAAGGGCGGAAATTATATTGAACTCAGAGAATTTGCAAAGCATTACTATCCCGAAGCAAAAGAAAAATATCATTTTGCAACCCAAGACTGCGAGACTCTTGACGGTATGCCTTATATAGGCAAATATTCCAAACACACAGAAAATTTGTATGTTGCAACAGGTTTTAATAAATGGGGGATGACCTCTTCTATGATGGCGGCAGAAATTTTAAAAGATGAGATTTTGGGCGTAAATAACGACTATGCCGAGATTTTTAACCCCTCAAGAAGTATGATGTTTAAGCAGTTGGGGGTAAATGTATTTGAGTCGGTGTCGGGTATGCTTACACCAACAACAAGAAGATGTCCTCATTTAGGTTGCGGACTTAAATGGAACAAACAAGAACACACTTGGGATTGCTCTTGTCACGGTTCCCGTTTTACCAAAGAGGGCAATTTGATAGATAACCCCGCAGAGAAAGATTTATCTAATTCTTAAATTGTTAAAATCTATTGAAAAAAAAGGGAGAGTGTAATATAATTAAATGATATAAGGGAGGATTGGCATGAAGAAATTTTTAAAACAACTTTCGCCGGCAAGAATTATCGCTTTCGGTTTTTTGACGGTTATTTTGTTAGGCTCCGTTTTGCTGATTTTGCCTTTCAGTTTAAAAGATGGCGTGAGACTTAGTTATGTCGATGCTCTTTACACTTCAACCAGCGCTGTTTGTGTAACAGGACTGACCGTTGTTGATACAGGCAATGCTTTCTCACCCTTGGGTCAGTTTATCCTTGGACTCTTAATACAAATTGGCGGACTCGGTGTCACCTCTGTCGGTGCGGGAATAATTCTTGCTATGGGTAAAAAAATTAATGCTAGAGGCAGAAATTTAATAGTTGAAGCATCTAATCTCGGCACAAGAGGCGGCACAATAAAATTCCTTAGAAGCGTGTTTTTTACAACGATTACCATTGAGATTATAGGTGCAATATTCAGCTTTTTAGTTTTTGTTAAGATTTATCCTCCAATTAAGGCTTTGGGTTACAGCCTTTTCCACTCGGTTGCGGCGTTTAATAACTCAGGATTTGACAATTTGGGTCTCTCGGGAGAGGTTTATAACGGCGTTAGTTTAATTCCTTATCAAAATAATTTGTTATTCAACCTTGTTACCTGTGCGCTTATATTCTTTGGCGGCATAGGCTTCCTTGTTATAAAAGAAGTTATACACAAAAGATTTAAATGGAAAAAGCTTTCAATGCACTCAAGGGTTGTTTTGAGCATGAGCTTGGCTTTGACGATTGCAGGAACCTTGCTTTTAAAGATTACCGAAGATATCTCTTGGCTAGGCGCATTTTTTAGCAGTGTATCTGCAAGAACTGCCGGTTTTTCGAGCTTTTCTTTAAGTGAATTTTCATCAGCTGGTTTGCTTGTTATGATGATTTTAATGTTTATTGGTGCTTCGCCTGGTTCTACAGGCGGCGGTATTAAAACCAGTACATTTTTTGCTTTGCTGCAGGGTATAAAATCCGCGGCAACAAATAAATCCGAAAAAGCCTTTCATTACTCTATGCCCGAAGGAAGCTTTAAAAAAGCGGCTGTTATAACTTTAATAGGTTTAGGAGTTGTAACTGGCGGAACATATTTAATGGTTATAATGGACCCTGAACTTCGATTTGTAGATGCGCTGTTTGAAATTGTCAGTGCTTTCGGAACGGTTGGTTTATCCACAGGAATTACAACATCTTTAAGTGTTGGAAGCAAAATTCTTTCAATGTTTATTATGTTCATAGGTCGCTTGGGTCCCTTGACAATAGCGACATTATGGTATTTTAACAAGGGTGAGAGGGTAGAATACCCTGAGGGTAATATTGCAATAGGATAGGAGAATTAAAATGTTTTCAAAAACAAAAAAGAATAGAAACACTTATGCAATAATAGGTCTTGGCCGTTTTGGTTATGCTTTGGCTATGGAATTGGCTTTGAGCGATGCCGATTTGATTGTATTAGACCGTGATGAAGATAAAGTCCGTGAACTCAGAGAATATACCGAAAATGCCTTTGTTGTTAAGAATTTGGAGAAGAAAACTCTGCTTGAAACAGGTGTGCAAAATGCTGATGTTGCGGTGGTTTGTATTGGCGAGGCATTAGATACTTCTATCCTCACAACCCTTAATCTTACAAGTATGGGCGTTCCTCACATCATAGCAAAGGCCAGAAGCTATGAACACGGCAAGGTTTTAGAGAAATTGGGTGCTGAGGTTGTATATCCCGAAAGAGATATTGCTATTCGTTTGGCACACAGATTAGAGGTATCAACCGTTCTTGATTTTATTCAGCTTAGCGAAAAGCTTAATATTACAAAGCTATTAGTTCCCGAAAGCCTTGTTGGAAAAACTATTGTCTCGGCAAACTTGAGAGGAAAATATGATGCTAATATTATAGCTATTGAAAACGAAAGTGAATTGATAGAAACTGTTTTGCCTGAATATGTATTTAAAAAGGGCGACCTTCTTTTTGTGTCGGGAACAAAAGACGGGCTTAACCGCTTGTGTGAATTAGGGTAAAGAGAGGATACTGTAAAATGGATAAAAAAGGACCGCTGACTTATCGAGTGATTAAGTGGTTTGTTTGGCTTTTTAGTCCGAAATTCAAGGTAGAGGGTGAGGAAAATTTACCCTCTGAGCCTACATTAATTGTGGGAAACCACAGTCAGATGTACGGACCTATCGCTTGTGAATTTTATACCCCCGGCGACCATTATACTTGGTGTGCAGGGGAAATGATGAGTGTAAAAACAGTCCCTGAGTATGCTTTCAGAGATTTTTGGTCGCAAAAGCCTAAATGGACTCATCTGTTTTATAAAGCATTATCCTTTATAATAGCACCTTTAGCTTCCTTTATTTTTAATAATGCAAACACTATTGGCGTTTTCCGAGATGCTAGAATTTTATCTACCTTTAAAACAACCGTAAAACGCCTTAAAGAGGGGAATAATGTAGTTGTTTTCCCCGAAAAAGACGAAAAGTATAATAATATAATTTATAATTTTCAAGATAAATTTATTGATATTGCAAGGCTGTATTATAAAAAGACGGGCAAGGCACTCTCCTTTACTCCTTTGTATATAGCTCCTAATTTGGCAAAAATGTATTTAGGAAAACCTATAACCTTTAATCCCGATGCCGATATGGACGGCGAAAGAGACAGAATTTGCAAATATTTGATGGCTGAAATTACCGAAATGGCAAGAAGTTTGCCAGTACATACTGTAGTTCCATACAGAAATATACCAAAAAAACTCTACCCCAAAAACAAGGAGGGTTAAAATGAAAAAACCTGTTGTGGATTATAGGGGATTTTCTTTAAGAAAACTTAACGACCCCAAATTTTCCCACCTTAAATTACTGTTTGGATGGGTTGTTTATTTTACCCTTTATTTCTTGACCGAGAATATAATTCCAAATAACAGTGGCTTTGCTATCCATTGTGGGCTTGACTATAAAATTCCGTTTTGTGAATGGTTTGTTTTACCTTATGTGGGCTGGTATCTGCTTATTGTGGTTTCGCTTTTGTATTTTATGTTTTACAATGTTGAAAACTTTAAGCGTCTGCAGATTTTTATAATTGTAACTCAAATAACCGCTATGGTAATTTATGTTATCTTCCCAAATTATCAGCCCTTGCGACCCGATGTTTATCCAAGAGATAATTTCTTGACGGACATTGTAGCATTATTGCAAACGGCGGACACGAACTCTAATGTTTGCCCGTCGCTTCATGTGGCGTATTCTATCGGAATTGCATCTATTTGGCTAAAAGAAAAAACTGCCTCTTGGGTAACCAAATCGGCAGTTGTAGTATTTTGCATATTAGTTTGTCTTTCAACTGTTTTTATAAAACAGCATTCGGTAATAGACGGATTAGTTGCAATACCCGTTTGTGTTTTGGCAGAGGGTATATCCTGCTTTGGGTATTGGAAAGAAAAATTAAAAAGAAGTAAAAATTAAACTTCAAAGGGGGAGACGGTTTTGCCCGTTTCCTCCATTTTTAATTTTCCTGAAAAGTTTTCTGTAAGACTGTGTTTGAAAGAGGCAATATCCTCATCTTTCAAAACAATATCTACCGTAACATTTTCGGCAAAATCGGTGTTTTTAAGATTTGCGTTGCTGTTTTCAATAAGTCTTGAAAGGGAAGGGTGGTCGCTGTAAGAGCAGTTTATTCTAAACAGAGTGCAAGGCACCATTTCCACAACGGTTGCACTGTCTAATGCATCCTTGGTGGCTGTAGAGTAAGCACGAACAAGACCGCCCGTACCCAAAAGCACACCGCCGAAATAACGGGTCACCACAACCAAAACATTAACAAGTTTTTTGGCGGAAATAACCTCTAAAATAGGTTTTCCCGCAGTGCCGTGAGGTTCGCCGTCGTCAGAAAAACGGGATGTGCGACCGTCGTCAACAATAAAAGCGTGGCAGTTGTGTCTAGCATCCCAATATTTTGTTTTGATTTTTTCCAAAATAGCAAGGGCTTCCGCTTCGGTTTCACAAGGGAAAGCCGAACATAAGAATTTTGAACGCTTTTCTATGTATTCGCTATGGCTTTCTTCTTTAATTGTTAAAAAACTCAAGAAAAACCCTCCTTTTTAGAAAAATAAAAGACTGTCTTTTGGGACAGTCTTTTTAGTTAGTAATCTAAAGATTAGCCGTTAATATTGAAACGCTTGTTGAATCTATCAACACGTCCGCCGGTATCTACCAATTTCTGCTTACCTGTGAAAAATGGATGACACTTTGAACAAATATCCAAACGAATGTCCTTCTTTGTTGAACCGGTTTCGAACTCTGCACCGCAAGCACACTTAACGGTTACCTTCTCATACTGTGGATGAATACCTTCTTTCACTATTGTCACCCCTTTCAAAAATACTGCAAAAGTGATAATAACACATTTGAGTTCAAAATGCAAGTGTTTTTTTAAAAAATATAATATTTACCAAATTTCTTTTTTAGAATGTGGATTTTGTCTATCGTTTTGCGACTGTTTTTTGTTAAAGCCTTGCGCTATTGCGGGATAGGTGTTGGGCGCATCAGCAGTTTTTTGAATTTCATAGGTGCCGTAGAAATTCACTAAATCAAAAGCAGTGTCAGGCTCGTTGTCGGTTGTGTGAACATAGGTCATATGTGACATTTTCTTTTTGTCTTTCATTTTTTTCACCCCTTAAATTATTTTTTCAAAAAAAATTTAAATAATTTAAGGAAAGATTTTAAAAAAGAAAATCCTCTACTTTAAAGCAGAGGATTTAAAAAATTTTTAAATTTTTTTGGTTTCAATTTCTTCTACTGCAAGAGTTATAAAGCTTTCGGCTGACATAGCACCAAGGTCGCCGTCCTCGCCTCTGCGGCGAACAGAAACCTCGCCCTTTTCAACCTCGCTATCGCCGATAATGAGCATATAGGGAACCTTTTGAAGTCTGGCTTCTCTAATCTTGTAACCGATTTTTTCGTTGCGGTCATCAAGCTCAACCCTCATACCCTTTTCTTCAAGCTTGCGCTTGATTTCATAAGCGTAATCAGTGTGGCGGTCAGCAATGGGGAGAAGTTTAACCTGAACGGGAGCCAACCACATTGGGAAAGCACCTGCATATTTTTCAATAAGCAATGCAAGGGTACGCTCATAACAGCCGATAGAAGTTCTGTGGATAATGCAGGGGTTCTTTTTAACGCCGTCCTTATCAACATATTCCATACCGAATTTCTCGGCAAGTAACTCGTCTATTTGAATTGTGATAAGTGTGTCTTCCTTGCCGTAAACATTCTTAATCTGAATGTCAAGCTTGGGTCCGTAAAATGCGGCCTCGCCGATACCAACCTTGTAAGGGATTTCAAGATGGTCGAGGATTTTTGCCATCATAGTCTGAGTTTTATTCCACTGCTCGGGTGTGCCAATATATTTCTCGGTATCCTCGGGGTCCCACTGTGAGAAACGGTAGGAAACATCCTCGTAAAGACCTAAGGTCTTAAGCATATAAATTGCAAGTTCCAAGCAAGAACGGAACTCGTCCTCTAACTGTTCGGGGGTACACATTAAGTGACCCTCGGAAATTGTGAACTGACGAACACGGATAAGGCCGTGCATTTCACCCGATTCCTCGTTTCTGAAGAGGGTAGAGGTCTCGTTGTATCTAAGGGGTAAATCACGGTAAGAACGTGCACGGTTTAAATATGCCTGATATTGGAAAGGACAGGTCATAGGACGAAGAGCAAAGCATTCCTTAGACTCATCCTCGGGGTCGCCCATAACGAACATACCGTCTAAATAGTGGTCCCAGTGACCCGATAATTTGTAAAGCTCGCGCTTTGCCATATAAGGAGTTTTGGTAAGCTGCCAACCGCGTTTGTATTCTTCGTCTTCAACAAAGCGCTGAAGTGTTTGAATAATTTTAGCGCCCTTTGGAAGCATAATGGGAAGTCCTTGACCGATAACATCGGCGGTGGTGAAGAGTTCTAACTCACGGCCAAGCTTGTTGTGGTCGCGTTTCTTTGCTTCTTCGAGCATTGCAAGGTGTTCCTCAAGCATTGAAGCCTTGGGGAAAGCGGTACCGTAAACACGGCAGAGCATTTTGTTTGCAGAGTTGCCTCTCCAATATGCGCCTGTTGCAGAGGTAAGCTTGAATGCTTTAACCAAACCTGTGCTCATAAGATGTGCGCCTGCACAAAGGTCGGTAAAATCGCCTTGAGAATAAAAGCTGATTTCTGCGCCTTCGTCAATAGCCTCTACAAGTTCTACCTTATAAGGCTCGTTCTTTTCTTTGAAATATTTTAAAGCCTCGTCGCGTGACATTGTAAATCTTTCGATTTTAATATCCTCTTTAACGATTTTCTTCATTTCAGCTTCGATTTTCAAAAGGTCATCGGGAGTGAAACTGTTTTTAACATCAAAATCGTAATAAAAACCGTCGTCAACTGCAGGGCCGATTGTAACAAGAGCGTCGGGGAATAAACGCTTAACAGCCTGAGCCAAAATGTGTGATGCGGTGTGGCGGAAGGTCCACTTACCGTAATCATCGTCAAATGTTAAAATTTCTAAGGCGCAGTCTTCATTAAGTTCAGTTCTAAGGTCTTTGTTTTCACCGTTAATTCTTGCAGCGCAAGCAGATTTTGCAAGACCCATGCTGATTTCTTTTGCTACCTCATAAGCGGTGATGCCGGCTTCAAATTCCTTTACAACATCGCCTTTTAAAGTTACTTTAATCATAATTTTCCTCCAAAAAATAAACTCCGCCTCGAAAGACGCTATGTCTTTCGGGACGAAGTGTAATTTCTCCGCGGTTCCACCCGTATTTTCGGCAAAAGCCGAACACTTTTTTCACTCTTAACGCGAGTCTCACGGCCAAGTTGCAACCCTTGGCGCTCAAAGGTGGTTTCGTTTTGTCAGTTTCTTGTGCGGGTTTTCAGCCTTGGACCCACACTCTCTTGAAGAAACAAAGCAAAATTACTTGTCCTCATCAACGCTTTACAGTGATATTTTACATCCCACTTTATTTTTTGTCAAGTTTTTTTGAAGCAAGTACAGTTTTATGCATATTATCCTTGAAATTATGCATATTTCAGTGTATAATGAATATAATTATATCCTTTATGTGAAAGAGGTGCCTTTATGACACGAAAAATGGCAAGAGAAGAAGCCTTTATACTCATATTTGAAAAGATTTTTTCAAAGGAAAGTGTTGAAGAAATTTTAGATTTGGCACATGAGACCCGCGACCTTGTGGCCGATGATTATATCAAGGCGGTTTTTAGCGGTGTATATGAAAATGTTGAGGAGTTAGACGGCATAATTTCCGAAAATGCCGTTGGTTGGAAAATTGACCGTATTTCCAAAACTGCACTCAGTATTTTGCGTTTGGCTCTTTTTGAGATTAAGTTTATGGACGAAATTCCTCTTGCGGTTTCTATTAACGAGGCTGTTGAAATATGCAAAAAATATGCTACCGAGGCTGACGCTTCGTTTGTAAACGGCATTTTGTCTACAGTGGCTAAAAAGATTTAGTATGACACAAAGCGCATTAAGTGTTAAACAGTTAAATTTTTATGTTAAAAACTTAATCGAGGGTGACCCGAGACTGTCAAGCATTTGTGTTTTGGGCGAAATTTCAAACCTTAAAAATCACTATAGCAGCGGTCATATTTATTTTACTCTTAAAGATAATGATGCTTCTATCAGTTGCGTTATGTTCCGCTCCTTTGCTTCCCGTTTAAAGTTTGATTTAGAAAACGGAATGCAGGTAGCAGTAAGAGGTAGGGTGTCTGTTTACGAAAAGGACGGACAGTATCGCATTTATGCCGAGGATATAACCGAGGCAGGTCTTGGGGATATTGCAAGACGTTTTGAGCAAGTAAAGGTAAAGCTTGAAAAAGAGGGGCTGTTTGACCCTGACAGTAAAAGACCATTGCCTAAGTTTCCAAAGAAAATTGCGGTTGTAACATCTTCTAGCGGTGCGGCTGTAAGAGATATTTTAAATATTCTTTCCCGCCGTTGGCCTGTGGCAGAGGTTTTAATGTGTCCCGTTTCAGTGCAGGGCGATTTTGCTGTTCCCGAAATGCTTGAGGCATTAGATGGACTTTACGCTTTAGAGGGTATTGACCTTTGCATAATTGGCAGAGGCGGCGGCTCGGCAGAGGATTTATGGGCGTTTAACGATGAGAAATTAGCTTACAAGATATATGAAGCGCCTTTCCCCGTAATTTCGGCGGTGGGTCACGAAACCGATTTTACCATAAGTGATTTTGTGGCAGATTTAAGGGCACCAACACCCTCTGCGGCGGCAGAATTGGCAGTGCCCGATATGGCAGAAATTTTGTCACAACTTGGTGCTTATAAGGATAGGCTTTCAAATTTATTAAAGCTCAAGTTTGAAAACTGTAAACTAAGGCTTGAAAGGGTAAGCTTAGATAAAAATACTGCAGTTGAGTTTTTGAACTCCAAGGCAGAAATTATTGACCGACTAAGCGATAAACTCTCGGTGGAACTAAAAGAAAAAATAAATTCTTGCAAATTGGAGTTTAGCGAAAACGCAGGAAAGCTTGATGCTTTAAGTCCCCTTAAAACTATGGCGAGAGGCTTTTCGGTTGTAAGTCGGGCTGAGAAGGTACTCCAAAGTGTTAAAGAACTAAAACAAGACGATTTAATTGATATTCGCTTTGCCGACGGCACAGTAAAGGCAAAGGTAAAGGAAATTAAGGTGAAATGATATGGCAGAAAAAATTGATTTTGAAACCGCTTTAAAATCCTTGGAAGAGGTTGTCGAAAAACTTCAAAAGGGTGACTGCACACTTGAGGAGTCGATTACTCTTTTCGAAAAGGGAATGACTAATGTTAAGGACTGTAGAAATGCCTTAAAGGAAGCAGAAATTAAAATTACACAGCTTAGCGAGGTTGAATAAATTGGATTTAAATGCTTTGCTTTTAGATTATAAGCAAATGGTGGAAAAGAGAATTGACGAGCTTTTCCCCCTTTGCGATGTTAAATACAAAAAGGTTATCGAAGCCGCCCGTTACAGTTTGCAGGGCGGCGGAAAGAGAATAAGACCTGTTATAATGATGGAGTTTTGCCGTCTTTGCGGCGGTGATGTGAGAGATGCTCTCGATTTTGCCGTAGCCCTTGAGATGATACACACATACTCGCTGATTCACGATGATTTGCCCTGTATGGACGATGACGATATGCGACGGGGCAAACCGTCTTGCCACAAGGCTTACGGGGAGGATATAGCTCTTCTTTCTGGGGACACTTTACTTACAGAGGCATTTTTTATTTGTGCCAATGCACCCGTTAGCAGTGACAAGGTTTTAAAGGCGATTTCCTTTTTAAGCAGCAATGCGGGTCTTCACGGTATGATTGGCGGTCAGGTTTTAGACCTTTCTTTTGAAGAGGAAAAACCCGACGCTATGGCGCTTCAGGATATGTATATGAGAAAAACTGCGGCATTGCTTATAGCCGCGGCTTCAATAGGCTGTATTTCTGCGGGTAAGGATGACGAGGAAACCCTCAAATCTGCCGCTAAATACGGTTACAATTTAGGACTTGCGTTCCAGATTATAGACGATATTTTAGATGTAACCGCCAACGAAAAGGTTTTAGGAAAACCTGTTGGCAGTGATGAAAAGAATAATAAGACCACTTTTGTATCTATCTATGGCTTAGACAAGGCGTTCGCCATTGCGGCAGAGCTTTCTAATATGGCTTTAGATGCTTTAGATGAAATCGGCGGCGATACAGAGGCTCTTTATGAGATTACCAATTATTTATTAGACCGAAACAGTTAAGGGAAGTTGAAATTTTGGATTATCCTGTTTTAAGCAAAATTAGTTCTCCTTTAGACGTAAAAAATCTTGGAGAAAAAGAACTTGCAAAGCTTTGTGAGGAAATAAGGGCTAAAATAATGAAAACCGTTTCTAAAAACGGCGGTCATTTAGCCTCTAATTTGGGAGCGGTGGAGCTGACTATAGCTTTACACCGAGTTTTCTCATCCCCTAAAGACGCAATTCTTTTTGATGTGGGACATCAGTGTTATGCCCACAAATTGCTTACAGGAAGATTTGAAAAATTTGATACGCTTAGAGTGAAAGACGGACTTTCGGGCTTTATGCGACCTACCGAGAGTGAGCACGACCCCTTTGTTACGGGGCACAGCAGTAACTCTATTTCCGCCGCTTACGGAATATATAAGGCTAAAAAGCTTTTGGGTCAAGAGGGCACAGCTGTTGCCGTTATTGGCGATGGTGCACTTACAGGCGGTATGGCATATGAGGGACTTAACAATGCTGGTGCCTCTAACAGTAAATTTATTGTTGTTTTGAATGACAATAAAATGTCTATTTCTAAAAATGTGGGGGCACTGGCTCGAACCCTCACTAAAATGAGAAACCGCTCGAATTATCACACATTTAAGGATAAATTCAGTCAATTCCTTTTGAAAATTCCCTTTATAGGAAGAAAACTTAACAGTATTGTATATAGAATCAAGGAAGGCTTTAAAAACGCACTTTATCGCAGTAATCTTTTCTCGGTTTTAGGCTATAATTATTTAGGACCTGTTGACGGCCACGATATAGAGGGTATAGAGTCTATCTTAAAAATAGCAAAAAGCTATAACCGACCTTCACTTGTTCATATTGTTACAACTAAAGGTAAGGGTTATAAATTTGCCGAGAGCAGCCCTAAGAACTATCACGGTGTATCTCCCTTTGATATTGATACAGGAGCGGATAACAACAAGAAACTTAATTTCTCCTCGGTTGCGGGAAATACCCTTTGTGATTTAGCTAAAACCGACGGAAAAATATGCGCAATTACAGCCGCAATGACCGAGGGCACGGGGTTAGAGAATTTTGCGGCAGAGTATAAACAAAGATTTTTCGATGTTGGAATTGCCGAGGGTCACGGTGTTTGCTTTGGCGCCGCTTTGGCTTCCCAAGGCTTGAAGCCTTATTTTGCGGTTTATTCCTCATTTTTACAGCGTGGCTTTGACCAGATAATTCACGATGCCGCAATTGGCAAATTCCCCTTAAGACTGCTTGTTGACAGGGCAGGTATTGTGGGCGAAGACGGTGAAAGCCATCAAGGTCTTTTTGATGTTTCTTATCTTACCTGCATCCCCGAAATGACTGTATTTTCCCCCTCAAGCTACAAGGAACTTGAATATAGAATCAAATTTACTGCCGAAAACGACGGAATGTTTGCTATAAGATACCCAAGAGGCTGTGAAAAGCCTTGCGGCGATGTAGGTTTTACCGCCGATTTCAGTGTTGTAGACGGAAAAGGCAAAAAAGCTATCGTTACCTATGGCAGACTTTTTAGCGAGGCTTTAGAGGCTAAGAGCGAGACCGATATAAATATTGTAAAACTAAATAAAATTTATCCCTTGAGTAATGATTTAATAAACACTCTTAAAGGTTTCGAAGAAATTTATGTTTTCGAGGAAACTGTCAAGAGCGGCGGTATAGGAGAGCATTTGTCTGCTTTACTTTTGCAAAACGGCTTTAAGGGTAAATTTAAAATCTGCGCGGTTGAAAACGAGTTTATTCCTCAAATGGATACAACCGAGGCACTAAGTATTTGCAAACTTGATGCAAAAGGAATGGTAAACGAGGTAAACAATGGCTAAGGTTAGACTTGATGTAGCTTTGGTAGAGGGTGGCTTTGCCGAAAGCCGTGAAAAAGCAAAACGCCTTATAATGGCGGGTATAGTTTATGTAAATAACCAAAAGTCGGATAAAGCGGGAAATACAGTAAAGCCAGATGATGTTATTGAGGTTAGAGGTCAGGCTTTAAAATATGTAAGTCGCGGCGGACTAAAGCTTGAAAAGGCAATGAAGGTTTTCCCCATTAGTCTTGAAGGTTTTGTTTGTGCCGATATCGGCGCCTCAACGGGCGGTTTTACAGACTGTATGCTTCAAAACGGTGCCAAAAAGGTTTACGCTATTGATGTCGGCTACGGTCAGCTTGACTGGAAACTGAGAACTGATGAGAGGGTAGTAAACCTTGAAAGAACAAACTTCAGGTATGTTACTAAAGAGGAAATCCCCGAGGATTTAGATTTTGCTTCGGTTGATGTTTCTTTTATATCCCTTTCTCTGATTTTACCCGTTATGAGAACTCTTTTAAAGGATAAGGGCACAGCAGTTTGCCTTATTAAACCTCAGTTTGAGGCGGGAAAAGAAAATGTCGGCAAAAAGGGTGTTGTGCGTGAAAAGAGCGTACATATTGCCGTTATAGAAAAGATAATGAACCTTTTAGTAGAGAATAAATTTTCTCTCTTGGGACTTGATTTTTCTCCCGTTAAGGGACCAGAGGGAAATATTGAATACTTATGTTATATAAGAAAAGATGAGGATTTGGAAAACAACGATTTTTCCGCAGAGGAAGTCGTGAGTAAATCCTATGAAGCACTAAACTAAGAAAGGAGAACGCTTATGACTGTTGCGGTTCTACCTAATTTAGATAAACCCGGTTGCAGCGAGGTGGTTGAAAAACTAGCCGTTATTTTGAAAAAAGAGGGAATGACTGCCTATATTCCCGATACTATTGTTGCGGCAGGTTTTATCCCCGCACCCGAGGAAGAAATTTTCAAATTAGCCGATGTTATTATAACTATCGGTGGCGACGGAACAATTATGCGTTACGCCAAGGTTGCGGCAAAATATGATAAGCCCGTTCTTGGAATTAATGCGGGTAGAATGGGTTACCTTGCAAACTTGGAGCAAAATGAGCTAGAGCTGATTTCCAAGCTAAAGACAGGTGATTATTTTACCGAAAGACGAATGATGCTTAATGTTTCGGTTTATGAGAATTCAAAAATTCTTGGTGAATACACCGCATTAAATGATGCAGTTATCACAAGCGGCTTCATTTCCCGAATTATAGATATTTCTGCCATTGTTGCAGGGGATAGCATAAGCTACAGAGCGGACGGACTTATTATTTCCACCCCTACAGGCTCTACCGCTTATTCAATGTCGGCGGGCGGACCCATAATTGACCCACTTATGCAGACCATGTGTATCACACCAATTTGCTCTCATTCATTGGCGGCAAAGCCGATACTAATGTCTGCAAACTCAAACATTAAATTAAAAGCGTTTTCAAAGAAGCGCACCGAGATTTATCTCACAATAGACGGAAGAAAGGTGGCTTCCGTAAAGCCTTATACTGAAATTCAAATTAAAAAATCTCCCGATTTCGTGAAATTGATAAGACTTAACAACCGTTCATTTTACAAGACCTTATCATACAAATTTAAAGACACAAGGAGTATGTAAAGTTGAAACAAACAAGACAGCAAAAATTATTAGAGTTAATTGAAAATAATGTTTTAATAACTCAAGAGGATTTGCAACAGGGCTTGGAGGCTTTGGGCTTTCAGGTGACTCAGTCTACCGTTTCCCGTGATATTAAGGAACTTAAAATCATAAAGGGTAGAGATGAAAAGGGCAACTACCGTTATTTAACCCACCGCGTTACCGGAAACACACATTCGGACAACCTTTATATAAAAATGTTTGTTGACGGTGTTAAAAGCTTCGATTATGCGGTTAATAATGTTGTTATTAAGTGCTTTGCAGGTATGGCTTCAAGCGTTTGTGTTGCAGTTGACGCTTTGTTTGGCGATATGATGTTAGGCTCACTTGCGGGTGATGATACCATTATTATTGTTACACATTCAGAGGCTGAATCCAAAGCCCTTATTTCTGAATTGGGAAAGATAAAAAATGCTTAAATTTTTACATATTGAAAATATAGCAGTTATCGAAAAATGTGATATTGAGTTAACAAACGGCTTTAATGTGCTAACGGGCGAAACAGGCGCAGGTAAATCTATTGTTATAGATTCTATTAATGCGGTTCTGGGTGAGCGCACATCTAAGGATTTAATTCGTAGCGGTTGTGACACGGCTGAGGTTACGGCTCTTTTCGGCGATTTTACCGATGAGAGCTTGAGTCTTTTAAAACAAAACGAGATTGAGCCCGACGAAGACGGAAATATTCTGATAACCAGAAGACTAAGCCTTAGCGGTAAGGGTTTAATTAAAATTAACGGCAAACCCTTTACTGCCGCCTCTTTAAGACAGGTGGCGTCGGGCCTTATAAATATCCACGGTCAGCATGACAGTCAGGCACTCTTAGACCCCGAAAAACACTGCGGTTTTATTGATGCCGTTGCTGAAAACGAGGCTTTGAAAGAGGATTATTATGCCGAGTTTAAATCGCTTAACAAAATCCGCAAGGAACTCTCTGCTTTGGAGATGGACGAGGACGAAAAAGAGCGTAAAACCGAGCTTTTAAAGTATCAGATAAATGAACTTAGCACTGCAGATATCAAGCTTGGCGAAATTGCCGAGCTTAAAGAAAAGTTGGAACTTGCAGAAAACTTTGAAAAGAACTTAAAGGCGTTTTCCACCACCTCTCATATTCTTTCGGGCGATGATGACACAGGCGGTGTTATCACAAATCTTAAAATTGCCGCAAGATTTTTGGGCGCTCTTGAAACTGAGAATGCCAAAAAAAGCTTTTCTGATATAAACGAACTAATCTCTAAAGCCGAGGATATCTTAGCTGAGGTTGAGATTCAAGCCGAGAGTTTGGCAGAAAATTATAAAAATCCCGACGAAATTAACGCAAGACTTGATTTTCTTTACCGACTTATGTTAAAATACGGCAATAGTGAAGAAAAAATGCTTGAGTTTTTAGAACTAGCACAAGCTGAACTTGAAACCATCACTTTTTCTAACAAGCGTGCCGACGAGTTGGCAGAAGAACTTGAAAAGGCAAAGGAAAGGCTTGTTTTAAAGGGCGAGGCATTGACAAACAGCCGAAATGAGGCTTCTAAGCTTTTCACCCGTGATGTTTGCGATACGCTCGAATATCTTAATATGTCGGGTGTGAGACTTGTCACTCAAATTGACAAGGGCAGATATTCCTCAAACGGTTGCGATAATGTTGAGTTTTTAATTTCTGCTAACAGAGGAGAGGAACTAAAACCTCTTTCAAAAATTGCATCGGGCGGTGAGCTTTCCCGAATTATGTTGGCAATTAAAAGCGCACTTGTTGATAAAGACAATGTCCCAACAATGATTTTCGATGAAATTGATGCGGGAATAAGCGGTTTTGCCGCCGATAAGGTTGCAACCAAGCTTAAAGAGGTTGCAAAGAAACGACAGGTTATTTGCATAACCCATTTGGCGCAAATTGCAGTAAAGGCGGATAATCATTTGCTTATAGAAAAGACTGTGAGTGATGACCGCACAAAAACCACTGTCACACCAATAACAGGTGAAGACAGAATTAAAGAAATTGCCCGAATAATGTCGGGTAAAGAAATTACGGAAAATATTTATAATTCTGCTAAGGAATTACTGGATAGGAGCAATATTTAAATGAAAATTTATGATGAACTGGTAGCCCGTGGTCTTATTGCGCAGGTAACCGATGAGGAAGAAATTAAGGAACTTGTAAACAACGGTAAAGCTACCTTCTATATTGGTTTTGACCCCACTGCTGACAGTTTGCATGTAGGTCACTTTATGGCGCTTTGCCTTATGAAGCGTTTGCAGATGGCAGGTAATAAGCCTATCGCACTTATCGGTGGCGGTACTGCTCATATCGGTGACCCTTCGGGCAGAACAGATATGCGTTCAATGATGACCGCAGAGCAAATTCAACACAACTGTGACTGCTTTAAAAAGCAGATGAGCCGTTTTATTGAGTTTGGCGAAGATAAGGCTCAAATGGTTAACAATGCTGACTGGCTTTTGAAACTCAATTATATTGATGTTTTGCGTGAGGTTGGCGCTCAGTTCTCGGTTAATAATATGTTAAGAGCCGAATGCTACAAGCAAAGAATGGAAAAAGGTCTTTCTTTCCTTGAATTCAACTATATGATAATGCAAAGCTATGACTTCTATCATTTGTATAAAGAGTATGGCTGTAATATGCAGTTCGGCGGCGATGACCAGTGGAGTAATATGCTTGGCGGTACCGAGCTTATCCGCAAAAAGCTTGGAAAAGACGCTTATGCTATGACCATTACATTGCTTCTTAACTCTGAGGGTAAGAAGATGGGTAAAACTGTTGGCGGCGCTGTTTGGCTTGACCCCGAAAAGACCTCTCCTTATGAGTTTTATCAGTATTGGAGAAATGTTGGAGATAGCGATGTTTTGAAATGTATCAGAATGCTTACTTTCTTGCCTCTTGAGGAAATCGACAAAATGGATTCTTGGGAGGGAAGCCAACTTAATACCGCTAAGGAAATCTTGGCATTTGAGCTTACAAAGCTTGTTCACGGTGAAGAGGAAGCAACCAAGGCGCAGGAAACCGCAAGAGCTGTTTTTGCTGGTGCAGGTTCTCACGAAAATATGCCCACCACCACTATTGCTGACAGTGATTTTACAGACGGTAAAATCGGTGTGCTTGATTTAATGGTTAAGGCAGAGCTTACCGCTTCTAAGGGCGAGGGCAGACGCTTGGTGCAGCAAGGTGGCGTTAGCGTTAACGACCAAAAGGTTTTGGACCCCACAACTATGTATGAAAAAGCAGACTTTGAGGCTGACTTTATTCTTAAAAAAGGTAAAAAGGTTTACCATAAATTTATTGCTGAATAATTTTAAAGGGACACGAAAGTGTCCCTTTTTTTAGGAATACATATTATTCTTTGACATATAGTCATAGATATATTTGCCGTGTTCCTGTTCTTCCTTTTGAATATGGTTTAAGGTGTCTCTAAGCGTTTTGTCCTTAAACTCAAAAACACAGGTGTCGTAAAGATGGGAAACGTGCTTTTCGTCGGCAAGCAGGTCACTGCACAAATAACAGTCAGCCTGTTTGTCGGGAGTGTCGCCCATACCGTAGGTTTCGGTAAAAGTGGAGTTAATTGTCTGTCCGCCCGAACTGCTTGATGTGTTAGGGGTGTTTCCTTGCTCGATTTGGGTTATTGTGTTTAAATGTCCTTGCTCAACATTGGCAATTTCGGTAAAAAGCTGTTTTAGTTGTGGGTCAAGTGCTTGGGAAGAATACTTTGTATATTTCTCAACACACAACTTTTCCTGTCCCTTAAGGTCCTTTAGTAAATCTGTTTCCTTTTGCGTTAATTGCATAAAAAATCACCTCGGGTATATTTTTACCCGAGGTGTTAAATTTATGCAATACTTTGTGCCAATGTAATGATAAACGGCATTGAAAGTATTGAAATTATTGTGCTTAAAGAAACCATACTAACCGAAAGGGTGGTATCGGCACCGTATTTAGATGAGAACATGGTGGTAATGGCGGCGGTGGGGGCTGAAGCCGAAATGGTGATAGCTACCAAAACTTCGCCTCTAATTCCGCAAAGATACATTCCAATCAATGTTAAAAGAGGGAATATAATAAGTTTAAGTCCCATTGAGAATATACTTTTAAAACTCTTTATAGCCGATAAAAGTTTACTGTTAGCCAAATGGTAACCGATAATTATCATAGGAAGTGGGGTGTTAAGCCCTGCCAGGAAAATTATAGGTTCGGAAATTATAGGTGCTTTGTGGATGGGAATATTCAAGAAGAATATGCTAAGACCTAAAACAATACCAATAATTCCGGGATTTATAACTATTTTTTTAAGGGATAAATCCTCGCGCTTTCCACTCATAAGGAAAACACCGTAACTCCAAACAATCACATAAAAAATTGCTAGATATGATGTGCCGTAGAAAACGCCGTCATCTCCTAAAATAGCCTCCAAAAGGGGGATGGACATAAATCCGCAGTTGGAAAAGATTGCGGCAAATCGCATAACCTTTTCTTTGCCTTTATCGTTATCGTGAATAAACAAATGACAAATAAGAATATATCCAATATGTACTACAATGGAAATAAAAAAACTTATAAGTAATTTTTTAGTAAGGGCGGGGTCAAATTCTCGCACAAATGATTTAATAATTACACAAGGGCTGACAATTGTCAGTACAAAATCAGTCATTTGTTTAATGGTGGTTTCACCTAACATTTTAATTTTGGCGAGTAAAACACCTAAGAGAATTAAAATAAATAATACACAAACTTGAGTTAAAATATCAATAAACATTATTTAACGCTATCACAGAACTTGATAAATGCTTTTTTGCCTTCTTCGTTTCTCTTATAAACACCTGCGTGTTCTAAAACACGGGCAAAAACAATACCGATTTCTTTTTCGATAATCTCGTCAATATTGTCAGCAGTAATGGTATGTTTAGCAGAAATTTCATCTACCCAATCAGCGTGTTTTGCGAGAACTTCATCGGCTCTTAAATCTTTGCCCTCTAACATAGCAGTTTTAAGTAAAGCAATTTCGTTCTTTAAACGGGCAGGTAACACAGCCAAGCCCATAACCTCAATAAGACCAATGTTTTCTTTCTTGATATGGTGAAGCTCAGCATGAGGATGGTAAACGCCCATAGGATGCTCTTCGGTGGTAATGTTGTTGCGAAGAACTAAATCAAGTTCAAAGTTTTCACCATTTTTACGGGCAATTGGAGTGATAGTGTTGTGAGGCTCACCGTCGGTTTCAGCAAAAATGAATGCGTCAGCGTCGGTATAACCTCTCCAAGCATCTAAAATGTTACAAGCAAGGGCAATTAAACGGTCAGGGTTGGGGTTAGACAAACGAATAACCGACATAGGCCATTTAACGATTCCTGCATTTACATCTTCAAAGCCTTCAAATGTAAGGGTATCCTCAACGGGAGCCTTTGCCATTGCAAAGGTGTAATTTCCGCCTTGGAAATGGTCGTGGGAAAGAATAGAGCCACCAACTATAGGAAGGTCAGCGTTAGAGCCTACAAAGTAGTGGGGGAACAGACCAACAAAATCAAGAAGCTTTTTGAAGGTCTGGTGGTTAATTGACATTGGGCTGTGCTCGGAGTTGAAAACAATACAATGCTCGTTGTAGTATACATAAGGAGAGTATTGGAAGCACCAAGCACTGTCATTAATAGTAATAGGAATAACCCTGTGGTTTTGACGGGCGGGGAAGTTCATTCTTCCGGCATAACCCTCGCACTCTCTGCAAAGCAAACACTTGGGGTAACCGCTTTGTGGGGCGGCCTTTGCAGCGGCAATAGCCTTGGGGTCCTTTTCGGGTTTAGAAAGGTTTATTGTAATGTCAAGGTCACCGTATTCGGTGGGGGCAACCCACTTCATATCCTTAACGATTCTGTAACGGCGGATATAGTCACTGTCACAGCTTAAGTTATAGAAATAGTCGGTAGCCTCTTTGGGAGACTTGTTGTTATAAATATCATAAAACTTATTTGTAACCTCAGAGGGTCTTGGCATTAAAGCGCCCATAAGCTTGGTATCAAACAAGTCACGGCTTGTGATATCGTCTTCAATCAAACCCTTTTCAACAGCAAAGTCAAGAAGTTCTTTTAAGGTTTCTTCCAAGTCTATATCGGTAAAATCTTCTTCACAGTCAAAACTGTCAAGATTTAAAACCTCTAAAATGCGGTTTGTAACATAAATTTCGTCTCTTAGGTCAAAAAGATTTTTTTCTTTACCGTAGCAAACTAATTTTTTAATACTCTTGTCAATCATTTTATCATCTCCATAAAAAAATTAAGACCGATTTTCATCAGTCTTAATTATATATCAAATCTACTATATTGTAAAGTTAAATATTTCGTCCTCTTTTAAGTTTTTCTTTGCCGAATTTCCGCCTTAAATCGTAGAGGGATTTGTCTGCTTTCTCTGTTTTGGTGTCGTCCTTCTTTTCACCGAATAAATCAAGTTGACCGCCTAAATGCTCGTTTTTTAAATTAATGGCTCTAAGTCCTACCGAGCGCAGAGGTTCATTAAAACTGTAATTTTCCTTAAAAAGCTCAAAACCCCATTTTGCAAAGGTTAAAGAACAGTTTGTGGTTTCAGAAAAACTTTTGCTAAACTCTTGCACCTTTAAAGAGGCAGTTCTGATATGCACCTGAACGCCCGAAGCGTAAAGCTCTTTTTCTCTAAGGGTGGCGCAAATGGTTTCTCCAAAGGATAAAAACTCTTGCCAAACCTGTTTTTCGTTTGTAAAATCCGTGCCTCTGGTTACCGATTTTCCAACACTTTTTGGTTTATCCTCGAAACTTGGGGTAACAACGGGGGAGCGGTCTTCTCCTAATGCAAAGGCTTTTAATTCAAGTCCGTTTTTGCCGAGCAGTTTTTTAAGGCTGTCATCCGAGCAAAAGGTAATTTCACCGATAGTTCTAACACCTAAGCTTTTAAGCTTTTCTTTTGTTTTGTTTCCAACAAACAAAAGGTCGGATATTGGCAAATCCCAAATTTTTTGCTTGAAATTTTCTCGGCTTATTACGGTTATAGCATCGGGCTTTTTCATATCAGAGCCGAGCTTTGCAAAAACCTTGTTAAAGCTCACACCAACCGATGCGGTGATACCAAGTTCTTTTTTAATATCCTCTTTAATCTTAAAGGCAATTTCTTCGCCCGAGCCAAAAAGCACAACGCTTCCCGTAACATCAAGCCAACATTCGTCAATACCAAAGGGCTCGACCATATCGGTATAACGGCGGTAAATTTCCTGTGCTTTTTTGGAGTATTCTTCATACCTGTCATAAATGGCGGGTAGGGTTACAAGGTCGGGACATTTTCTTTTTGCCTCAAAAATAGGCTCGGCAGTTTTGACGCCAAATTTCTTGGCAATTTCGTTTTTGGCAAGAATAATGCCGTGGCGGTTTTCCTTGTCTCCGCAAACAGCAACTGGCATATCCTTAAGTGTTGGATTAAAAACGAGGGATACCGATGCAAAAAAGTTATTCAAATCACAGTGAAGTATAACTCTGTCTTTCACACGAACCCTCCTCAAACACTTGTTCTATTTTTATTTTACTCTTTAACTTCTTAAATGTAAAGAGGCAAAAAGTTACATTTTGAAAAGGTCTAACGCTTTGATATGTAAACGCTCTATATGGCGTGTGCTGTAGTTCAAAATAGCACTGATATCTTCAAGGGTTTTGCCGAATATGTATTTTTGATACAAAACCTCACTTAAAATCCCTGAGTCGACCTCCGATATTTGTCGCTCTATTTTTATTCTTAAGAGCAATGCCTCGTTTAAGGCTTTGCTGTACTGAGGCTCTAGTTCGGGGTTTAAATCCGCCATTTTCTTGAGTCTGTTTATTTTGGTTTCTTGCAGAAGATAACTGCTTAGGTATTCTTTTTTCTTTTGGCGCATTTTTTGCCCTCCTTCAAAAGCTTTGGTCTGATTAATGCCACATACTGACCGTAGCTGTAGCGTGTGCCGTGAGAATTATTATAAATAGCACATTCCTTTACAATCATATTTAACGGGTCTTTAAGGTCTGACTGCCGTTTTTTAAGCTCACGCCTCCACATTCTTTCTCCCTTAATTTTGCAAGAGGGACTGCAGTATTCACTAACACCGCTTGGCAGTCGGCTTCCGCAACATCTGCAGTGGGTAGAGTTTTTTTCGTAAAAGTTAGAACTTTTACAGGTGGGGCAAACATAAAGCAATTCAAAGGGGGGATTACTTAAATGATGTGTCTCATAGGTTTTTTCGGGTTTTTCAAATTCCTTTCCACAGTTTTTACAGTAATACAAATTTATAAAGCTCCTTTGCTTGACAATTACGAAATAATGTATTATAATAACTAAAAATTACGAAATTTCGTATTAATGCAGATTATAATACTGAAATTCGTATTTGTCAAGGACGAAATTACTAAATTTCGTAAAAAGGAGAAGATTATGGTATTTGTTTACGATTTAATTGAGGAACTTTGCATTAAAAAGGGGATAAATGTAACCACCCTTTGTAAGGAATGTAAAATTCCACGTTCAACCCTTACCGATTATAAAAAGGGGAGAATCAAAAGCTTATCTGCCGACACACTTTGCAAAATTGCCGATTATTTTTCAGTAAGCGTGGGATATCTTTGCGGCTCTCCTTTAGAGGCGGCAAATGAGGAGGCTTTAAAGGCACTTCTTTTCGGCGAGGGCACAGTTGTTACAGACCAAATGTGGCAAGAAGTAAAAGACTATGCAAAATTTGTGAAAATTAAATATTTGGGGCAATAATTTTAATAGATAAATTGTAAGAAAAAACCTTGACAAACAAGGTGGCAATAGATATAATATCATTTGTGACATTAGAGGTGGAAGTATGATTATTGATTTAAAACATATATTTGTTACTGATAATTCTGCTTTGCCTTTAAAGTATGCTTTGGATTTATCGAGCATTGATTACATGGGTGAATATCCGCTCAAAAAGCCCGTTGAAATCGTGGGAGAAATCACAAACAAAGCAAGTCTTGTAAGGTTAGAAGCCGATATCATTTTTGAGTTTGACGCTTCTTGTGACCGCTGCGGTACCCGAACCGCCAGAACGCATACCTTGAAGGTTTCAAAGTCCCTTGCAACCTCGATAGAGGGTGAGGACAGTGACACCATTATTACAGTTCCGAATATGAAGCTTGACTTGGACGAGTTGTTGTATACGGAAACCGTTACAAATCTTCCTATGAAGCATTTGTGCGATGAAAACTGTAAGGGAATATGCTATAAATGCGGCAAAAACCTTAATGAGGGCGAATGTGGGTGCGTTAAAAAGGAAATAGACCCCCGCTTGGCTGCCCTGGCTGAATTACTTGATAATTAAATTGTATTATACTTTAAGGAGGTGCCAATAATGGCAGTACCAAAGAGAAAGACTTCTAAAGCTAGAAGAGATAAGAGAAGAAACAATTTATGGAAGCTCACCGCTCCTACATTAGTTAAGTGCGAGTGCGGTGCTTACAAGCGTCCCCACAGAATTTGTCCCACCTGCGGAACCTACAACGGCCGTACAGTTATTGAGGTTGGCGAATAAGATTTATTAAATTAGGGTCAGAGGAGGAAGGTCAAATTCCCCCTCTGATTTTTTATATGTGAGGTGATATAATGTCGGTAACGGTAAAATCTGTAATTAAGGGAAGTCCTGCTTATAAGACAGGTGTGCGCGAGGGTGATACTCTCGTTAGTATCAGCGGAAACAGTATAATGGATGTGCTTGACTACCGTTTTTATCAAAACAGCGAAAAGTTAACCCTTGAATTTATAAATTCCAAGGGCAAAACGATTTCTAAAAAGGTAAAGAAAAAGGAATATGACGAGTTAGGACTCGAGTTTGAAACCTATTTAATGGATAAAAAGCACTCCTGCCGTAATAAGTGCATTTTTTGTTTTATAGACCAGTTGCCGAAGGGACTAAGGGAAAGCCTTTATTTTAAGGATGATGACTCCCGTTTGTCCTTCCTTTTCGGAAATTATATTACCCTTACAAATATTACCGAGCATGAGGTTGAGCGTATTATAAAAATGCACATAAGCCCTATAAATATTTCGGTGCACACAACAAATCCAGAGCTTCGCGTTAAGATGATGAATAACAAAAATGCGGGTAAGGTTTTGGATATAATACACCGCTTTAACGAGGCGGGTATAAAACTTAACTGTCAGCTCGTTTTAGTACCAGATTACAATGACGGCGAAGAGCTTGAAAGAAGCCTTAAAGATTTAACCGCACTAGAGAATGTTGAGTGTATTGCCGCTGTTCCCGTTGGACTTACAAGATACCGCGAGGGTTTGTGTGAGATTTCTCCTTTTGATAAGGAAAGAGCGGGTAAAACGGTTGATATTTTAGAAAAATACAGCGATTTGACCCTTGATAAATACGGTGAGCGTCGTGTTTTTGCGGCTGACGAATTTTATATTTTATCGGAAAGACCGCTAAAAGGCGCCGATTATTATGAGGAGTTTTTGCAGCTTGAAAACGGCGTTGGATTGGTGCCTTTGTTGTTAAAGGAGACCGACGAGGCTATAGATTTATGTGATTATAGATTAGAAACCAAGCGTAAAATCACTATGGCAACAGGCGAAGCGGCTTATCCTTTTATTAAGTCTATAGTTGACAAAATATCAAAAAAATGGGATAATTTGGAGTGTAGGGTGGTAGCTGTTAAAAACGATTTCTTCGGCGGCGAAATTACCGTTGCGGGACTTATAACTGCTACCGATATTGAAAATCAGTTAAAGGGAACAGAACTTGGCGAGGAACTGCTTATTCCGTCGGTTATGCTTCGCGATGGGGGAGATATGTTCCTTGATAGTGTTACTTTGGAAGAACTATCCTTTAAACTTAATGTGAAAATAACACCTGTTGATAACGACGGGTTTGTAATGTTAGATAAAATTTTAGGAGTAAATGAGTGAAATGGCAAAACCGATAGTTGCTGTTGTTGGCAGACCTAATGTGGGAAAATCCACACTTTTTAACAAAATAATCGGTAAAAGACTTTCAATAGTAGACGATACTCCCGGTGTTACTCGCGACCGTATTTATGGCGACGCTGAGTGGCAGGGCAAAAGCCTTATGCTTATAGATACAGGCGGTATTGAGCCTAAAACCGATGATATAATTTTAAGCAGTATGAGAAATCAGGCAAAATTGGCTATTGATACGGCTTCGGTTATAATTTTTGTAACCGATTTAAAGTCGGGTGTTACTGCCGCCGATATGGATGTTGCCGCAATGCTTCAAAAAAGCGGCAAACCCATTGTTCTTTGTGTTAATAAGTGTGATAGAATAGGCGAAACTCCAATGGAGTTTTACGAGTTTTATAATTTAGGACTCGGCGACCCTATTGCAGTGTCTTCGGTTCACGGTCACGGCACAGGCGACCTATTGGATGCGGTTATGTCTCATATTGACGATGCTGAGTTCGAGGAAGACGATGAAGATATAATCAATGTTGCGGTAATCGGAAAACCGAATGCCGGTAAATCCTCCCTTATAAACTTCATCTCGGGCGAGGAGCGTTCAATTGTTTCCAATATTGCGGGAACAACCCGTGATGCTATTGATACAAAGGTTACCAAAAACGGCATTAACTATAACTTTATTGATACCGCAGGTTTGCGACGCAAATCTAAGGTTGAAGATAATATAGAAAAATACAGTGTGCTTAGAGCTAAAATGGCTATCGATAGAGCTGATGTTTGCGTTATTATGATAGACGGTGTTGACGGTTTTACCGAGCAGGATTCCAAGGTTGCAGGTTTGGCATTGGAAGAGGGAAAGGCTTGTATTATAGCTGTTAATAAGTGGGACGCTGTTGATAAAGACGGTACCACTATGGATGCGTACCGCAAGAAATTGATGGTAGATTTTTCCTTTATGCCTTATGCACCCATTGTATTTATTTCGGCAAAAACAGGTCAGAGGGTTGACAGACTTTTTGAACTTATTAAATATGTTAACGAGCAGAACACAATGCGTATTTCTACAGGTATGCTAAATGATATTTTAGCAGATGCTACTGCCCGTGTTCAGCCTCCCACAGATAAGGGTAAGAGACTCAAGATTTACTATATGACTCAGGCTTCTACCAAGCCCCCCACATTTGTTTGTTTCTGCAATAAAGCAGAACTGTTCCATTTTTCATATCAGCGTTATTTGGAAAATCAAATTCGCTCGACCTTTGGTCTTGAGGGTACACCCGTGAGATTTGTTATTCGCGAAAGGGGAGACAAATAGTGTCTATTGCTGTTGTAATTTTAGCTTATTTATTAGGAAGTATAAATTTTGCTGTTATATTCAGCAAAGCGTTTATGAAAAGGGATGTTAGAGAGGTAGGAAGCGGAAACGCAGGGACCACCAATGTTATGCGAAGCGCGGGTTTTCTTCCCGGTGCGCTCACCTTTCTGTGTGACGCTTTAAAGGGCTTTGCCGCTTGTTATATAGGTAAAACAGTTTTCGAAATGATAAGTGAAACCAAGGCTGATGAGTGGGGAATAATAGGGGCTTATATTTGTGGACTTGCCTGTATGTTGGGTCACGTTTTCCCTGTGTTCTTTAAGTTTAAAGGTGGCAAAGGCGTTGCCACAAGCGTTGGCATTTTTGCCGTTTGTTCGCCTGTGGCCATTGCTTTGGGACTTGCAGTATTTGCCCTTGTTACACTTTCTACAAAATATGTTTCATTAGCCTCTTTGACAGCTACTGTGGTTGTGGTGGTTTGTTCCTTAATTTTCAGACTAACCGCGGCGCCCATACTTCCGCAACTGATTTTGTCGGTTGCAATGGGATTGATAGTCTTTATCAAACACGGAGAAAATATTAAAAGATTGTTAAACGGCACAGAAAATAAAGTTGGAGGAAGGAATAAACAAAATGGTTAAGGTAAGCGTTTTAGGCTCAGGTGGCTGGGGCATGGCTTTAGCTCTTTGCGCCTATAATAACGGCTGCAAGGTTACCTTGTGGTCTCCTTTTGAAAATGAAGTTGAAATGCTTAAAACAAAGCGTACCAATGAGAAACTTCTTAAAGGTATTTTTATTCCTGAAGATATAGAAATAACATCTGACTTATCGGTTGTTGAGGGTGATACAATAACAATTATTGCCGTTCCCTCAACTGCCGTTCGCTCTGTTGCACAGCAACTCAAACAATATAAAAACTTTGGCATTATTGTTAATGTTTCAAAGGGATTTGAAAAGGAAAGTCTTAAAAGACTTTCTGAGGTGGTTTCAGAAGAATTACCAGAAAGTCCCGTTGTTGCATTAACAGGACCTTCTCATGCAGAGGAGGTTGCAAGAAAAATGCCAACCTCTATAGTTGCGGCTTCCAACTCTTTGGCGGCGGCTCAGGTTGTTCAGGGAATAATGAAAAGCAAATATCTTAAGATTTACACATCGGGTGATATTATCGGCGCAGAACTTGGCGGCGCTTTGAAGAATATTATCGCTATTGCTGCGGGTATTTGTGGTGGTTTAGGTCTTGGAGACAATACAAGAGCGGCGCTGATAACCAGAGGTATGGCAGAAATGGCAAGACTAGGTGTTTGTATGGGTGCTAAGGGTTACACATTTACAGGACTTACCGGTATTGGCGACCTAATCGTTACCTGTATGTCTGACCACAGCCGTAACAATCGCTTTGGCAAGAAACTAGGTCAGGGTGTTTCGGTTAAAGATGCGCTTGAACAGGTTGGAACTGTTGAGGGTTATTATGCTGCCGAAATGGCTCATAAACTCTCCTTAAAATATGGCATAGAGCTTCCAATTATTAGCGAATGTTACGCTGTTTTGTATGAGGGTAAGGATATTAAACAGGCGCTCTCAGACCTTATGGGGCGTCCCGGAAGAAGCGAACATTAATTTTTTAAAAAAACACTTGATTTTTCATATTGTTTATGGTAATATAGTTTTTGCTATGCGGCTAACGGGGTATAAACCTGTGAGGTACGCAAAACAAAAGGAGGTGCAGACCATGGCTAAATGTGATATCTGCAACAAAGAAATTGCTTTCGGTATTAAGGTTTCTCACTCACACAGACGTAGTAACAGAACTTGGAAGCCAAACGTTAAGAAGGTTAAGGCAATCGTAAACGGTTCGCCCCGCCGTATCAATGTTTGCACCCGTTGTTTACGTTCGGGTAAGGTTACCAGAGCTATCTAATATTTCTTGCAAAATGACCCTCAGCTTTGGCTGGGGGATTTTTGTTAGTAAAGGACAGTTAAAATGATTAAGGCAGTATTATTTGATTTAGACGGAACTTTGGTGAATTCGCTTTTTGATTTGAGTTTTAGTACTAACTTTGCTCTCGAAAAAATGGGTTATCCTACCCACGAAACCGAGAAGTTTAAGTACTTTGTGGGGGACGGTATGCCAAAGCTTATTGAGCGGGCACTCCCCGAGAATAAGAGGGACAGTGAAACCATAAAAACCACACTGGAAATTTTTATGGCACATTACAGAGAGCATTTTGTTGATAAAACTGTTGCTTATGATGGAATTATTGATTTGCTTGACTCTTTATCTGAATACAAAACGGCTGTAATTTCAAATAAGGTTCAGGAAATGGCTACGGTTGTAACCGAAAAACTTTTGGGCGACAGATTCAGTATTGTTTGCGGTAAGAGAGAGGGTTACCCCACAAAGCCCGACCCCACACTCACTCTTGAAGTTATAAACGAGTTAGGTGTGAAACCTGAGGAATGCTTATTTATCGGCGATTCGGGAATGGATATGGCGGTAGCCAAAAATGCAGGTTGTGTTGCAGTGGGCGTTCTTTGGGGTTTTAGAGATGAAGACGAGCTTCGTCAAAACGGCGCAGATTACATAGTATCAAAACCCGATGAAATTTTGGGGTTGTTAAAGGAAAATGGTAATGAAAAATAAATACACACCAACAAGGCTTGTCTGCTTTGTAGGGTTCATTGTTCAAGCAATTATTAATAACTATTTGCCGATACTTTTTGTAGCACTACAGGATAATTACAATTTAGATTATGAGAAATTGGCATTTTTAATTGTAATTAACTTTGGAACACAAATGGTAATAGATTTATTGACACCTAAAATTGCCAAGGCTTTCGGGTATAGAATAACGGCGTTTATATCACAGTTTATAACCTTTATCGGTCTTGTTATGATGGGTATTTTGCCGCAGATTATGAGTGATAAATATCTCGCAATTGCTATTTGTGCGGTGGTATATGCAACGGGCAGCGGACTGATGGAGGTAATACTCAGTCCGATGGTGGAGATTTTACCCACCGAAAATCAAGGCGGCAGTATGTGTATACTTCACTCTTTTTACTGTTGGGGACAAGCCGCTACAATTATTGTAACCACCTTGCTGATTGGCGTTTTTGGAAAAGAAAATTGGAGTTTTATTCCGCTTATTTGGGCGGTAATTCCGCTTGTTAATTCCTTTGCCTTTTTAAAGGTGCCTATAATTGAACCTCGTCCCGACCAAAAGATGGCAACCTTTTTTGAACTTTTTGGCCGCCCCAAATTCCGCGGATTTATGCTTATGATGCTGTGCGCGGGTGCTTCTGAAATTGCTATGGCGCAGTGGGCTTCCCTCTTTGCTCAAAGAGGATTAGGAGTTAGTAAAGTTGTGGGCGATTTGGCAGGACCTTGCGCCTTTGCGCTTTTTATGGCAATAGGTAGAGTTTATTACGGTATAAACGCCAAAAAACTTGATTTTAAAAAGGCTATGCTTATTTTAAGCGTGTTTGCAACGGTTTGTTATTTGGGAGTGGCTTTAACTAAAAACGAAGCGCTTTCATTAGGCTTTTGTGCGCTTGGCGGTTTGTCTGTCAGCATATTTTGGCCTGCAATTTATTCAAGGTCAGCGGTGGAATTTACCGACGGCTCAACTGTAATGTACGGCACCTTTGCAATGTGCGGAGATATAGGCTGTGCGCTTGGTCCTTGGGTGCTTGGCAGTGTAGCAGACAGTTTAGGACTTAAAATGGGCTTTGGTGTAACCGCTGTTTTCCCGCTTATAATGTTAATCGCAACGGCATTTTCGGTCAGAACAAAAAAACATTGAAAAAACGCTCAGAATAATATACAATGTTCTTACGAGGTGAATAATATGAAAAGACAGGAATATTTAAGCTGGGACGAATATTTTATGGGTATTGCCCTTTTATCGGCTAAAAGAAGTAAAGACCCCTCAACTCAGGTTGGCGCTTGTATAGTTAATAAAGATAAGAGGATTTTATCAATGGGCTATAACGGAATGCCCCGTTGCTGCAGTGATGATGAGTTTCCTTGGGATAAAAATGATAATCCGCTTGATTCCAAGTATCTTTATGTTTGCCATGCAGAGCTTAATGCAATTTTGAATTGTGACAGAGGAAACGTTAGAGACTGTATTGTTTACACAACCCTTTTCCCTTGTAACGAGTGCGCTAAAGCAATTATTCAGTCGGGTATTGCCGAGGTGGTTTATATGGAGGATAAGTATTCCGACTCTGACAGTGTTATTGCCTCTAAGAAAATGTTTGACACTGCAGGTGTTAAATACCGCCTTTACGATAAGAGCAACAAAACATTAGAACTTGCTCTTTAAAATTTATTTACAAAATTTTCCTTGAATTTTTATAGGTTATAAGTTATACTATAATCAATAAGGGAGTAGTCGGCAAATTTTATTTGTGATGGTATCAACATCAAGTGGCTTGTCCGCTGGTATCATATCAAACGACGAGACTTATCGGACTTGAAACGATAAGTCTCGTTTTTTAATTTTAGGAGTGTGTTTATGAATTATTTTGCAAAACCGCTAAACGAAGTGTTAGAAAAGCTTGGCGTTGACCCTAAGGTGGGTCTTAGAAGTGCCGAGGTTAATGAAAGACTTCAAAAATACGGAGAAAACAAGCTAAAGGAAAAGAAAAAGAAAAGCACCTTATCTCGCTTTTTCGACCAATTTAAAGATGTAATGATTATAATTTTAATCATTGCCGCAATTATTTCCTTTGCAGTTGTTGTAATTGAAAAGAACTGGGGCGAACTTTTTGAACCCGCCCTCATTTTGCTGATAGTAATTTTGAATGCTATTATGGGCGTTTACCAAGAGGGTAAAGCCGAAAAAGCGCTTGATGCACTTAAAAATATGTCAGCGCCCCATGCCAGAGTTTTGCGTGACGGTGTTGAAAGCGTTATAGATGCTTCCCATCTTGTTGTGGGCGATATAATCCGCTTGGAAGCGGGTGATTTTGTTCCTGCCGATGCCCGTTTGATTTTCTCTGCGGGTCTTAAAAGTGAGGAGTCTGCCTTAACGGGCGAGTCAGTACCTTCCGAAAAAGATTACTCTGCCGAGATAGACGAAAAGGCGCCTCTCGGTGACCGCAGTAATATGATATTCTCGGGCTGTAGCATAACCTACGGCACCGCAACCGCCGTTGTAACCGCAACAGGTATGGATACCGAAATGGGTAAAATTGCAGGTCTTTTAGAGGGCGAAAAGGATACTCAAACTCCTTTACAAAGAAAACTTGCAAACCTCGGTAAATACTTAGGTTTTGTGGCTTTGGGTGCTTGTGCGGTAATCTTTGTTGTTGGCCTTTTGAACGATATACCTCCTCTTGAGATTTTTATGACTGCAGTGTCTTTGGCGGTATCGGCTATCCCTGAGGGACTACCCGCTATTGTGACAATCGTTTTGTCAATCGGAGTTCAGCGTATGGCATCTAAAAATGCTCTTATCCGCCGTTTACCCGCAGTTGAAACCTTGGGTAGCGCATCGGTTATTTGCTCTGACAAAACGGGTACATTGACACAGAACAGAATGACCTTAGTTAAGGCTTATTCTGAGGGGGCAGACACCGAAGAAATCAGCGAAAACAACTCTGCTGAAATCAGAAAACTTCTTGATTTCGCAACCCTTTGCTGTGACGGAAATGTTATTTTCACAGACGAGGGCGAGGAGCATATCGGCGACCCCACCGAGACCGCAATTATTGTGGCTTCCCATAAAAACGGCAGTGAAAAATCCACTTTAAATGAAAAGTATCACCGCTTGGGCGAGATTCCTTTTGACTCTGATAGAAAACTGATGACCACCGTAAACGAAATCGACGGTAAAATCACAGTTATTGTCAAAGGCGCCTTTGATATGCTTTCGGACCGTTGTATAAGCGGCGATATTGAAAAAGCCAAGGAAATTACCGAAAGTATGAGCGCCGAGGCTTTGCGTGTTTTGGCTGTGGCTTATAAAACGATAGATAAAATGCCCACCACTTTAGAGAGCGAAGACCTTGAAAACGGACTTACCTTTATGGGTCTTTTGGGTATGATAGACCCGCCAAGACCAGAGGCTAAAAAGGCGGTTGAGGAATGTCTTAAAGCGGGAATTAAACCTGTTATGATAACGGGCGACCACGTTATAACCGCTTCGGCTATCGCAAAGGCTTTGGGTATTATGAAGGATGGCGATTTGGCTATAACGGGTGCCGAGCTTGACGCTATGAGCGATGCTGAGCTTGACAGTAAGATTACAAAAATTTCGGTTTACGCCCGTGTTTCTCCCGAAAACAAAATCCGCATTGTGAAGGCTTGGCAAAGAAAAGGTCAGGTTGTTTCAATGACGGGTGACGGCGTTAACGATGCTCCCGCACTAAAGGCGGCAGATATTGGCTGTGCTATGGGTATTACGGGTACCGATGTTGCAAAAAGCGCTTCGGATATGACCCTTACTGACGACAACTTTGCAACAATAGTTGACGCTGTGAGAGAGGGTAGAGGTATCTACGCTAACATTAAAAAGGTTGTTGCCTTCTTGCTTGGCACTAATATTGGTGAGGTTATAACAGTTTTCATTGCAATGCTTTTATGGCACAAAACACCCTTGCTTTCAATGCAACTTTTGTGGATTAACCTTGTGACCGACTCACTCCCTGCAATAGCACTTGGTATGGAGCCTGTTGAAAAGAATATAATGAACGAAAAACCCCGACCCAAAACCGAGGGAATTTTTGCCCACGGCTTAGGAGTAAGGGTTGTGCTTCAAGGTTTTATGTTTGCGGCTTTAACCTTAATCGGCTTCCGCTTCGGCGAAATTGTAACAGGCAGTCTTGCTGCGGGACAGACAATGGCGTTTATGATTTTAGCACTCTCACAAATTGTGCAAAGTTTTAATATGCGTTCTAACCGTTCACTCTTTAAAATAGGACCTTTCACAAACAAAAAATTAAACGGTGCGGCATTAATTTCTTTAGTGCTTGTTTTAATCGTTTTGTTTACCCCTGTTCGTGTGGCTTTCGGTCTTGAACTTTTACCTGTGGGTCTCTATCTCTTGGCTTTAGCGCTTATTTTAGTTCCGTTGGTTGTAATGGAAATCTTCAAGCTTATAGGTTTTATTAAAAATAAAGCATAATAAAAAAGAGTAGCTTTTGCTACTCTTTTTTTATATCTCAGGTTTAAATGTTGGCATTAATTGAAGCTTGAATAGATTTGCTTTATGCTTTCTGTCAATAAGCTCCTTAATTTCGGGGTCCTCGCAAATTCCTGTGCGAATATATTTATCTAACACAGCGTAGGTAAAGCCTAAATTCTCCTCATCAGTTTTACCGCAAAGACCGTCAATAGGAACTTTTTCAACCAAATCTTGTGGAAGATTTAAAATATGACCGATTTCCTTTACCTCGGCAACAGTTAAATTAGAAAGAGGAGAGAAATCGCCCACTGAATCACCGTAACGGGTGGAATATCCAACCCAGTCTTCAGACAAATTACAGGTGTTAACAACCCTTCCGTTGTTGCTTTGACTAATAGCGTAAAGCACTGTCATACGAACTCTCGGCGGAATATTTGTTACGGTTTGGGAGGTGATTTCTATATCCTTTGGCAAGGCAGATTTAAGCGCTTCAACCGTTTCGCCGATGTTGACTGTAAAATATTTAATTCCAAGATGGTTTACAAGCTTTAAAGAGCAGTCAATATCCGCTTGCTCGCCCTTTGGCATAAGCACACCGATAACCCTGTCTTTTCCAAGGGCTTCAACGCAAAGCGCGGCGGCAACCGAGCTGTCCTTTCCTCCCGAAATACCGACAACTGCGTTGCAGTCGGGTCCGTTATTTTTGAAAAAATCGCGTATCCATTCTACGCATTCGTTTTTGATTTTTAAAGCGTCAAACATACTTTTCCTCCAAGTTTCAATATCTATATTTTAAGACTTTTTTAAATGTTTGTCAATGTGTTAAAAATTAAATATATTTGCTTGAAAAGTTAGGCGTTTTGTGGTACAATATTTCAATAATGGTGTCATTGTATTTTTAAAGGAGAATAACACTTGAAAAACCTTGAATTTGGCAATATTTTCCCCACAGTTCAGTGGGATTATATACATAAAATTTCATCGCTTTTGCCGTCGGTTTACGGGGATAATCCAAAGGCTTGTGTGGTAACCTTTGGCTGTCAGCAAAATGTCAGCGATTCAGAAAAATTAAAGGGTATGCTTTTTGCCTGCGGTTATACTATTACCGAGGATATAAATGAAGCCGATTTTATCATTTTCAACACCTGTGCTGTGCGAGGTCACGCTGAGGATAGGGTTTACGGAAATATTGGCAATGTAAAAGCCCTTAAAAAAGAAAAACCGAATTTAATTGCCGCAATTTGCGGTTGTATGGCGCAACAGCAAAGCGTTGCTGATAAAATCAAAAAAAGTTATCCTTATATGGATATTGTTTTTGGAACTCAGATGTTCCACCGTTTGCCTGAGTTTATTTATAAAAGGCTAAGCGGCAGTAAGAGAATTTTTGAACTGACCCTTGATAACAAACCGATAGTTGAGGAAATACCAACTAAAAGGGATAGGGTAACTACAGGTTGGCTTCCTATAATGTACGGTTGCAATAATTTTTGCACCTACTGTATCGTACCTTATGTAAGGGGAAGAGAGCGTTCCCGTGAGCCCGAAAGGGTTTTAGCCGAGGCTCGGGAAATGATAGCAAACGGTTGCAAAGAAATCACCTTGCTTGGTCAAAATGTTAATTCCTACGGTAAGGGCGAAGCCCACGGCGTTAACTTTGCAAAGTTGCTTAGGCAAATAAACGATTTAGAGGGCGATTTTGAAATTAAGTTTATGACCTCTCATCCCAAAGATTGCAGTTTGGAGTTGCTGGATGCTATTCGTGACTGCAAAAAGGTGAGCCGTCATTTGCATTTGCCTTTTCAGTCGGGTAGCAGCCGAATTTTAAAACTTATGAACCGCTACTACGATAGAGAACAGTATTTGGAATTGGTGCGTGAGGCTAAAAAACGAATTCCTGACATTAAACTTACAAGCGATGTTATTGTAGGTTTCCCGGGTGAGACTTATGAGGACTTTAAAGAAACCTTGAGTCTTATAAAGGAAGTGGAGTTTGAGTCACTTTTCACTTTCATTTATTCGCCACGAGGCGGCACCCCTGCGGCAGAAATGCCCGACCCCGTTTCCCGAGAGGAAAAAGGAAAATGGTTTGATGAGCTTTTAGAGCTTCAAGATAATATACAAAATAAAAAAAGAGGTATTTAAAATGGATGTAATTAAGGCTGTTAGGGAACTTGGCAAAGCAATTCAACAGGACGAGCGTTTTATTCGCTATGCTAAGGCTCGTTTAGAGAATGATAACAACGAAGAACTTCAGGCTGCTATCGGCAAGTTCAACATTATCCGTATGGATATGGACAGAATGATGAGTTCTGAAGAAAAAGATGAGAACAAAATCAAAGAGTTAAACGAGGAACTTCGCCGTGTTTACGGTGAGATTATGTCTGCTCCCGCTATGGTTGAGTATAACACCGCTAAGGTTGAGCTTGACCAGATGATGAGCGAAATCAACACAGTTATCACAAAAACTTTAGAGGGTGAGGACCCCGAGACTTGCGAGACCGCTGCCGCTTGTACAGGTAGCTGTTCCACTTGCGGTGGTTGCCACTAATATTTAAGTGAAATACAAAAGGAGGTTAAAAAATGGCGGAATTGTCCCCAATGATGAAACAGTATTTTCAAATAAAAGCCGAAAATCCGGATAGCATACTCTTCTTCAGAGTGGGCGATTTTTACGAAATGTTTTTCGAAGACGCCAAAGTTTCCTCCGAAGAATTGGATTTGGTTTTAACGGGTAAAGATTGCGGTCAGGAAGAACGAGCACCAATGTGTGGTGTACCTTTCCACAGTTGTGATGCTTATATCAGCCGTTTGGTTGCAAAGGGTCACAAGGTTGCAATTTGCGAACAGGTTGAAAACCCTGCTGAAGCCAAGGGCATTGTAAGGCGTGAGGTTGTTAGAATTATCACCCCAGGTACTGTAATTGAAGACAGTATGCTCGATGAGGGACTTAACAACTATCTTGCGTGTTTGTGCTCTTTTGAAAAGACCTACGGTTTTTGCTTTACCGACGCTTCAACGGGCGAGTGCTTTGTGATTGAACTGGGTGTTGAAAATATCCAAACCCGCATTATTGAACAGATAAGCCGTTTTAAACCAAGCGAAATTCTTTTGACTGCCGATGTTATTAAAACCAACAAGGCGCTCGATTTGTTCTTGAAAGAAAACTACACAGGCACAGTGACCTTAAGGGAAGAAATTCAGATTTCTCCCATACATACAAAGGCGCTCATATTAAAGCATTTTAATATCATAAGTACCGAGAATTTAGGTCTAAAGGAAGAAAGCGCTGTTACGGGTGCTTTGGGCGGTATTATAACCTACCTTTACGAAACGGGTGTCAGCGGTAACATTTCGGTCAAAAAGGTTAACATTTATTCAGAAGACGAATATATGCGCCTTGATATGACCGCTATAAGAAATCTTGAAATAAGCGAGACAATGCGTTCTGGCTCCAAAAAAGGCTCACTTTTGTGGGTTATGGATAAAACCCGAACACCAATGGGTAAGCGACTCTTAAGAAACTGGATTGAAAAGCCCTTGCTTTCAATTCCTCAAATAACCCTCCGCCAAAATGCGGTGGACGAGCTTATGTCTAAAGGCATTTTGCTCGGCGAACTCAGAGAAAACCTAAACGGAATAAGAGATATTGAACGCACAATGACTAAGGTGGTTTACGGCTCGGTAAAACCGAGGGAACTTAATTTATTGGCAGAAACAATATCCTATTTTCCACCCATTAAAGCTTTGCTTAGAGATGCCGACTGCCGACTTTTAAGGGAGATTTATGAGGACATCAACGAGCATAGCGAGGTTAGAGAATTAATTTGTAACGCTATTCACGAAAATCCCAAGAACACTGTTCGTGAGGGCGGAATTATAAAAGACGGTTACAACGAAGAGCTTGACAAAATAAGGGCTATAATGCAAGGAAGCACCGATTTCCTCTCAGAAATTGAGGCAAGGGAAAAGGAAAGAACAGGCATTAAGACCTTAAAAGTTAAGTATAACAAGGTTTTCGGTTACTATATTGAGGTTACAAATTCTTTCCTTGATAAAGTGCCCGAGGATTATGTAAGAAAACAAACCTTAACCAATGCCGAGCGTTTTATAACCGACGAACTAAAAGAAATTGAAAGGCAGATGCTCTCGGCTAAGGAGAGGGTAACTGCTTTAGAATATCAGCTCTTTGATGAGGTAAGGCAAAGAACAGCAAGAGAAATTGAACTCTTCCAAAAAACCGCTTCGGCAATAGCCCAGCTTGATACACTTTGTTCCTTGGCATTGGTGGCTGTTAACAACCGCTATTGCAGACCTATTGTTGACACAAGCGGATGTATTAACATTAAAGACGGCAGACACCCTGTTGTTGAGCAAATAAGCAAAATGCCCTTTGTTGCAAATGACACTTTGCTTGATATGAAAGATAACAGATGCGCTATTGTAACAGGTCCTAATATGGCAGGTAAATCCACATATATGAGACAGACTGCTATTATCACACTGTTGGCGCAAATCGGTTCCTTTGTACCCGCAACAAGCGCCAGAATCGGTTTGGTGGACGCCATCTTCACAAGAGTTGGCGCTTCGGACGATTTAGCTTCGGGTCAGTCAACCTTTATGGTTGAAATGAGCGAGGTTGCAGATATTTTGAAATACGCAACCAAAAACAGTTTGCTGATTTTGGACGAAATCGGCAGAGGAACTTCCACCTTTGACGGTATGTCAATTGCCCGTGCGGTGCTCGAATTTGTTGCCGATAAGCGAAAGCTTGGCGCAAAAGCTCTTTTTGCCACCCACTACCACGAGCTTACTTCAATGGAAAGTGAACTTGATGGTATTAAGAACTATAATATTGCGGTTAAGAAAAGGGGAGACGATATAACCTTCCTTCGCCGCATAATACCAGGTCCCGCTGACGATAGCTACGGTATTGAGGTTGCAAAACTCAGCGGTATTCCCGAAACGGTTATTGAGAGAGCAAAAGAAATTCTCAAAAAAACCGAGGAAGAGGGAATTGTTACCTATAAATCGGTTGAAAGCGCCGATATGCAAATGTCCTTGGAAATGCAAGGCGCACAGGATATATTAAAAGAACTTCAAAGCGTTGATGTTAATACCTTAACACCCATTGAAGCTATGCAAATCTTATTTGATTTGTGTAATAAAGCGAAAAATTAGTTAAAAAGGAGGGAACAAAATGCCAAAGATTAATCTACTGCCTAAAAATGTAGCAGAGTTAATTGCCGCAGGCGAGGTGGTTGAGCGACCCGCATCGGTTATAAAAGAGCTTGTTGAAAACTCAATAGATGCTAAGGCTACCCAGATTACTGTTGAAATTCAGCGTGGCGGTATTACATATATCCGTATAACAGATAACGGTATTGGTATCGAGGCAGAGGATGTTCCCACCGCTTTTTTAAGACACGCCACAAGTAAAATTAAGACACAAAATGACCTTGACAGTATTGCCACTTTGGGCTTTAGAGGCGAGGCTTTGGCGGCTGTTTCCTCGGTTTCAAAGGTTGAAATGCTGACCTGCAGTGAAAACAGCAATGAGGGCATCCATTATTCCATTGAGGGTGGCGAGGAGAAATTTAACCAACCCGTCGGTTGCCCTAGGGGTACCACCATCATAATTAGGGATATTTTTTATAACACCCCCGCCCGTATGAAATTTCTTAAAAAGGATGTTTCGGAGGGTAACGCTTGTGCTTCGGTGGTGGAAAGAATTGCCCTTTCACACCCCGAAATTGCTTTTAAGTTAATAAGAGATGGAAAAACTGTTCTCACAACCTCGGGTAACGGAGACACTAAGGCTTGCGTATATGCCGTTTTGGGCAGAGATTTTTCAAATTCACTTGTAGATGTAAACGATGATATAAATGGAATCAAGGTATCGGGACTAATTTGCAAACCCTTTGCCTGCAAGGCAACTAGAAGCGGTCAGTATACATTTTTAAACGGCCGTTTGGTGCGTTCGGGAACGGTTATTGCCGCTGTGGAACAAGCCTATAAGAACAGCGCAATGGTTGGAAAATTCCCAGCCTTCGTGTTGTACCTTGAAATTCCTTTTGATACGGTTGATGTTAATGTTCATCCCGCCAAGACCGAGGTTAGATTTTCTGACGAAAAGCGTATTTTTGACGCTGTTTATGCCTCGGTTAAAAATGCCTTGACAGTGGGGGACACACGACCCGAAATCAAACTGAATAAGGCCCCCTTTAATCCTTTCCAAAGGGTTATTGCTAACGAATACCGCCAACAGGCGATTACCGAGACTGTAACTAAAACTCCCGCACCGCAGTTTAAGCAAGAACCTGTAAAAACAGAGGTTGTTTTTAAATCAAAACCAGAGTTTGAGTTTATGAATAACTTTGCTGTGGCAGATGAAAAGGGCGAAAAAATTGAGCCTGTTGTTACACCTAAAACTAATATCGATATAGTGGTTGAGGAAGAAAAACCTCAAGTTATGCAACCTATAGTTGAGGAAAAGGATGAAATTATAATCATCGGCGAGGCTTTTTCAACCTATATTGTGGCTCAAATGGGGGACAGTGTTTTTATGATAGATAAACACGCCGCCCACGAGAGAATACTTTACAATAAACTTAAAGCCGAGGAAAAGACCGAGGTTCAAGCCTTGCTTACCCCTGTTACGGTTACTTTGTCGAGCGGCGAGTATGATGCTGTTATAAACAACCTCTCAACTCTTGAAAAGAGCGGCTTTGAGGTTGAGGATTTTGGAAACTCCACCGTTATTGTAAGAGGACTTCCCGTATTTTTAACAAACGAGGATATAGGAAACCTTTTATCCGAAATTGCTGAGAGTCTAATTACTACGGGCAAGGTTTCTGTCGCTAAAGAGGACAATGTTTTCCACACGGTTGCCTGTCGTGCGGCGGTTAAAGCGGGAAATAACATAAGCCGTTTTGAAATGCTTGATTTGGCTAAACGGGTGCTTTTGGATAAGGAAATAATGTACTGTCCCCACGGCAGACCCGTAGCCTTTGAAATTAAAAAGCGTGAACTTGAAAAACAGTTTGGTAGAATACAATGAGCAAAAAGGTAATTTTTATTGTAGGACCAACCGCTTCGGGTAAAACGGCGCTAAGCATTGCCCTTGCAAAGAAATTTGGCGGCGAAATCATTTCCGCCGACTCAATGCAGATTTATAAAGGCATTCATATCGCCTCTGCTTGTCCTGACACAGAGGAAATGGAGGGGATACCCCACCATTTGCTTGAATTTTTGGAGACTGACATTCAGTTTTCGGTTGCTGATTATGTAAAACTTGCAAGAGAAAAAATAGAGGATATTTTAAGCCGAGGCAAACTCCCCATTGTTGTTGGTGGCACAGGACTCTATATTTCGGCACTGCTTGACAACACAAAGTTTACCGAAATTGATACCGACGAGGCTTTGAGAAAAGAACTTGAAGCCGAGTTTGACCGCCTTGGCGGCGAAGAGATGCTAAAACGCCTGTCATCGTTTGACAAAGACAGTGCTGATAGGTTAAACCCAACGGATAAAAGGCGAATTGTCCGCTGTTTTGAAATATATAAACTCACAGGACAAACTAAAACACAGCAAAACGAATTATCCCACCTTGAAAAAGCGGATTTCGAGCCGCTTTGCATTGGTATAACATATCAAGACCGCGAAAAGCTTTATGACAGAATAAACCGCCGTGTGGATTTAATGCTTGAAAACGGACTTTTGGAAGAAGCCAAGCAAACCTTTGAGTCTAAAAACGAAAAAGGCGGTTTTCAGGCAATCGGTCACAAGGAACTTTACGGATATTTGGGTGGCGACTGCTCTTTAGAAGAAGCGGTCGAAAACCTTAAAAGACAGACAAGACGTTACGCTAAAAGGCAGCTTACTTGGTTTAGAAGAGACACAAGGATAAACTGGATTTATCCCGATGTAACACCCGATGTTACAAGTGAAGCTTTAAAACTTGCAGAAAAAATTTTTTAGAAAAGGAGAGGAAATAATTTGAACGGTGCAAAGATTTTAAAAATTTCAATCGGCGTTATAGTTGCCATATTTATAATAAATCAACTTATTTCCTCTTTATACATGCCGATAAGGACCGAAAATGCTGTGTTTTACACTGCAAATGATGGATTTAAAATCACAGGTCACATTATAAGAAATGAAACCTATGTTACTTCAAACGACGATGGCGTTTTGCACTTTGTTACCGAAGACGGCTCAAGGGTTGCTAAAAACGGAGTTGTAGCAAACATTTACGGCAGTGCAGACGCATCTATTACCGTTTCTCAAATTGATGTTTTAAAGGACCAGATTGCCGATATTGAGGATATTTTAAGCTATAACGATATTGAAGCGGCAGATTTGGGACTTATAAATTCGAAAATTTCAAACAGTTTGGGTGACTTTATTTTTCAAAACTCGGGTGGCAACTTTGAGAACGCCGAAACTCTTTCAAAAGCATTGCTTTCTGCTAACAACCGCAAACAGGTAGCACTCGGTGTGGCTACGGGTCTTAGCGAGAGATTGGCTTCCCTAAAAAAAGCCTTGCAAGGTCTTACTTCTACACTCCCAAAAACCAAGGGCAGTATTTTAGCTAAGGAGTCAGGATATTTTGTTTCCAAAACCGATGGTTACGAAAAAGCCTTTCCTATAGATGATTTAAATAAGATTACTGAGGAATTTTTATCCTCTGTAAAACCTCAGGAGAAAGAGAAAAATGTTATTGGCAAAATCGTTTCTGACTATGAGTGGTATATCGCCGCAGTTTTACCTTTAAACGACTCGCTCAAATATAAAGAGGGTCAGGAATTAAAGCTTGTAACAAGCATTAAATCTTCTCCCAATCTTTTGGTTACAGTAAAACAGATAAACATTTCAGAGGAAAACGAAAACGCTGTGATTATTTTCGCTTGTAACGATATGAACAGCGAGCTTGCGACAATAAGAACGGCGGGTATGACGGTTGTAAATAAAGAATACAGCGGACTTAGAGTTTCCAAAAAAGCCTTGCGTGTTGTCGATTCGCAAAAGGGCGTTTATGTTCAAACGGGAATGCAGATTCATTTTGTGCCGGTTGAGATTATTTATAGACAAGACGATTATATTCTCTGCGAAAAGAAAAACGAAAATGGTAATTTCTTAAAACTTTACGATAAAGTTGTTGTGAAAGGAAAAAACCTTTATGATGGAAAAATTGTCGGCTAAAGAGTTTGATAAAAACCTTGCTGAAGTATCAAGGAAACTTGATAACGCTTTGCAAAAAATCGGCAAAGATAGAAAAGATGTAATACTCCTTGCCGCCACAAAAACGGTAGACACTGAAACTATTAATTACGCTTTGTCAAAGGGAATAGATTATATAGGCGAAAACAAGGTGCAGGAGCTTCTTTCTAAGGAGGACAAAATCAATCCTTGCCACCGCCACTTTATAGGTCATCTTCAAACCAATAAGGTGAAAGATATTATAAACCGCGTGGAAATGATACACTCGGTTGATTCTTTGAAACTTGCTAGAGAAATTTCTAAACAGGCTGTAAAAAATGATAAGAAAATGGAAATTCTTTTGGAAATTAATATCGGCGAGGAAGACTCAAAATGGGGCTTTGATGCTGAAAATATAATAAGTAACATAAAAGAAATTGCGAAACTTCCTAATGTTAAAATAAGGGGTTTAATGGCAATTCCGCCTATTTGCGAGGAAAGTGAAGAAAACCGCAAATATTTCAAGAAAATGAAAAAACTGTTTGTTGACATTAGTGACGAAAACATAGATAATGTAGATATGGATATTCTGTCTATGGGAATGTCTGATGATTTTGATATTGCTGTTGAAGAGGGCGCAAACCTGATACGCTTGGGAACTGCACTTTTCGGCAGAAGAATATACAATATTTAAAGGAGAATGAAAATGGGATTATTTGATAATTTAAAGGGTTATTTTAACGCTTTTGACGAAGAAGAAATAGAGGAAGAGTTTTTCGAAGAACAAGAAAAAAAAGAGGTGCGTCGTGAGGAGCCTAAAAAGGTTGATGCAATGCCTAAAATTATTGGTGGAAGAGCAAAAACTGTTGCTTTCACACCTTCTCAAATGCAGGTTGTACTTGTAAAGCCCGAAAGATATGAGGATGTTACATCTATCGCTGACCATTTAAATGACAAAAAAACTGTGGTTTTAAATCTTGAGTCGGCTGATAGAGACCTTTCTCGCCGTATTGTTGATTTCTTGAGCGGTGCTACATATGCTAACCACGGAAACATTAAAAAGATTTCAAGAGCAACCTTTTTAATTGTTCCCAACGGCGTTGATATGATGGGCGAATTAATGCTTGAAGATTTTGAAGAAGGCAGAATGTACTTCTAATGGAAACCGACCTTTTAAAGGATAGAATTTTTGATACTGTTGGTATTTGTAATAAAACCGACCGACCAAAATTTTTAGGTTTCTTATCTTTGGAACAAACGGCATTTGCTGAAAATATAATTTCAAAATTAGATGTAAATTATAGATTTTTTGGCGGATTTGACGGTGCCCAAAGGGTAATGCTCGGTTGCTTTCCTGATTGGCAAAGTGAGTGGAATTTTCCTATAACTGCTATAACCTTTACTTTCAGAAAAACCGATATTCTCACCCACCGCGATTTTTTAGGCTCTTTGATGGCACTTGGTCTTAAAAGAGAAGCGGTAGGGGATATACTTGTTGAAACCGCTAGAGCGGTTGTGTTTTTGACCGACGAAACTGCCGATTATGTTTTAAGCCAAATCACAAAAATTGGCAGAATAGGTGTAGAACTTAAAAAAGGCTTTGTTGAGCCTTTACCCGAGGCGGGTAAATTGTCCGAGTTTAGTTCTACCGTTTCAAGCGAAAGACTCGACGGTGTTGTTTCGGCTTTAATAGGTGCCTCACGCAAAACCGCCTGTGAGAAAATAGAACAATCTTTAGTAACGCTAAATTCCGTGCTTGTTCAAAAACCTACTTTAAAGGTAAAGTCGGGCGATGTTGTGACTGTTCGCTCAAAGGGTAAGTTTATAATTGAGTCTTTGGAAGAAAAAACCAAAAAGGACAGACTGATATTAAGATACAAAAAATATATTTAGGGGGAAGCTTTATGTTAAGCGTAGCCGAAATTAGAGATATTAAATTTTCCAGAGCAGTCGGAGGTTACAAGACTGACGATGTTGATGTTTTTTTGGATAAAATAGAGGCTGATTATGCCGCTTTCGACCGCATTATCAAGGAGTATGAATTAAAGGTTGAAACACTTAATTCTGAAATTGAGGGCTTTAAAAATTCTCAAAGCAGCATTCAAAATGTGCTTGTGAGCGCTCAGGGCTTGGCTGACAGAATTGTTAAAGAAGCTAAGGAAAAGAGCGAACAAATAATCAAACAGGCTCATGCTAATATCGAGGCTATCACTTCCCACGAAAAGGAACTTTCCTCTGCCTTTGAATTAAAGGCTCAGGAGCAAAAGAGTGCTTTGGAAAAAGAACTCAAAGCAATGATAGAAAGTGCCAAGAAAAAGGCAGACGATATCACCGCTGTTGCCGAAGAGAGAGTACAACATCAGCAAATGCTTTTTGATAAGCTAAAACTTGAAATTTCTGCTTTCAAGTCAAGCATATCTGCAAAATACAAAGAGCATCTTGAACTCTTCTCTCAAATTCCCGATAGTGTACCAGGCTCCCCCGAATATGTAGCTCAGGTGCTATCTGCTTCTTATGATAAAATTGAAACTGTAATGAAATCTCAGAAAGAAGAAATTTCTTCCAATTCTTCTAAAGAAGAAGGATTTGTTGTTGAAGCAGTAGAAGACGAGGAGGAAGAATAATTGCTGTCTTCTGTTTTGGCAGTTATAACCGCATTACTTACCTTGGGACTTGACCAGTATACTAAATACTTTATCGCCTCGAATTTTGAACTGGGTGATGGGACCGATTTTTTAAAGGGATTCATAGATATTCAGTATATACATAACACGGGCGGCGCTTGGGGATTACTTAGCGGAAGCACCTTGATTTTACTTAGCTTAACCTGCTTAATAATGGTATTTTTAGTAATCTATTTTGTAAAGTGGGGGAAGGGAAGTAAGCTGCTTTTTTGGGCGGTATGCCTTGTAATATCGGGCGGAATGGGAAATTTAATTGACCGTGTTTTTAGAGACGGAAAGGTTATAGACTTTCTTCATTTTGAATTTTACCCGACATTCCCCGTCTTCAATGTTGCAGATATTGCGGTTGTAACGGGAGCGGGACTTTTGATTTTGTATTTTGTTTTGGATACAATTAAGGATATGGGAAAGGCGAAATCCAAAAATGAATAAAATAACTTTAAGTTTTTGTGAAACCTCTCCCAAAAGAACAGATACCTTTGTAAGCGTTGGTGCTCAGATTTCAAGGTCAAGAGCCTGTGAACTTTTAGACGGCGGCTATGTTTTAGTAAACGGAGTCAAAGCATCTAAAAAAACCAAACTCAAAATAGGGGATGAGGTCGAGATAACTCTGCCAGACCCTGTAGAATATGAGGCGACACCTCAAGATATTCCGCTTGATATAGTTTATGAAGACGATAGTCTGTTGGTGGTCAACAAGCCTAAGGGTATGGTGGTGCACCCCGCTGCAGGGAACTATACCGATACCCTTGTAAATGCATTGCTCTTTCATTGTAAGGACAGTCTTTCGGGTATAAACGGCGTGATGAGACCTGGAATCGTTCACCGAATTGATAAAAACACAAGCGGACTTTTGATGGTGGCTAAAAATGATGCTTCACACAACTTTTTATCCGAACAGATAAAGGAGCACTCCTTTAAACGCGAATATGAGGCTGTGGTTTACGGAAATGTCAAAAACGATTTGGGCACAGTAAATGCCCCCATAGCAAGACACCCCGTAAAACGCAAACAAATGAGCGTGGCTGTTGGCGGAAGAGAGGCTGTTACTCATTATGAGGTAATAGAACGCTTCGGTGGTTTCACACATTTAAGATTAAAACTCGAAACAGGAAGAACTCACCAAATAAGGGTGCATATGGCATATCTCGGTCATCCTGTTGCGGGAGACGATGTGTATGGACCTAAAAAGGTTATAACCTCTTTAAACGGGCAATGCCTACACGCTAAGGTTTTGGGATTTATCCACCCTGAAACCCGTGAATATATGGAGTTTAACTCCGAGTTGCCTCAGTATTTTGAGGATTTTTTAAAGAAACTAAAATAGGTAGTTATTGACATTTGTCATTAAAATATTAATTATTTCGAAAGGAATGGTAAAATGGACGCGGCAATTATAAAGGAATTGCAAATTACCGCCTGTAAGGCGAGAATCAGCATTATAGAGGGGGTACATGCTGCAAAAGCAGGACATCCAGGTGGCTCACTTTCCTGTGTTGATATCATAACTTATCTTTACAGCAAAGAGTTAAATGTTGACCCCAAAAACCCTGATATGGAGAACAGAGACCGTTTTGTTCTTTCAAAAGGTCACGCTGCACCTGCGCTTTATGCGGTTTTGGCAGAAAAAGGCTTTTTTGACAAATCTTTAATTAAGACACTCCGTCAGATTGGAAGCATTCTTCAGGGTCACCCCGATATGAAGAAAATCCCAGGTGTAGATATGTCTACAGGCTCACTCGGTCAGGGTATTTCCTGCGCTGTTGGTATGGCTTTGTCTTCTAAACACTTTGGCTCAGGCTTCAATGTTTACACCGTTTTGGGTGACGGTGAAATTGAAGAAGGTCAGGTTTGGGAAGCTGCGATGTTTGCAGGTAATAAAAACCTTTCGAATTTAACCGCTTTTGTGGATTATAACAACCTTCAGATTGACGGTACTGTTGAAGAGGTTAACTCTCCCGCTCCTATCGACAAGAAATTTGAAGCGTTCGGTTGGCATACTATTATTATTGACGGTCACGACTTTAACCAAATTGAAGCAGCTTTGAAAGAGGCTAAAACCGTTGATAAGCCGGTTTGCATTATTGCAAAAACCGTTAAAGGTAAGGGCGTTTCCTATATGGAAAATGCCGTTAACTGGCACGGTGCCGCACCGAATGACGAATTAGCTGAACAGGCTTTAAAAGAATTAAACGAACAGCTCAAAGAGCTTGAAGCATAAGGGAGGGAATTTGAAATGTCAGAAGTTAAATCAGTTGCTACAAGAGTAGGCTTTGGTGCAGCGCTTAAAGAATTAGGTCATTTGAGAGACGATTTTATCGTTATGGACGCTGACCTTGCAGCCGCCACTCAAACAGGTGCTTTCAAAAAGGAATTCCCTGATAGATTTTATAACTGTGGTATTGCAGAACAAAATATGGTAAGTATCGCAGCCGGTATTGCCGCTACCGGTAAGAGAGTTATCTGCAGTTCTTTTGCAATGTTTGCCGCAGGCAGAGCTTTCGAGCAAATCAGAAACTCTGTAGGTTATCCTCACTTAAATGTAATCATCGGTGCTACCCACGCAGGTATATCTGTTGGTGAAGACGGTGCTACTCACCAGTGTAATGAGGATATCGCTATTATGCGTACAATCCCCGGAATGACAATTATTAACCCTGCAGACGAAACCGAGGCAAGACTTGCCGTTCACGCTGCAATGGAGCATGAAGGTCCTGTTTATATGAGATTTGGCAGACTTGCCGTTCCCGTTGTTTTCGGCGACGATTACAAATTCGAAATCGGCAAGGGTGTTGAACTTAAAGAGGGTAATGATGTTACCATTATCGCTACCGGTCTTATGGTAAACGAGGCTTTAATTGCTCACGATTTACTAAAGACTGAGGGCATTAATGCCAGAGTTATCAATATGGCTACCATCAAACCTTTAGATAAAGAAATTGTTCTTAAGGCTGCAAAGGAAACAGGTGCTATTGTTACTGCTGAGGAGCATTCCGTAATCGGTGGTTTGGGAAGCGCTGTATCCGAAGCTTTGGCAGAGGAATATCCCGTTCCCGTTGTTAAACTCGGCGTTAATGACGAGTTTGGTCACTCTGGCCCCGCTGTTAAACTTTTAGATGAGTTCGGACTCAGAGCGCCCAATATTGTAGAAAAAGTCAAAAAAGCAATTTCGCTTAAAAAATAAAATGTTTAAAAATTAACAATAAAATTATTGCAATTTTACACCATATAATATATAATATTACGAAGTGAATTTAGATTTTTTATAAAGGAGAAACCTAAAATGACAAAAAACCCCACTTTAACAAAATGGCTTGATGAAATGCAGGCACTCCTTACACCTGATAAGGTTGTTTGGATTGACGGCAGCGACGAGCAACGCGAGGAGCTTCGCAAATTAGCTGTTGAGCTTGGCGAATTAACTAAGCTTAATCAAGATGTACTCCCTGGTTGTTATCTCCACCGCACCAACCCCAACGACGTTGCACGTGTTGAGGACCGTACCTTTATCTGTTCTAAGACTAAAGAAAATGCAGGCCCCACCAATAACTGGTGTGACCCTGATGAAATGTATGAAAAACTTTATAAAATTGCAAAGGGAAGCTACAAGGGAAGAACCATGTATGTTATTCCTTACTCAATGGGCCCCATTGGTTCTCCTCTAGCAAAAATTGGTATTGAGATTACCGACTCTGTATACGTTGTTCTCAATATGCTTATTATGACCAGAGTAAGCCTTAAGGTACTTGAGGTTTTGGGCGACAGCGATGACTGGGTAAGAGGTTTACACTCTCGTTGTGATATTGATCCCGAAAACCGTTACATCTGCCACTTCCCTGAGGATAACACTATTATTTCTGTTAACTCAGGTTACGGCGGAAACGTTCTTTTAGGTAAAAAGTGCTTTGCTCTTCGTATTGCTTCTTACCAAGGTTGGAAAGAAGGCTGGATGGCTGAGCATATGCTCATCTTAGGTTTGGAGAATCCTAAGGGCGAGGTTAAATACGTTGCTGCTGCTTTCCCCTCTGCTTGCGGAAAGACCAACTTGGCAATGCTTATTCCTCCCGAGTATTTACGCAAGAAGGGTTATAAGATTTGGACCGTAGGCGATGATATCGCTTGGATGAAGATAGGTCCTGACGGCAGACTTTATGCTATTAACCCTGAAAACGGCTTCTTCGGCGTAGCTCCCGGTACCAACGAGCATTCTAACTTCAATGCTTTAGAGAGCACCAAGAAAGACACCATTTTCACTAACGTTGCTTTGAATCTTGATACCAATACTGTTTGGTGGGAAGGTCTCGATAAGAATCCTCCCGAGAACGCTCTTGAGTGGAAGGGTAATCCTTGGAATCCTTCAATGTTTGTTAAGGCTGACAAGTCTACCTATGCAGCTCACCCCAACTCTCGTTTCACAGCTCCTGCTGAGAATTGCCCCTGCATTTCTGAGGAGTTTGATAAGGGCGCAGGCGTTCCTATCAGCGCAATTATCTTCGGCGGTCGTCGTGCTAAGTGCGCACCCCTCGTTTACCAATCAAAGGATTGGGTTAACGGTGTATTCGTAGGTTCTGCAATGGCTTCTGAGACCACTGCTGCAGCTGCAGGTGCAGTTGGTGTTGTCCGTCGTGACCCCATGGCTATGCTTCCTTTCTGTGGTTACCATATGGGTGACTACTTCAAGCATTGGCTCGAAATGGGCGAAAGGCTTGGCGACAAGGCTCCTAAGATTTTCAATGTTAACTGGTTTAGAACCGACGACGAAGGCAACTTCGTATGGCCCGGTTTCGGCGACAATATGAGAGTTCTTAACTGGATTATTGACCGTTGCGAAGGCAAGGCAGACGCTACTGAAACTGCTATCGGTTATGTTCCTATGCCCGAAGATATCGACCTTACCGATTTGGATATGGATATGGATACACTCAAATCCATTCTTGCAGTTGATAAGGATGTTTGGACTAAGGAAGCTGAGGAAATCGAAGAGCACTACAAGAAGTTTGGCGACAGATTACCTGCTGAACTTAAAGAGCAGCTTGCGAACCTCAAAGCAAATCTTACTAAAATGTAAAATTATTATAAACCGTCTCTTCGGAGGCGGTTTTTTGTTGTTAAAAATAGTAAAAATTTACGAAAAAAGGGTTTTCAAATGAAGATTTATGTGTTATAATACATAAGTATACATATATCCTTTCGAAAAAGGTATAAGTTAGAAAATTATAGGAGGAAAGATTAATGCAAAAGAAAATCAGTAAGCTTCCTTTCAAAGGAACTGCCGAGCAGGAAAAACAGCTTTTGGAAATAATCGAAAATAGTAAACATGATAAGAGTTTACTTATGTCCGTTATGCAACAGGCACAGGACATTTACGGTTATCTTCCCATTGAAGTGCAGACTATGATTGCTGAGGGAATGGAAGTACCCCTTGAAAAGGTATACGGTGTTGCCACCTTTTACGCTCAGTTCTCACTTTCTCCCAAGGGCGAGTATAATATATCCGTTTGTTTGGGTACTGCTTGTTATGTTAAAGGCTCCGGTGATATTTTTGACAAGTTTAGCGAAAAGTTAGGCATCGGCGCTGACGAATGTACTGAGGACGGTAAGTTTTCTCTTACTGCGTGCCGTTGTATCGGCGCTTGTGGTTTAGCTCCCGTTTTAACCGTTAATGAAGAAGTTTACGGAAGACTTACCGTAGATGATGTTGACGATATTTTAGCAAAATATATGTAACCAAATTTTGTCCGAAAGGATAATTTAAGTATATGAAAATCAGTACCATTAAAGATTTATTAAAGGCTGAGGTTATTTGCTGTGAAGAAAGTTTAGGACTTCACGTGTATTCTGCCTGTGGCAGCGATATGATGAGTGATGTTCTGGCTTATGTTAAAGACCAAGCCGTTTTAATGACAGGTCTTGTTAATTCACAGGTAATTAGAACAGCTGAAATGATGGATATGAAATGTATTGTTTTTGTTCGCTCAAAAATGCCTACTGCCGAAATGATTGAGTTGGCAAAAGAAAGCAATATAGTTCTATTAGCTACCCCTAAAAGAATGTACGAGGCTTGCGGTATTTTATACAGCAACGGTCTTGTGGGAAACAGGGTAAAAAATGCCTGAGGCATTAAGCTTTAAATTCGATGTAGACGGCGAGGATTTTACTTGTGCCGGTCAAGCATCGGTTATTGTTAAGAAAAACCTAAGGCAGTTAGGTTTACCGCCTGAGATTATAAGACGCGTTTCCATTGCAATGTATGAGGGCGAAATTAATATGGTTATTCACGCCGGCGGAGGCAAAGCCGAGGTTAATGTTTATGAAGACTGTATTGAAATAGTTCTTATTGATAACGGACCCGGAATTAAGGATATTGAACAGGCTATGCAGGAGGGATTTTCCACCGCTACCGACACTATCCGTTCGCTGGGCTTTGGTGCAGGTATGGGACTTCCTAATATGAAGCGCTATACTGACTATATGGATATAAAATCTCAGGTTGGTGTGGGCACCACAATTACAATGAAGGTCAATTTGACTTGATAAAAAAGTAAGGTTGATTTTATGAATACTTACGAACATTCGGTATATTTAGATGTAGACAAATGTAACGGATGTACCACGTGTCTCAAACATTGTCCCACAGAAGCTATAAGAATTCGCGACAATCACGCTGTTATAAATCAAGAGCGTTGTATTGACTGCGGAGAATGTATAAGAGTTTGTCCCCATTCGGCAAAGAAGGCGGTTTGCGATAAGCTTTCGGATATGGATAAATTTAAATATAAGATAGCTTTACCCGCTCCCACGCTTTACGGTCAGTTCGATAATTTAGACGATGTTGACTATGTATTGAACGGACTTTTAAAGTTAGGGTTTGATGATGTTTTTGAGGTTTCTGCTGCGGCGGAACTAGTTTCCGTATACACAAGAAACTATCTTAAGAAAGAGGGCATAAAAAAACCGCTTATAAGCTCGGCTTGTCCGGTTATTATGCGTCTTATTTGTTTAAGATTTCCGTCTTTAAAAGAAAACATAATTCCAATGCTTCCTCCAATGGAGGTGGCTGCGAGACTTGCCCGTGAAAAAGCTTTAAGAGAACATCCCGAACTAAAGCCCGAAGATATAGGTGTTTGTTTTATAACACCTTGCCCTGCTAAGAAAAGCTATGTGCGAAACGGCTTTGCAGGATATGAAAGCTTTGTTGATGTGGTTGTTTCCATTAAGGATATTTACTTTAAGCTTATTTCGAAAATGAAATACGGCGAGGAGATAAAGAGCATTTCCTCCTCGGGTATGATAGGTATAGGTTGGGCTTCGTCGGGCGGAGAATCTACTGCTATTTTTAATGACAGTTATTTGGCGGCTGACGGAATCGACAACTGCAATAAGGTTTTAGACCAAATTGAAAACGGAAATATACCGCCTTTAGAGTTTATTGAGCTTAATGCTTGTACCGGTGGTTGCGTTGGTGGAGTTTTGACAATTCAAAACCCCTTTATCGCAAAAGCCCGTCTTCAGGGTCTTAGACATTATCTGCCTGTTTCCTTAAATTTTGTATCTAAGGATGAGGAACAACTGCCCGAAAATGTTATGTTTACAGATTTGCCTGAATACCGACCGATTTCAAGACTGGGCGATAATATGGCAGAATCAATGCGAATGCTTTCAGAAATTCAAAAGCTTAAAGCAGAGCTTCCGGGTATTGACTGTGGCTCTTGCGGTGCGCCAAATTGCCGTGCCTTTGCAGAGGATGTTGTTAAAAAGGAATGCACCCTTGAAAATTGCCTTATAAGACAAAGGTATAATAAAGGAGAGACAACAAATGACGGTTAATGATATTTTAAAGGTTAACGATTTTAAGTCTGTTGTTCTTTCTGACGGTGACCGAGAGGTCAGCGGTGTATACATAGGCGATTTGCTAAGCTGGGTTATGGGAAAAGCAAATAGCGGTGACGCGTGGATTACCATTATGTCTAATGTTAATATTTTGGCAGTAGCTTCGCTTACCGACTGCGCTTGTATTATTTTAAGCGAGGGTGTAACACTCTCTGACGAAATAATTGCAACGGCAAAAGAAAAGGGCATAAATGTCTTGTCCTTTGCAAAAAGCAGTTTTGATGCGGCTATCTGCTTAAACGCTATAATATGAAAAAGTATTATTACGATTTGCATATACACTCTTGTCTATCTCCTTGTGGAGATGATGATTCAACTCCAAACAGCATTGCTGGAATGGGGGAGTTAAACGGTTTGCAGATTATGGCACTTTGCGACCATAACACCTGCAAAAACTGTCCCGCTTTCTTTGAGGCTTGTATAAACCACGGGATCTTGCCTGTGGCGGGTATGGAGCTTACAACAGCGGAAGATATTCACGCTGTGTGTTTGTTTCCTGACCTTGAAAGCGCTATGGAATTTGACAAGTGTGTAAATACAAGACGAATTCTTATCCCAAACAGAACGGATATTTTCGGTAATCAGTTGATTTGTGACAGCGAGGATAATATTATCGGCAACGATGAATACCTGCTCTCAAATGCTACTGATATTTCTATTGAAGAAGCGCCAAGCTTGGCGGAGAAATTTGGCGGAATTTGTTTTCCGGCTCATATTGACCGCGATTCCAACGGTATAATCGCTGTGCTCGGCACTTTTCCCGAAACACCCGATTTTACCGCCGCAGAGCTTCACGATAGGAAAAAATTAGATGACTACACCGAAAAATATTCTTTAGAGGGAAAAAGAATCATTATAAGCTCCGATGCCCACTATCTGTGGGATATTAAGGAGGCTGAGGATTTCCTCGAACTCGAGGAAATCACCGACCCCTATAAAACAGGGGAGAGCATAATCAAGTTTTTGAGGGAAAACAAATGAAAGAATTATCACTTAATATTCTTGATATTGCAGAAAATTCAGTTAAGGCAAAGGCAAGTTTGACCGAGATTTCTATTGAGGAAACCGATGAAAAGCTGACCCTTACCTTTACTGATAACGGAACAGGTATGACGGAGGAAACACTTAAAACCGTTACCGACCCGTTTTACACAACCCGTACCACCCGCAAGGTTGGAATGGGATTGCCGCTTTTAAAATTAGAGGCGGAAATGACGGGAGGCGGCGTTAATGTAACCTCAACTCATATCAGTGAGGACAGTATAAATCACGGCACAGTTGTCAGTGCTGTATTTTATAAAAACCATATCGATTTCACACCTTTGGGTGATGTGATTGAGACGGTTGCCACTTTAATTCAGGGTCACCCCGATACCGATTTTTTGTTTGTTCATAAGATAAACGAAAAGGAAATAAGGCTTGATACCAGAGAACTTCGCGAGGTGCTTGAGGGTATTCCTCTAAACACCTATGAGGTAATAAAGTGGATTAAAGAGTTTCTCAAAGAACAGTATATAAATTAGATTAAAGCAGGAGGAAAAAATATGAAATCATTGGCTGAATTACAGGCAATTAAGGACAAGATGAAAAACAAGGTTGTTCTTCGTGAAGGTAACAATGAGCTTCGTGTTGTAGTTGGAATGGCAACTTGCGGTATCGCTGCAGGTGCTCGTCCTGTTCTTAACACAATCGTTGAAGCCGTTAACGAAGGCGGTCTTGCCGATAAGGTAACCGTTTCTCAAACCGGTTGTATCGGTCTTTGTCAGTTTGAGCCTATCGTTGAAATTCACGAAGCAGGCAAGGAAAAGGTAACCTATGTTAAGGTTGATACCGACAAGGCAAAACGCATTATTGAGGAACACATTAAGGGCGGAAAAGTGATTGCAGAATTCACTCTTTCTGACTTAAAGTAATATTGGAGGAATAGTTTATGGTTCGTTCACATGTATTGATATGCGGTGGTACCGGCTGTACTTCTTCCGGCAGTGTCGCAATCCAAGAAGCATTTAAAACTAATATTGAGGCTTTCGGTCTTAGCGAAGAAGTTAAGGTTGTTGAAACCGGTTGCTTCGGTCTTTGTGCTTTGGGCCCCGTTGTTATCGTTTATCCTGACGGCACCTTCTACAGCCGTGTCACTGCTGATGATGTTAAGGAGATTGTTGAAGAGCATCTTCTCAAAGGCAGAAAGGTTGAGCGTTTAATTTACAGCGACACAGGCGAAGAGGTTGCCGATGTAACTGCAGTAGCACTTAGCGATACTGCTTTCTACAAGTCTCAAAACCGTGTTGTTCTCCGTAACTGTGGTGTTATCAACCCCGAAAGCATTGACGAGTATATCGCAATGGACGGTTACGAGGCATTAGGTAGAGTACTTACCGAAATGACACCTGAGGATGTTATTAAAATCGTTTCTGATTCTGGTCTTAGAGGACGCGGAGGCGGCGGCTTCCCCACAGGCTTTAAATGGTCTTTGTGCGCTCCTAACAAGGCTGACCAGAAATATGTTGTTTGTAACGCCGACGAGGGCGACCCCGGTGCATTTATGGACCGTTCCGTTCTTGAGGGCGACCCCCACTGCTTAGTTGAGGCTATGGCTATTGCCGGTTATGCTATCGGCGCTACCGAGGGTTATGTTTATGTTCGTGCTGAGTATCCTATCGCTGTTAAGCGTTTGCAAAAGGCTATCGACGATGCCCGTGAATACGGTCTTCTCGGCAAAAACATCTTCGGTTCAGGATTTGACTTTAATCTACATATCCGCCTTGGTGCAGGTGCGTTTGTATGCGGTGAGGAAACCGCTCTTATGACCTCTATCGAGGGTAACCGTGGTGAGCCCAGACCCCGTCCTCCTTATCCTGCAGTTAAGGGTCTTTTCGGCAAACCTACAGTTGAAAACAATGTTGAAACCTTTGCTAATATTCCTCAGATTATCCTCAGAGGCGCTGATTGGTTTGCATCAATGGGTACCGAGAAATCTAAGGGTACTAAGGTATTCGCTTTGGGCGGTAACATTAATAATACCGGTCTTGTTGAAATTCCTATGGGTACAACCCTTCGTCATATCATTTATGATATTGGCGGCGGTATTCCAGGTGGTAAAGCATTTAAGGCTGCTCAAACCGGTGGTCCTTCCGGCGGATGTATCCCTGCTTCTTTAATTGATACCGAGGTTGATTACGATAACCTTACCGCTATCGGCTGTATGATGGGCTCTGGCGGTCTTATCGTAATGGACGAGGATACCTGTATGGTTGATATGGCTAAATTCTTCCTTGAATTTACCGTTGACGAGTCTTGCGGTAAGTGTACACCTTGCCGTGTAGGTACTAAGAGACTTCTTGAGTTACTTGATGATATTACTAAGGGCAAGGGTACCTTAGAGGATATTGACCGTCTTGAGTGGCTTTGCAACTACATTAAGCAGAATTCACTTTGCGGTCTTGGACAAACTGCTCCTAACCCCGTTCTTGCAACACTTAAGTTCTTCCGTGAGGAATATGTTGCTCACGTTGTTGATAAGAAGTGTCCTGCAGGCGTTTGCAAGGATTTACTTACCTTTACCATTGATAAGGAAAAATGTATCGGTTGCGGATTGTGTGCGAGAAACTGTCCCGTTAACGCTATCGTTAAGACCGATTATATTGCTCCAGGTCACAAACTTGCTTCCTATGCTATTGATGCCGATAAATGTATCAAGTGCGGCGTTTGTATGGGTAACTGTAGACCTAAGGCAATTGAGAAGATTTAAGAAAGGAGCCTGATAATAATGGATATGTTAAATGTAAAAATTAACGGTATTTCCGTAAGTGTACCTAAGGGCTCTACTGTTTTAGATGCTGCCCGAATAGCTGGTATCGAAATTCCTACCCTTTGCTTTATGAAGGAAAAGAACGAAATCGGTGCTTGCAGAATTTGTATGGTTGAGGTTAACGAGGGAAGAGGTTTCCGCATGGTTACTGCCTGCGTTTACCCCTGTACTGACGGTATGGAGGTTTTAACCAACACCGAGAAGGTTCAAAAGTCCAGAAGAACAACCTTGGAGCTTATTCTTTCCACACATGAAAAGAAATGTCTCTCTTGTGTTCGTTCAACCAACTGCGAACTTCAAAAGCTTTGCCGTGACTACGGCGTAGAGGAGTCTGCTTTCGTTGGCTTCAAGCCCGAATATGAGCTTGATAATTCCACTCCTCATCTTGTAAGAGATAATAATAAGTGTGTTCTTTGCCGTCGTTGTGTTGCTGTTTGTGAAGAACAGTATGTTGGCGTTATCGGTGCTAACAACCGTGGTATTGACACTAATATCGGCACTCCTTTTGAGGTTGGCCTTTCTAAAGTTCCTTGCATTTCTTGCGGTCAGTGTACTGCTGTTTGCCCCACAGGCGCTTTGGTTGAAAAGGACGATACCGATAAGATTTGGGAAGCTTTGGCTGACCCCAGCAAGCACGTGGTTGTTCAGACTGCTCCCTCTATCCGTGCTACTTTGGGCGAGTGCTTCGATATGCCTATCGGCACTAATGTTGAAGGCAAAATGGTTGCTGCTTTAAGAAGACTTGGCTTCGATAAGGTATTTGACACTGACTTCTCCGCTGACCTTACCATCGTTGAAGAGGCTAACGAGTTGGTTGAGCGTATCAACAACAACGGCGTTCTTCCTATGATTACTTCTTGCTCACCAGGTTGGGTTAAGTTCTGTGAGTACTATTATCCCGATATGTTGGCTCACTTATCTTCTTGTAAATCTCCTCAGCAGATGGCAGGCGCTGTAATTAAGACCTACTATGCTGAGAAGGCAGGAATTGACCCCAAGGATATTGTTTGTGTATCTGTAATGCCTTGTACTGCTAAGAAGTTTGAAATCGGCAGAGACGACCAGTCTGCTGCAGGTGTTCCCGATGTTGATATTGCTATCACCACCCGTGAACTCTCCCGTATGATTATGCGTGCAGGCTTGAATTTCACCGCTTTACCCGACGAAGAGTTTGACTCTCCCTTGGGCGAGGATACCGGCGCTGCTGTTATCTTTGGTGCTACCGGCGGTGTTATGGAAGCTGCTTTAAGAACTGCTAACGACTGGCTCACAGGTAAAGACAATACCGAAATTGACTTTACTGCTGTTCGTGGAACACAGGGCTTAAAACAGGCTACTGTTAATATCAACGGCGCTGACATTAAGGTTGCTGTTGCATCTGGCGCTGCTGCTGCTAAGGTTGTTATGGATAGAATGAAGTCCGGCAACCCCGACGGTTGGACCTTTATTGAGATTATGGGATGCCCCGGTGGCTGTGTAAACGGCGGCGGTCAGCCTATTCAACCTCAGAGTGTTCGTGATACCGTTGACCTTAAGGCTGTTCGTGCAAAGGCTCTTTATGACCAAGACGCTGCTATGACTTTAAGAAAGTCTCACGAGTCTCCCGTTGTTAAGAAGCTTTACGAAGAGTGGTATGACGGTTTTGGCGGTCACAAGGCTCACCACGACCTCCACACAAGCTATGTAGCAAGAGAAAAATATTCTAAATAATTCTAAGATACAGGAAAAGGGGACACTTCGTAAAGAAGTTGTCCCCTTTTTTTATCAATTTACAATTAACAAACATTTTATTATTTTTAATTTCATAATAATTGATATGACCTTTATATTTGTTTATTGTTACAAATTTATACAGCAATAAATTTATGCAATTTGCACATATTATTTTAACAAATTACATAATAATTAACAAATAATATAAAAACTATTGACATTTGTTTCAAAATATAGTTTAATAATTATAGAAAACTGAAAACGTTTTCAGTTTTCTATAATTCCTAAAGTTTATATTGATTTAAGGCAACAAAAGGAACAAAAATGACCATAAAAGATGTAGCCGAATACAGCGGCGTTTCAATAAGTACAATTTCACGTGTACTCAATAATCATCCTGATGTTCGAGAAGAAGTAAGAGCAAAGGTTTTAGCGGCAATAAAGGAACTTCACTACGTACCGAATAGCAGTGCAAGAGATTTGGTAAAGACTCAATCGGATGCGATAGGTATTGTCGTGAGAGGTGTAGAAAATCCGTTTTTAACATCGGTTATTAGCTCAATCGAAAAGGCAATAAGCAATGCAGGTTATACAATGGTAATCCACCAAATAGGTACTGAAGATGATGAGGTTTCCGCAGGGGCGGGGCTTGTTCGTTCTAAACGCCTTTGTGGTTTGATATTGTTGGGCGGAAGATTTGACTATACACCTGGTCAAACAGCCACGATCGAGGTTCCATTTGTTTGTTGTACATATACAAACAGCTTTGGCAGTTTGGATAAAAAATCTTATTCATCTGTGTTCATTGACGACTATGCTGAGGCATATAAAGCTGTTAAATTATTGATAGAAAATGGGCATAGAAAAATTGCGATACTATTGGGCGCTACCGATGACCACTCAATAAGTGAACTAAGATATAAAGGCTATTGTGATGCTTTGAGTGATGCGGGTATTGAATTTGATGAATCACTTATCGAGCGAACACAAGGGTATAGTATGAAGAAAGCGTATGATTCAACCAAGCGTTTATATGCGAGAAGAGATGACTTTACAGCTCTCTTTGCTATCTCGGATTCTATGGGAATAGCTGCAATTAAAGCTCTTCATAATCTAGGTGTCAGGGTGCCTGATGACTGTTCTGTGATTGCGATTGATGGTATAGAGGTTTCTAAATATACTATCCCAGCGTTAACAACCCTTATACAACCGCGCAAACTAATAGGTCATGAGGCGGTACGTATTTTGGTTGATGTAATAAAGGGCAAAAAAAACTGCCAGTTAAGAGTTGAGACTGAACTTCGTATCGGTGAAACGGTGGCACCACCCAAATAATGATTTTTACACCTAATAGGTGTGAAAATATATTTATTTAAATCGCACAAAGTGCGAGAATAAAAGGAGGACAAAACAAATGAAAAGAGCACTATCCCTTATTTTGACTTTGGTACTGTGTCTTGGCTTATTTGCCGGTTGTGGCGGTACCGAAAAAGGTTCGGTTTATTGGTTGAATTTTAAACCGGAGTCCGACGAGGTTCTTCAGGAAGTCGCTAAGATGTACAAAGAAGAAACCGGAGTAGAAGTAAAGGTTGTTACAGCCGCTTCAGGTACATACAACCAAACATTACTTGCCGAAATGGACAAAAAGAATGCACCAACACTTTTTGTTATCGGTAACCAAAATGCAGTAAAAGATTGGAAAGACTATGCACTCAATCTTAAAGACACTGCTATTGCAAAAGAACTTAACACAGACGCTTATAACCTCTATGACGAAGATGGAAATCTTGTTTCTATTGGTTACTGCTATGAATGTTATGGTATCATCGTAAATCCCAAACTTATTGAAGAAGCAGGATTTAAGATGGATGATATCAAAAACTTTGAAGGCTTGAAGAAGGTTGCAGAGAGCATCCATTCTCGTGCAGCCGAGCTCGGTTTCGACGCATTCAGTGCTTCTGATATGGACGACTCTTCTTCTTGGCGTTTTACTGGCCATATGGCTAACCTTGAGTACTATTATGAGTCTAAGGATGCAGGCGGATGGAAAGCTTGTCCCGAAAGCATTGAAGGAACCTATATGGAAAACTTCAAGAATCTCTATGACCTTTGCATTAACAATAGCACAGTAGCTCCTAATACATTAGCTACCGGTGGTCACGATGCTCAAAACGAGTTCAAAACCGGTAAAGCTGCTTTTTATGTAAATGGTTCTTGGGAATATTCAGCTGTATCTGAAACTGTTAAAGATGCTACTATGATTCCTTATTACTGCGGCGTTGAAGGCGAAGAAAAAGCTGGTCTTAACTGTGGCACTGAAAACTGTTGGGCTATCAACTCCAAGGCTTCTGAGGCTGACCAAAAGGCTACTATGGACTTTATGGTATGGTGTGTAACTAATGAAAAAGCTTCACGCAAGTTAGTTGATACATTCGGTGTAATGCCTTATAAGAATGCTGCTGAATCCACCAATGGTTTCCTTGCGGCTGCTAGTAAATATACAGCAGATGGTTGCTATGTAATGGATTGGGCTACTAACTATCAGCCTAATGTTGATGAATATCGCAAGGCTTTAGTTGCTGCTCTTAATACTTACAATTCAGATCAGACTGCAGCTAACTGGGAAAAAGTTGAAACCGCATTTGTTGACGGTTGGGCTGTTCAGTACAAGGCTGCTAACAAATAATTGAATTAACAATTATTTGAAATAACTCCGACGGGGCGGGCGATTGTGATTCGCCCACCCCTTTTCTTACTTCTAGAATTAAAGGAGATGGAATTTTGAGAAAAAAGAAAGTTTCTGGTGGCAGCACATTACGCAAACCTCTGGTTAAATGGGGATGGTTCTTTTTAGGCCCTGTTTTACTTGCATTCTCAATTGGTTTTGTGTGGCCGTTTATACAAGGAATTTATCTATCATTTTGCGAATTTAGATTGATATCTGATACAACATTCGTAGGCTTTGAGAACTATATTGAGGTTTTCAAGGATGGTAGTTTCCTGCATTCATTTTGGTATACAGCGCTTTTTGCTATAACAAGCTTAGTGATAATAAATGTATTATCCTTTATGGTAGCGTATGCCCTAACACAGGGAATTAAGGGTTCAAATCTATTTAGAACCGTATTCTTTATGCCTAATCTTATTGGCGGTATAGTTTTGGGTTATATTTGGTCGATGATTTTTGACGGTATTTTATCTAAATGGGATACATCAATTCTTCTCGAATCCAAATGGGGATTTTGGGGCTTGATAATACTTTTATGTTGGCAGCAAATAGGTTATATGATGATAATCTATATTGCAGGCTTACAGTCTGTGTCGGAGGATATGTTAGAGGCTGCAAGAATAGACGGCGCATCTCAAGGTCAGACTCTTTTCAATGTAATTATACCTAATGTTATGCCTTCTATTACTATTTGTACCTTCCTATCTCTCACTAACGGATTTAAGTTGTTTGACCAAAACTTAGCTTTAACTGCCGGTCAGCCCTATATTATTCAAGAGGGTGGTACTGTTATTAAAACAACCGAGATGTTAGCTTTGAATATATATAACACCTTCTATGGACAGAGTGCGAGTGCACAGGGTGTAGCTCAGGCAAAAGCAGTTGTCTTTTTCATTTTAGTTGCCGGTCTTGGACTTATGCAACTTGCCTTCACACGTAAACGGGAGGTACAACAATGAGAATTTTAGCTAAGAACAGAGGAAAAACCTTATTAACAGTGCTCTTTTCTGCAATAAGTGTAATTTACATTTTGCCGGTTGTGGCAGTTGTTTTGAACTCATTTAAATTAAATACATTTGTCAAAACCAATACATTTGATTTTCCTAATTCAGAAAGTTTTGCGGGTTTTGCTAATTTTGAGAAGGGTATGACATTTGGAAACTATCCCTTCTTAAACAGCGTTATATATAGTGTTATTATAACATTGCTTTCAACCGCCCTTATACTTTTATTCACATCTATGGCGGCTTGGTATATTAGTCGTAGAAATTCGGTAGTATGTAAAATAGTTTACTATTTGTGCATTTTTTCGATGGTTGTGCCTTTCCAAATGGTTATGTTCCCACTTTCGAAAACAGCTGATAGACTTAATCTTAACTCGCCGTGGACTATACCGATAGTATATTTGGGCTTTGGTGCAGGTCTGGCAATATTTATGTTTGCGGGATTTGTAAAATCTATACCACTTGAAATTGAAGAAGCAGCCGCTATTGATGGATGCGGACCGGTTCGCACATATTTCTCTGTAGTTATGCCAATGCTTTACCCAACAATGATTTCGGTTGGAATCTTGGAAATCATGTGGGTGTGGAACGATTATCTCTTGCCCGTATTAGTATTGGATATAAATAAATACCGCACGATACCGATACATATTCAGTATCTAAAGGGAAGTTACGGTACAGTAGATTTAGGTGCAACAATGGCTTTGATTTTGCTTAGCATTATACCCGTTATTGCTTTTTATCTTGCTTGTCAAAAGCATATAATAAAGGGGGTTGCGGCAGGTGCAGTCAAAGGATAATTATATAAAACGCAGCAGCGGTATTTTAATGCCGTTGTCGTCATTGCCTTCGCCTTACGGAATAGGTACCTTGGGTCAGTCGGCACGAGATTTTGTTGATTTTTTAGCAGATGCGGGTCAAACGTGGTGGCAAATTTTACCGGTTGGTCCCACTAGTTATGGCGACTCGCCTTATCAAAGTTTATCTGCGTATGCGGGTAACCACTATTTTATTGACCTGGATTTATTGAAAGATGATGGATTAATAACCAAGGAAGAAATACTCGAGTTGAATTGGGGAGATAATCCCGAAAGAATTGATTATGGTCTGCTTTATCAAAATCGCTTCACTCTATTACAAAAAGCAATGGAGCGTGGTTTTGATAAGGACAGGCAAAAACTTGCAGTTTTTGAATCTGAAAATTCTGATTGGTTACCCGATTATACACTTTTTATGGCACTCAAACGCCATTTTAAAATGTGTTCTTGGCTTGAATGGCCCGATAAGGATGCTCGGTTAAGAAAACCGGAGGTATTAGATAAATACCGAGTGATTTTAAAAGAAGATATTAAACTTTTTACATACATACAGTTTCTTTTCTTCAATCAATGGAATAACTTGAGAAATTATGCTCATCAAAAGGGAATAGGCATAATAGGCGATATCCCGATATATGTTGCACTTGATTCGGTTGATGTATGGGCTTCTCCCGAGAGTTTTATATTAGATGAGAATGGCTTTCCTAAGGAGGTTGCGGGGGTGCCGCCCGATTATTTTACCGCCGAGGGACAACTTTGGGGAAATCCCATTTATAATTATTCAGCGATGAAAGAAGATGGTTATGCTTGGTGGAAACACCGTATAGGCGGCGCATCAAAGATATATGATGTTATTCGTATCGACCATTTCCGGGGATTTGAAAGTTATTGGTCGGTGCCGTATGGTGAAACAACAGCAAAAAATGGCCGTTGGGTGAAGGGACCTGGAATGTCACTTGTTGGCGAACTAAAAAAAACCTTTCCGCATATTAGATTTATTGCCGAGGACTTAGGATATCCAGCACCTGAAGTAGTACAATTGCTTAAGGATTCTGAATTTCCGGGAATGAAGGTTTTGGAGTTTGCTTTTGATTCGAGAGATACAGGAAATTATTTGCCACATGCATATGAAAGGAACTGCGTATGCTATGCTGGAACTCACGATAATGATACACTTAAAGGATGGTTTGAAAAAATCACTTCAGAAGACCTTCAAAATGCGATTGAATACTTAGGGCTTAATGATACCGAAGGCTATGTGTGGGGAATTTTACGTGGTGGTATGAGTAGCGTTGCGTGTTTATTCATAGCTCAAATGCAAGATTACCTGGAATTAGATAATAATGCTCGTATGAATGTGCCTGGGGAGCCGGAGGGGAACTGGCAATGGAGAATGTTGCCAAATAAAATCACTCCTGATCTTACACGAAAAATTGCCCGTATGACACATATTTATAATCGAACAAATAAAAATTAAAAAGGCTTACCGATTAATTTCGGTAAGCCTTTAAGTTTTGACCTATATGTTTGAACTCCTACATATTAAATTACACCGCAGGTGTGAATGTAATCAACATGCAGTGTTGTATGTAATTGCAACTTTAGTTGCGTATGTAACCAAGCTGAAGTAATACACCTTACGGTGATGACATACTCGCTTTGCGAGATGACATTCCGATATCACGGATTACATACCAAGCCTTCGGCTTGGATAAAACAAAGCACCGCTTTCGCGATGCGTTGTTTTTGGTGGAGGTGGGGGGAATTGAACCCCCGTCCGAAAATCTATTCATATAGGCATCTCCGAGTGCAGATGTTCTTTTAAATTCCCTCAATATTCGCCGAACATCAGGCTAATATATCGGAAAGTCCCTACTGCGTGACTGAAAAGGGGACAATTCTCAGTTCACGTTCACCGCTAAAATGACACCCTTATCGGCTCACGGTAATTCCGACTCGGATGAGCAGCCAAATTAGGCTGCTAAAGCAACTTTATTGTTGTTAGTTAATTTTTTGTACGGATTTTAAAGCGGTTCCGCACCGCTACTCGCTTCCTATACTGCAAAATCCCCGTCGAAACCTTTACACCCCCATATTTAAGGTAATAGGCAATAGTGAAAAGTGAAGAGGTTAGCGGTTTTGTTCTTTCATTGCTCTGTCTATGGTACGCATTGCATCACGCTTTGCAGCAGTTTCACGCTTATCGTGAAGCTTTTTACCCTTGCAAAGACCTAACTGTACCTTAACGAGAGAACCTTTAAAATAAAGGGAGAGGGGAACAAGCGCCAGACCCTCTTGTTTTACTGTTCCCAAAAGTCGCATAATTTCACGCTTATGGAGTAACAATTTTCGGTTTCTCATTGGCGGTTTGTTAAATCTGTTGCCGTGGTCATAAGGACTTATGTGCATTTGCTTGATAATCATTTCGCCGTCATCAATACTGCACCAAGCATCCTTTAGGTTAACGCCGCCTTGTCTGATAGACTTAACCTCGGTGCCTGAAAGGGCGATTCCGCATTCAAAGCTTTCTAAAACAAAATATTCGTGAAAAGCTTTTTTGTTAGTTGTAATATTTTTAATATTTTCCACAAAACCACTCCTTTCAAAGTTTACCACAAAAGAATACAAAATAATGTCGAAAAAAAGGTGCCGTTACTTTTTAGTAAGGCACCGTTTTTCGTTTTAACAGATATGTTAATTAGTCCTCAACAATAGCCTCAACAGGGCAACCGCCGGCACAAGCGCCACAGCTAATGCAGGTATCTGCATTGATTTCGAATTGAGTGTCACCCTCAGAAATAGCTTCTACGGGACAAGCACCTGCACATGCACCACAGCTGATGCAAGCGTCAGTAATTTTATAAGCCATCTAAAACACCTCCATATACGGAATTTAAAGCTTACTGCTTACTTTCTCATTGTATCACAATTTATCGAAAAAGCAAGTAAAATATTAATTATTTATTCGCTTTTGAAATTTTTCCCTTTATAGCTTAAAAGTTTAACATCGTCGCGGTGCACCTTAAAGGGCATAGACTCAGTGTCAGTCAATTTAACAATAAGATTGCCGCTAATAAGGTTAGAATCTATAACGGTTGCCTTGCCGTCACGGGTTTTAACAATAGCCCCAACCTTTGGAGTAAAGGAGGATAAATGCTCGTAAGCATCCTGCTCGTACTTTAGGCAACACATAAGTCTTCCACAACTGCCCGAAACCTTTGTGGGGTTAAGAGAGAGACCTTGCTCCTTAGCCATTTTAATTGAAACGGCTTCAAAGTCATTTAAAAATTGCTTACAGCAATAGGGCTGACCGCAAATTCCAATGCCGCCAAGCATCTTTGCCTCGTCACGAACACCAATTTGTCTAAGTTCAATTCGGGTGTGGAATTCACTTGCCAAGTCTTTTACAAGCTCTCTGAAGTCCACTCTGCCGTCAGCAGTGAAGAAAAAGACGATTTGGCTTGAATCAAAAGAATATTCAACCTTTGTAAGTTTCATATCAAGCTTATGCTCTTCAATTTTCTGTTCGCATATTTTAAAGGCCTCAGCCTCTTTTTTATGGTTTTCTTCAATTCTGTCAAAATCCTTTTGGGTTGCAAAACGCAACATTTTTCTAAGGGGCTTTACGATTTTGTCATCGTCTACCTTGTGATTTTCTTCGCTTACGGTACCCATTTCTTTGCCGCGTTGCATTTCAACAATAATTTTATCACCGATTTTAACCTTGTTACCATCGGGGTCAAAGAAATAATCCTTGCCGCCGTTTTTAAATCTGATTGATATAACTTCTGTCATATTAATCTCCATTCTAAAAATTTGCTAACTGATATATTCCTTTGCAGTTGCCGTAAGGTCAGCAAACAATAACGATAGCGTAACGTTTGTGACAAGGCTTTCTTCAAAGGAGGGGAGTTTGTTATAAAATTTAAGAAGTGCCGCCGCTCTTACAGATGAGGGATTTTTCTTAATCTCATTTGCGACCAAGAGTTTCAGGTCTTTTATAAGTCGCTCGGCATCAATTCGGCTGTTTTCAAAGGGGTAAAGGCAGGAAAGCATTCCCATTTGGTCGCCTTTAAGGGCTAATTCTAAAAACTTTTTTGAAGCCTCGCTTACCTTTGCGGTGGCGTTGCCGTTTAAAAGCATTAATGCTTTGCCGATGTTGTTTCTTGAAACATTTAAAGCGTTTTCGATTTCGGCTTTGTCAAAATTGGTCTTACTTTGTAAATAGTGGGATGCCTCTTCAAAAGAGGGGACATTAAGACTTAAAACCACGCATCTTGAAAGAACAGTATCCAAAAGAGAAGCCTTACTTTCAGCAACCAATATAAAGATGGTGTTTTCTGGTGGTTCTTCTAAAATCTTCAAAAGCGCGTTTTGGCACTGGGGATTCAAACTGTCCGCAGGGTCAATAATAAAAATCTTGTTTTTTGCCTGATGGGGTTTAATGTAAGCATCGTTTTTAAGCTCTCTGATTTGTGCAACAGCGATGCTTTTCTTATCTTTTTCAGGTGTGATATATCTGATATTAGGGTGGTTTGAGGATGATGCCATACGGCAATTTTTACATTCATCACAGGGGATTAAATCTCCGCTGCAAACTGCAGCCAGACTTAAAAAGTTTGCTAATGTATGACGCCCTGTGCCAACATCTCCATCAATTAAAATTGCGTGGGGAATGCGGTGCTCTCGCAAGGCATTTTCCAATGATGGAGCAATTTTATTATTTCCTACAAGGGGAAATATCATAAAACAAAACCAACCTTTTTCATAGCTTTAAAGTATGTTTTACGGGCAACCTTTTCAGCCTTTAGTGAGCCTTCGCGATAAAGTTCTTCTAAAGTCTTTTTGTCTTTGATAATTTCTTCATAACGCTCTTTGATAGGGGCTAATTCGTCAGCCACAGCTTCGCCAACGGCTAGTTTGAACTCACCGTAACCCTTACCCTCAAACTCTTTTTCAATTTCAGCCACAGTCTTGCCAGTAACTGCAGAATAAATTGTTATAAGGTTAGAAATTCCGGGTTTATCCTCGCTCATTTTAACGACAGAATCAGAGTCTGTAACAGCGCGTTTGAATTTGCGGATAATTGTGTCTCTATCGTCCAAAATAGCAACCCAAGCGTTGGGGTTTTCGTCCGACTTAGACATTTTCTTGCTGGGGTCTTGCAAAGACATAACTCTAGCGCCTGTTTTTGGAATATAAGGCTCGGGGATAGTGAATACATCGCCGTATTTGTTATTAAATCTAACCGCAATATCACGGGCAATTTCAAGGTGCTGTTTTTGGTCGGCACCAACGGGGACAAAGTCAGGTTTGTAAAGCAAAATGTCCGCCGCCATAAGCACGGGATAAGAGAAAAGACCAACATTTACATTTTCGGGATGTTTTGCCGATTTATCCTTAAACTGTGTCATTCTTGACATTTCGCCAAATTGTGTGTTGCAAGACAAAAGCCAAGAAAGGGCAGTATGCTCAGGCACATGTGACTGAATAAAAACAGTGTGTTTTTCGGGGTCTAAGCCTAATGCTAAAAGTAAAGCATAGGTAGATAGAATTTGCTGCTTTAACTTTGCGGGGTCTTGTTTTACAGTTATAGCGTGAAGGTCTGCAACCGCAAAGGTACAGTCAAATTCATCCTGCATTTTAATCCAGTTTTTAAGAGCGCCTAGGTAGTTGCCTAAGGTAAGCATACCGCTTGGCTGAATACAGCTCAAAACCCTTTTTTTATTTTCACTAATATTTTGTTCGCTCATTTAAATCAAATCCTTATAAAGAATAAAATAATCATACCATAAAAAAGCGTTTTTTACAAGTGTTAGTCCTTTATCTTTTCAGAAGTCGAGAAGTCTACCATTTCTTTAAGCAAAGTATATAATACGGCAACGGTTGGTACGCCAATTAAGGCGCCGAAAACACCGCCGATATTTCCGCCTACTAAGACTGCACTTACAACCAAAATACCTGGCAATCCAACCGCTTTTCCTACAACCTTGGGGTAAATGAGATTACCCTCAATTTGCTGAAGAATAACCACAAAAAGCACAAAGAAAATTGCTTTTATGGGGTTTGTAATTACTATTAGCAAAAATCCTATTACAGTGCCTACAGCAGCGCCCACAACGGGAACTAAAGATGTAACACAAATTAAAACTGATATGATGAGTGCATTTGGAAATCTGAATATAGTCATACCTATGAAACAAAGGGTGCCTAAAATTACCGACTCGAAAAGCTGACCGCCGATAAAACGAGAAAAAGATTCGTTTGTTTTTTCGGCAATATGGCTTATAAAAGAATTGGTTTTCGGTTTTAAAAAGGCGCCCAGTGTTCTTTTTACAAAAGCGCCGATTTTTTCTTTGCCTGCTAAAATGTAAACTGAAATAACAAGACTGAAAACAGTGTCAAAAATGCCGGATAAAACCGAAGCGGTAATGTTAACTGCACTGTCAACAATTTTACCCGAAGAGCCCGAAATCCAAGCAATAATTGTGTTTGCGGCTGATTTCCAGTTGATTTCAATATCAAGTATATCGCTTTGTTCGATATTAAAACGTTCAAGAAGGCCTTCCAACCAGTTTTTAACATCAAGCATAAATGATGGCATTTTTTCGGCTAAATATGTTATGGTTTCAATAATGTCAGGAATAATTACAAGAATTAAAAGAGACACAATACCCAAAGCCAAAAGATATGTCAGCAACAAGCAGACAGGTCTTTTAAGTTTTAAAACAAGTTTGTGTTTCGATTTGTCCCAGAATTTGAATACTTTATTCTCAAACATATTAAGCGGAATATTCAAAACAAAAGCGATGCAAAGTGCGGCAATAATAGGGGAAAAGATATTGAAAATCTTCTTAACTCCTAAAATGACCAAACCGAAATTTTGAAAGGCGGTAAGTATTAGTGCTCCCAAAAAAATTATAAGTAATATCTTTTTTATGTTCTTAGAATTAAGTTCCATAAAATACTCCTAAAAAAAAGACTTGTAAGCCGAAACTTACAAGTCCATTATAATACATTTTTAAAGTTTAGTAAACAAATTTCTTTTAAAATTAGCCTTTATTAGAGAAAACTTTGTTAAGGATTACAGTTACGAGTATTATAGCGCCCATAACTATTAAAATTCCCAACATACCTTTACCCATATAGGTAAGGTTTTTAATAAAATTCATAGGTTCAAACATAAAATCCATATCAGTTCTCCTCACTTATTTATAGAAAAAAGTTAAGAATAAGTCCGCCTGCAATTACCGATGCTATCTGACCCGAAACATTTACACCCATAGAGTGCATAAGAAGGAAGTTTTGAGGGTCTTCTTTAAGTCCCATTTTATGAACAATTCTGCCCGACATCGGGAAAGCACTGATACCTGCAGCACCAATCATAGGATTGATTTTCTTGCCCTTGGGTAGGAAGATGTTTAAGAGTTTAGCAAAGATAACGCCACCTGCGGTATCAAAGATGAATGCAAACAATCCAAGACCTAAAATCATAAGGGTTTCTATTTTCAAGAACTGCTCGTAATACATTTTAGAAGCAATAGTAATACCTAAGAAAATAGTGATAAGGTTTGCTAAAACATTTTGTGCTGTGTCAGAAAGTGAATTAAGCACACCGCATTCACGAATCAGGTTACCGAACATAAGGAAACCTACAAGATAAACCGATTCGGGAGCTACAAGACCTGTGATACAGGTAATGGCAATCGGGAAAATGATTTTTGTAAGTTTGGAAACGCTTTTTGGTGCGTAAGGCATACGGATAAGGCGTTCCTTACGGGTTGTCAAAAGCTTGATAACAGGAGGCTGAATGATGGGTACCAAAGCCATATAACTGTAAGCCGCAACCATTATAGCACCAACATATTCTGAGTGAAGCTTTTGAGCCACAACGATGGAGGTAGGACCGTCAGCCGCACCGATAATACCGATAGAAGCCGCATCTTTAACATCAAAGAAGATAGATGCCAAGCAGAATGTAAAGAAGATACCAAATTGAGCGGCGGCACCAAAAATCATAAGCTTGGGGTTGGAAAGCAAGGGTCCAAAGTCAATCATGGCACCAATACCGATGAATAAAATCAAGGGAAATAGCTCGTTTGAAATACCCGCATTAAAGAGGGTGGAAAGCGGACCTGCATCAAACTGTTGGTTGCCGAAACTGTCTAACAGGGGTTTTCCGTTTTGTGTAATTAGGTTTACAACGCCTGGGAGATTAACTAAAATTGCGCCAAAACCGATAGGCAAAAGCAGAGTGGGCTCCATATCTTTTTTAATGGCGAGATAAATTAAAATTCCGCCGATAGCCCACATTACAAGCATTTGCCATTCAAAATTGCTGACAATGTTTTCATAGAGAAAGCTGATTAAATCCATTTTCAAGACCTTCCTTTTTAAATATCCTTAAGGTAGTAAAAAAGACCTATGCCAAAAAAGGCATAAGTCTTGCTGTTTAATGCAAAAGCGGGGGAATTTCCCCGTATTGACGCAATTTGCAACGAAGATTCAACACTCTCCGTCAGCTACTCCCCTAACCGTTGTTATGATATCATAAGTCAACCAAAAAAGCAAGTAAAAATTATAAGATATTTAGTTGACTTTACGGGGGGATTAATGTAAAATGAGTGTAGTATATTAAAGTGGTAGGAGATTGTTATGAAACCTGTTTATAAACGACTGTTACTTAAACTTAGCGGAGAGGTTCTTTCCGGCGAAAAAGGTGTTGGAATTGACTTTGACAAGGTACTTGAGGTTTGCGAAAGCGTAAAAGAATGTGTTGATATGGGAGTTCAGGTTGCCATTGTTGTTGGTGGTGGAAACTTCTGGAGAGGTAGAAGCTCAGGCAAAATGGACCGTACAAGAGCTGACCATATGGGAATGCTTGCAACCTCTATTAACTCTTTGGCTTTAGCAGATGCTTTAGAGCAGTTAGGTGTAACTGCAAGAGTGCAAACCGCTATCGAAATGCGTCAGATTGCAGAGCCTTATATCAGAAACAAGGCTGTTCGTCATTTAGAAAAGGGAAGAGTTGTAATCTTTGGCTGCGGAACAGGTAACCCATTCTTCTCAACCGATACTGCTGCGGCACTTAGAGCTGCTGAAATTGGTGCAGATGTTATTTTCAAAGCAACTAATGTTGACGGCGTTTATGACAGCGACCCCAAATTAAATCCCGACGCTAAGAAATATGACACACTTTCTCATATTGATGTTTTACAACAGGGACTTCACGTTATGGATAGCACTGCCGCTTCTCTTTGTATGGATAACGGCATTGAAATTTTGGTATTTAACCTTAACGACCCCAAAAATATTGTTTCTGCCGTTACAGGCGCAACCATCGGTACAGTAGTTAAGTAAGGAGAATATTTATGAACGAACTTATTAAGAATACAGAAGAAAAAATGAATAAAACCATTGCGGTTTTGGAAAGAGATTATAAAGCTGTAAGAGCAGGCAGAGCGAACGCTTCGGTGCTTGACAGAATTTCTGTTGATTATTACGGTGCCCCAACCCCCATTCAGCAAATGGCAGCTATTTCTATTCCCGAGCCCAGAGTTTTAATGATTCAGCCTTGGGATGCATCAACAATTAAAGATATTGAAAAAGCAATCTTAATTTCCGATATTGGTATTAACCCTCAAAACGATGGTAGAGTTATCCGCCTTTCCTTCCCACCTCTTACCGAGGAACGCCGTAAGGAAATTGTAAAAGATGTTAAAAAACTTGCCGAGGATAATAAGGTGGCAGTTAGAAACACCCGCCGTGACGCTTTGGAAAAATTAAAGGCACTTAAAAAGGCAAACTCTATTACCGAGGATGACCAAGCAAACGGAGAAAAGAAAATTCAAACCCTTACCGATAAGGCTTGCAAAGAAATTGACGAGCTTTGCGCCTTCAAGGAAAAGGAAATTCTCGATATCTAAGATTTTACGCAGGCTCGATGGTACCATCGAGCCTAAATTCACATTTTGGGCGGTGGTTTAAATTAATATTTTTAAGAAAAAACCTAGAAACAGAATATTGCCTCAGCATATAGCAATTATTATGGACGGTAACGGCAGATGGGCAAAAAAACGCTCACTACCTCGTAGTGCAGGTCATGTTGCGGGGGCTAAAACTTTTAAAAATATTGCAAGGTACTGCAATAAAATAGGTCTTAAATATTTAACTGTTTACGCTTTTTCAACTGAAAATTGGAAGCGTCCTGAAGATGAGGTTAAGAATATAATGAATCTGCTTAGAGATTACCTTAAGGATGCCGAAAACTTTAAGGATGAAAATATCCGCGTAAACTTTATAGGCGACCGCACACCCCTTGATGACGATATTAAGGCATTGATGGAGAAGAACGAAAAGGCTTCTGCAAATGCTACGGGACTTACCCTTAATATTGCCATTAACTATGGCGGGAGAGATGAAATTACAACCGCCGTTAAGAATATTATAAAATCAGGTCTTAAACCTGAGGATATAACCGAGCAAGTGATAAGCGATAATTTATATACCAAAGGTATGCCAGACCCAGATTTTATTATAAGACCTAGTGGCGAATATAGACTTTCAAATTATTTGATTTGGCAGTCGGCTTATGCAGAATATTGGTTTTCAGATATTCTATGGCCCGACTTCACCGAAAAGCATTTAGAAAAAGCAATAGATGATTATAATCATAGAAACCGTAGATTTGGAGGAGTCTAAGATTTTGTTTAACAACAAAATCAACGAATAGTGAAAAGTGAAGAGTGAATAGTTAATGTGTCGGCTGTGCCGACAATATATAAAAACTTTCTATTCGGTTTTAAGGAATATATAATTTTGGAGTGATAAATCAATGAAGACACGAATTATTTCAGGAATTGTTATGGGCGTTATTGTGGCCTGTGTTTTAGCAGTAGGATTTTTATGGAATACTGCCGTTATTACAGTAGCGATTGCTTTACTTGCCGCTGTTGCTACTTATGAACTTTTACATAATGCGGTTGGTATAACAATAAAATCCTGTTGGGTAGCTGCTTGTGTTTTTTCTGCCGTATATGTGATTATATCGGATTATTTGCTGTTTGAGTCAGTTAACTTATATTTCCAAGAAAAGCATAATTTTTATACACCCTATGCTTCTTCTGTGTTTCAAACAAAAATTTTATCCTTAGTAAGCGTTATTTACTTTTTATATGCTGTCTTTATGATTCTAAAAAACCATAAGCACTTTGATTTAGCAAAAATAGCATCACTTTTTGCTTTGCCTTTACCCTGTGCTTTTGCGTTTTCAAGTCTTGGCGATGTAATAAATTCTGAGAACGGAATATATTATTTACTACTCCTCTTTAACTTCTCATCAGTTTGCGATATGGGTGCATATTTCAGCGGTGTAACTTTAGGAAAACACAAGCTTTGCCCTTCGATTAGCCCCAAGAAAACTGTTGAGGGTGCAGTGGGAGGTATTCTTTCAAGTATGGTTGTAACCCTTATTCTTTCGCTTTGCTTTAAGAAAGCAATACTTTTGCCAATGCTTTTAACCGTTCCTTTCTGCATTTTAGGAATGATAGGCGACCTTTTTGCATCGGCAATTAAGAGAAGTGTTGATTTAAAGGATTACGGCAACTTAATCCCCGGTCACGGCGGTATTCTTGACCGACTTGACAGTATTTTAATGATTTCTCCCTTATTGTCGCTCTTGATGGCTATAGGTATTATCTAATGAAAAATTTAGTAATTTTAGGCTCAACAGGGTCTATAGGAACCCAAAGCTTAGAGGTGGCACGTAAACAGGGATATTCCGTTTCGGGTCTGGTTTCTGGTGGAAATATTGAGCTTTTAGAAAAACAGGCAAGAGAGTGGAAACCCAAAACTGTTGCCGTTTTTGATGAAGAAAAGGCAAAGGAACTTAAAATCAAACTCGCCGATACATCTGTTAAGGTTTTATCGGGAAGCGAGGGCGTTTGTGCCGTAGCTGAGGGTGAGGGCGACACTGCAATTAACGCCATTGTGGGAATTGCAGGTTTAAAGCCAACCCTTGCGGCAATAGAATCGGGTAAAACAATAGCCCTTGCAAACAAGGAAACCTTGGTTACAGGCGGCGAAATTGTAAAGCGTGAGGCTAAAGAAAAATCAGTCAAGATTTTGCCTGTTGACAGTGAACACTCTGCAATTTTTCAGTCCTTGCAGGGTGCACCAAAGGGTAGCCTTAAAAAGATTTTACTGACAGCATCGGGCGGTCCCTTCTTTGGCAAAAAAAGAGAAGAATTAGAAAATGTAACCGTAAAGGAAGCACTTAACCACCCCAACTGGTCGATGGGTGCTAAGATTACTATTGATTCTGCCACTCTTATGAATAAGGGCTTAGAGGTTATTGAGGCGGTGCATTTATTTGATATAGGTGCAGAAAATATTGAGGTCTTAGTTCATCGCCAAAGCATAATTCACTCGGGTGTGGAACTTTCTGACGGTGCGGTTATAGCACAGCTTGGCACCCCCGATATGCGACTTCCTATCCAGTACGCTTTAACCTATCCCGAAAGAAGCGACTATGCTTTTGAAAAGCTTGATTTATTCAAGGTAGGAACATTAACCTTTGAAAAGCCTGACACTGATACTTTCCGTTGTTTGCCCCTTTGCATTGAGGCGATAACCAAGGGAGGTATTTTACCAACCGTTCTAAACGGCGCAAACGAGGAAGCTGTAAGACTTTTCTTAGAGGGCAAATGCGAGTTCTTGCAAATTGCAGAACTTGTGGAAAAAGCCTTAAATTCAGTTAATAATAAAAAGGAATTTACTTTAGAAGATATTTTTGAAGCGGACAAAATTGCCCGTGAAATTGTCAGAAAAGGTGATTAGTATTTTAACTTTTTTAAATAATGTATGGCCCTATGTTGTGGCTGTGCTCTTGTTCTTAATTCTAATTTTAATACACGAATTCGGCCATTTTATTTCGGCAAAGCTTTTGGGTGTTCGTGTAAATGAGTTTGCCATAGGCTTTGGACCCACCTTGTTTTCAAAACAGGGGAAAGAGACTCTTTATTCTTTAAAACTCATACCCTTGGGCGGATATTGTGCTATGGAGGGTGAGGACGAAAACAGCACTGATGAGAGAGCATTTTGCAATAAAAAGGCTTGGAAACGGTTTATCATCGTTGTAATGGGAGCGGTTTTCAATCTTTTACTCGGTCTTGTTATTGTGGCTGTTATTTTGGCTCCCTCAAAAATGTTTGCCACGACCACTATTGCAGAGTTTTCTGAAAACGCAAAAAGCAGTGAAACAGGACTAAAGACGGACGACACAATTTTAGAGGTTGGCGGCAGAAGAATATTTACCACCTATGATTTAAGTTATTCTTTTACAAATGTTGATGACAATAAGGTGGATATAACCGTTTTGCGTGACGGTGAAAAGAAGCTTTTAAAGGGCGTTGAGTTTGAGTCTCAAACGCTGGAGGGTATCAATTTCCTTAGTGTTGATTTTAAGGTTTACGGTGAGGAAAAGACCTTCGGTAGTTATATTAAGCAAACAGTTAAAACAGCAATTTCTTATTGCGCTGTAATTTGGCGAAGCTTAATTGATTTAATTACGGGTAAATACGGTATAAGCACCGTTTCGGGACCTGTAGGAGTTACTGTTACTGTTGCAAACGCCGCAAAGCAGAGTCTTCAGAATTTGTTACCCATAATGGCGCTTATAACCATAAACTTAGGTATTTTTAATCTGCTTCCCATACCCGCGCTTGACGGTGGAAGACTTTTGTTTATTCTTTTTGAAATGATTACAAGAAAGCCAGTGCCCCAAAAATATGAGTCGGTAATCCACACAGTTGGATTTGTGGCTTTGTTTGGATTTATGATAATTATTATGGCAAAGGATATTTGGACACTTATTTTTTAAGGTGATATGATGTTTACAAACGATAAGACAAGAAAGGTAAAGGCAGGAAATCTGTATATCGGCGGTGGCAGTGAAATTTCGGTTCAGTCTATGCTGTCGGTACCCGTTCACGATATAGAGGGTAATGTTTCACAGGCAAGGCGTTTGCAGTCAGCAGGGTGTGATATTATCCGTGTCACAGTGCCCGATAAAGCGGCTTTAAAGACGGTCGAGGCTTTAAAGAAAAATATAACCGTTCCCTTGGTTGCTGATATTCATTTTGATTATAAGTTGGCGCTTGATAGTGTTGCGGCAGGGGTAGATAAGGTTAGAATTAACCCTGGTAATATTGGCGACGATGAAAAGGTGCGCCTTGTGGCTAACGCTTGTAAAAATGCGGGTGTGCCTATTAGAATTGGTGTAAATTCGGGTTCACTTGAAAAGAATATTTTGGCTCGTCACGGCGGCGTAACACCCGAGGCTTTGGTGGAAAGCGGACTTTATCATATATCTCTTTTAGAGAAGTTTGATTTTAACGATATCGTCTTGTCCCTTAAATCCTCCGACCCTCAAATTATGTATAAGGCTTATGAGTTGGCGGCAGAAAAGTGCCAATATCCCTTGCATTTGGGTGTGACCGAGGCAGGAACCGAAAATATGGGTGTTATAAAATCTTCGGCTGCTATGGGCGGTTTGCTTCTTAGAGGAATTGGGGACACAATCCGCATTTCCTTGACCGATGACCCCGTAAAAGAGGTTGAGGCGGGAATAAAACTGCTTAAAGCCTTGAATATCCGCAAAGGCGGTATAAGATTTGTTTCTTGCCCCACTTGTGGAAGAACAAAAATTGATTTGATAGGAATTGCTAAAGCGGCAGAGGAGCGCTTGGCAAATGTCAATAAAGATATAACCGTTGCAATAATGGGCTGCGTTGTAAACGGACCGGGCGAGGCTTCTTCGGCTGATATTGGAATTGCCGGTGGAGACGGCTGCGGTGTGCTTTTCAAAAAAGGCGAGATATTTAAGAAACTCAGTGAAAATGAACTTTTAGATGCTTTGTGCGATGAAATAGAAAAGATGTAATGGAGTTGTAAAAGGAATGTCTAGACCTAGTTACAGTGAAATTTTCGGTAACTTCCCAGAAGCGGACATCGGAAATTTAATAAATAGCTGTACTGTTGCAAAATGCAATTTAGATAAAGAGAAAAGAGATATAGATTTAATTTTAGAAGCAAAAAAATATATTTCTTTAGAAATTAAACGCAAAGTTGTAAACTACATAAAAACAGCCTTGCAGTTAAATAACTGTAGGGTAAATTTCGTGTTTTCTGAAAACGCTTTTTGTGTTCTGGCGGCAAAGGATATTGCCGAGGAAGTTAGATATAAAAACGCCGCTGTTAACGGATATTTAAACGGCGCCGAGTATAAATTTGATGACGAAAAGGTTAAAATCACTCTAAAACACGGCGGCTTTAAGAAAATTGAGGACTGCGGTTTTGAAAAGGCTTTTAAGCTTCGTGTGAAAGAACTTTTCTCTAAAGAAATAAGCTTAGAGTTTGACGGTCAACTCGAGGACACCGAGATTGTATTACCTCAGCCTCCAAAGCCGGCACCTCAACCTGCACCTAAAAAAGAGGCTGCGAAAGAGACTAAAATTTCCTTTGAGAAAAGGGCAGAAAAGCCTCAAAACGGCATTGTCTACCTTGATGAGCCTAAGCTTTTTTACGGCAGAAAAATTGATAACAATACTAAACCTATGATAGAGATAAACGATGACGATACCGAAATCGTTTGTTGGGGAGAGGTTTTTGATACCGACAGCCGCACCATAAACACAAAGCGTGGCGAAGCGGTTATTTTCAATTTCTCTTTCAGTGATTATACAAATTCTCTTACCGCATCAATGTTTATGGACCCCAAAAGAATGGGGGACATTGCACCCATTAAAAAGGGAAGCTTTATTTTGGTAAACGGTGCTTATGAGTTTGATAATTATAAAAAGGAATTTATTGTAAAGCCTCGCTCGATAGCTTTACTTCAAAAATATACCGAAACTGATGATTACGAGGGCGAGAAGAGAGTTGAACTTCATTGCCATACCAATATGTCCTCTAAGGATGCCGTAAGCTCGGCTGAGGATATAATAAATCAGGCTTACGCTTGGGGTCATAAGGCTGTTGCCATTACCGACCATGGCGTAGTTCAGGCTTATCCTGCCGCCGCAGGTGCGGTTAAGGGCATTCGAAAATCGGGTGGAGATTTCAAGGTTATATACGGCGTTGAAGCCTATTTTGTGGACGATAGCGTTCATAATATTGAGGGCTTGGGTGCTAAAGAGCTTTCAAAACTTCGCCACCACCAGATAATTTTGGTTAAGAACCTCACAGGTCTTAAAAACCTTTATAAACTTATTTCAGAGGCGCATTTAAAGGATTTTAAGGGCAAACCCTTAACCCTTCGCTCAAAGCTTGAAAAGTTGAGAGAGGGTCTGATTATTGGCTCCGCTTGTGAGCAAGGCGACCTTTATCAAGCTATTATTGAGGACAAGCCTCACGACGAGCTTGTGAGAATCGCTTCATTTTATGATTATCTGGAAATTCAGCCTCTTGGCAACAACCAATTTATGGTTAGAGAATCCTCCGCACCCGATAGAACAGATAAAAAGACGGGAGCAGTTATACCAAACAAGTTCCGTAAGGTTAAGAGCCTTGATGTTGTAAAGGACTTTAACCGCAAGGTTGTGGAGTTGGCAGACGAACTCGGCAAACCTGTTGTTGCAACTGGCGACGTTCATTTCCTTAAAAAGAATGACGATATAATCCGCAAAATTTTAATGGCGGGTCAGGGCTTTGATGATTTTGATAATCAAGCTCCCTTATATCTTAAAACCACTGCCGAAATGCTTGAAGATTTTTCTTATTTCGGTGACCGTGCAAAAGAATTTGTAATTGATAATCCCAATAAAATTGCAGATATGGTGGACGGCGATGTTATCCCCGTTCCCGAGGGTAACTATCCGCCTGTAATTGAAGGCTCTGACGAGTTGCTTCGCACAATTTGTTGGGATAATGCCCATAAGCGTTATGGCGAAAAGGTTCCCGAAATTGTTGAGAAACGCCTTGAAAAAGAATTAAATTCTATTATCAATAACGGTTTCTCTATAATGTATATTTCGGCGCAGAAGCTTGTGGCTTACAGTGAAGAGCATGGATATTTGGTAGGCTCCCGTGGTTCGGTTGGCTCTTCTTTTGTTGCCACAATGGCGGGTATTTCAGAGGTTAACCCCTTGGCGCCACATTATGTTTGCCCCAAGTGTTGTTACAGTGAATTTTTCAACGATGGTAGCGTTGGCTCGGGCTTCGACTTGCCCGAAAAGAAGTGTCCTGTTTGCGGCGAAATGCTTGACCGCGACGGCCACGATATACCCTTTGAAACCTTCTTGGGATTCAAGGGCGACAAGGTGCCCGATATTGACCTTAACTTCTCAAATGAATTCCAGACCGAGGTGCAAAAATACACTGAAAGTCTGTTCGGAAGCGAGAACGTGTTTAAGGCGGGAACAATTACAACCATTGCTGAAAAAACCGCTTTCGGTTTTGCTAAGGCTTATGCCGAGAAAAAGGGAATAACACTTAGTTCTGCTGAACTTAACCGCTTGGCAAAGCTTGTGGAAAAGGCTAAAATCAAGCAAACCACAGGTCAGCACCCTGCGGGTATGATTGTAGTCCCCAGAGATAAGGAAATTTACGATTTCTGTCCTGTGCAACATCCTGCAGATGATGTTAATTCCGATGTTGTAACAACCCATTTCGACTTCCATTCTATTCACGATACAATTTTAAAGCTTGACGAACTCGGTCACGTTATTCCGACTACATATAAGTATTTAGAGGAATATTCGGGAATACCTGTTAACAAGGTTTCCATGAGTGACCCCAAGATTTACAGTTTGTTTACTTCAACTGAGGCTTTGGGTGTAACACCTGAGGATATCGAGTCGCAAACGGGTACATTCTGTATCCCCGAATTTGGAACTTCTTTTGTTAGAGGAATGCTTGCCGACTGTAAGCCTAAAAATTTTTCCGATCTTTTGCAAATTTCAGGTCTTTCCCACGGTACTGATGTTTACCTTGGTAACGCTAAGGACTTGATTGATAACGGCACCTGTACTATTTCAGAGGTTATCGGTACCCGTGATAATATTATGGTGTATCTAATCCATCAAGGTATGGAAGAGGGCAGAGCTTTTAAGATTACCGAGACCGTTCGTAAAGGCTTGGTTGCTAAAGGTAAGGTTTCCAAGGAAGACTGGGAGGCTATGGAGGAGGATATGCGCAAGGTTGGTGTGCCCGAGTGGTATATCGGCAGTTGCTATAAGATTAAGTATATGTTCCCCAAGGCTCACGCCGCCGCTTATGTTACCGCCGCCATCCGTGTTGCGTGGTATAAGGTTTATAAACCCCTTGAGTTCTACTGTGCTTACTTTACAGCCCGACCCGAAGATGTTGATGTACCTGTGCTAATGGGTGGCAGAACGGCAGTGCAAAAATATCTTAGAGATATTAAGGCAAAGGGCAAAGAGGCAACCAAAAAGGAACTTGATGTTTATGAAAATATGCTCATTTTCAATGAAATGATGGCAAGAGGCATTGAAGTTTTGCCCATAGATTTGAATAAATCCCACGCTATGAAATATGTACCTGAAGACGGTAAAATGCGTCTGCCTTTCGGTGCTTTGGGCGGCGTTGGTGAAAAGGCAGCATATTCAATTTATGAAGCCGCTCAAAAGGGCAATTTTGTATCTAAAGAGGATTTCCAAATCGAAGCGGGAGTATCCAAAACAATTATTCAAAACCTTGCCGATTTAGGCGCTTTAAACGACCTGCCCGATACGAACCAAATGTCTATGTTTTAGTTGACAAGAGGTGATTTTCGGTGTAAAATACAAAGGCTGACAGTTTCCTGTCAGCCTTAAATATTTGCCCGTATAGTTCAACGGATAGAATAAGGTCCTCCTAAGTGGGTGTTTTAACGCTCACCTTTGCAAAAAGGCAAATGGTCATAGGTTTGAACTGTATCGTATATGCGCTTGTACCTCAGCAGGATAGAGGGTCCGCCTCCTAAGCGGAACGCCCCCGGTTCGAATCCGGGCAAGCGCGCCAAAAAGTGCCGAAAATGCAGTGTTTTCGGCACTTTTACTTTTCTTTATTCGCT
>JAGAMO010000021.1 GCA_017624675.1 Clostridia bacterium | reverse complement strand
TGCGGTCACAGACCCGTAAAAATATGTAGTTGTATATTTTCTCGTAATACAGCCGAACGAGTTGTTCCAGAGCATCGCGATCACCCCGGACAGCGCGGCTGATAAGCAGAAGTTCCTTCATTAGTAGCTACCTCATTATTTGTTCTGCATTTATTATAACGATTGTGGGAAGTGTTTGGATGCATATAAGATTATAAATTTGAAAACTTGTAATTGGTAGGGCTGTTGGTTGATAGCATTGTCTAAAAAAGAAAGGGTACCGCCCAAGGAAAGGCGATACCCTAAAATTATTGTTCCTCAAATGTCAGCCACTTGGTGCCATAGTTATCATACAGGAATCTGAACCCAACCGAGTTTTCTACGAAAATAAACATTGAGCATCATCTCAACCAAGGATTCTGCATCGCCGTCCTGGTCGTTCGGTTCCTGTGCTTCCACATGGATTTTTAGTGCATTGATAAAATCGTTGATACTCATGCGTAGATCACCTCTGCATTGACGATTTCTTCCGCTGCGTTGCGGATATTGTTCATGTGCTGCACCCATGCCATTTGATCGGTAGCTTTTAACTGCTCGGTGATACCTTCCTTTTCAGCCAGTTGCTTCATCAGCAGGTCAAACATTTCTGTTGCCCGGTTGTCGATCTCTACAAGGTGGCTGTTCAGTTTGCCGCTGAGGAGCAGTGTGGTGTGCAGCACCGGACGATGCTCCTTGATGTACCGCAGATGCTTTCTGCCCCACATTCCGATAGGCTGAGTATCTTCTTCATCCAAAACCAAACAGGGAATATAGTAATTGCCCTGCAACTCATACCAAAGGCCGTTTTGCTCGTTATAAATATATTTTTCCATTATGTAATCCTCCAAGATTTTTATATTCGCACATATGTCACAAGTTCCCGATTGCCACACTCTGTTATATCGTTTTACCAGATTTTCCTTCCCTTGTTTTTGCCCTTGTGAGGTACCGTAGACAAGGTAAAACAGTATGTAACCGTATAATGGGATAAGGTGAGCAAACTGCGAAAAACCATTGATTTGCAAGGGTTTTGGAGGATTTTGTTAATGCCCTATGGAGGGTAATAACAGCATTAGATTTTTACAAATTCAAATTCCAATTTATCGAATAGATGATATTTGTTTAGAAAAGGGTTTTAGGTTCTCCTAAAGATTGGGAAATGTGCCGTACATTTTCCCTGCTTGTTACGGTATAATACAAATACTAAACGGATGTGTAGACTTTCTGCACATCCGTTTAACTATCTCAAAAAATATTTTATAAAGTGATATTGTGAGACAGGTCTCACAGTGATATTTTTGATAAATCAAAAGTGATATTAAAACCTATCAGTTTAGTGATATTTTATTCCAACTTATTTTTAACCGATAAAACCATACCGTTGGTTTCATAATCGGATGTCGCTGTTATGCCATAGCCCATACCAAAATAAAAAATTCCTTCATCATAGGTAAAGCTTAAGGCACGGTTTTCATAATCAAAGAAAAACATTTCCTTAAAGCTTCCCTTTTTGCCGGAATTTGTATACCAAACCGAAATTCTAAACTCCTCTTTATCCTTATTATTTAGCTTTTCGTTGCATAAAACATAAAGTGTACCGTCAATTACACGCAAATCCACTATTTCCATATTCGGCTTAATTTCAAGTGACTCTGCCGTTTTCATATCAGAAGTGCAATATAAATGCCCTCTTGCAATAAATTGCTTTCCGTTAAATTCGACCTTTTGGTTTATGTGGGTATAAGCGTTTCGTTTAATTTCAAGCTGTGAAATAAGGTCGCTGTGGTAAACAAAGCATTCCCCGTTGTAACGGTAAATATCATAACCGCGGGTCATTCCTTCACGGGTGAACAAATATGCATACAATTCACCGTTAAGTGTAAAGAAATCATACACCCTTACAATTGACCCTGCTGTGTGGCTAAGGGCGGCGCCATCCTTCATAAACGGCACCTGCGAAAAGCTTTTACCGTCACTTGATATCGCCACGGGAAATTCCCCCGCATTGACCCCCATACCTGCAAACATTTTGCCGTCAAAAAGGATTAAATCAAAATTATGTATTCCACCCGGTAAAACCCTTTCAGTTTTCCAGCCGCTACCGTCAGTCAAGTAAAAATTTCCCAATTGCCAGCTGTCCTTGGGGTCACAACCTGCAGCATACAGCTTATCCTCAAAAACATAAAAGCGTTCTATTTGTTCATCGGGTAAGCTGCCGTCGTTTACCCATTCTTTTTTATCGGTATCATAATATTTAACCGTTACAGGTCCCTTGTTTTTATCATAGTCACCGCTAGAGACATAAATGTTACCGTTATAGGCTTCAATATCCCAAACCGAACGGTGAATACCGCCTGTGGTGTAATAATCCGCAAGAGGTACTCCAAGCTTCTTATATCTGGCTTTATAGGGGTAATCTCTCACATTACAGCCACATATTATAGCAAGCATCAAAACTGCTGAAAGCAGCGCTAAAATTCGTTTCAAAAATACCACCTCTTAAAAATATTTTAACACAGCAATAATATAAATGCAAATCAATAAAAAAATATTGAAATATAAAAGCATTTGTGCTATACTTTATCAATAAAAATTGCGGACAATAATTTAAAGAGGCGATTTATTATGGCATACCCCAAAATTTTAACAATTCAAGACATTTCCTGTGTGGGACAATGCTCGTTAACAGTTGCTTTACCGATTATTTCGGCCTGCGGTGTTGAAACCTGCATTTTACCTTCAGCCATTCTTTCAACCCATACTGCAGGCTTCAGCGGTTTTACCTTTCGTGATTTGACCGATGATATGCCCTCTATCCGTGATCATTGGGAAAAGGAAAACATTAAATTTGACGGTGTTTATACAGGTTATCTTGGAAGCACAAAGCAAATTGATTATGTTATAAATATTATTAAAACCCTTAATAAAAAGGAAGCAAAGGCTATTGTAGATCCCGCAATGGCGGACAACGGTAAGCTTTACCCCTTATTTAATCAAGAATATGTAGAGGCTATGAAGGGTCTTTGCGCTGTGGCCGACTATGTTTTACCCAACATTACCGAAGCCTGCTTTTTAACCGACACCGAATATAAAACCGAATATGATCGTGCCTATATCGACACCTTAATTGAAAAGCTTTTAGCCTTGGGCTGTAAGGGCGTTGTGCTTACAGGCGTTTCATACCGTCAGGGCAAAACAGGTATTGTTGTATTTGAAAACGGTGAATATAACTATTACGAGCACGACTTTTTACCCAACAGCTGTCACGGCACAGGCGATATTTACGCTTCAGCCTTTACGGGTGCCCTGCTTCGTGGCAAATCGGCCTTTGAAGCCGCTAAGATTGCCGCCATTTACACGGTTGAATGTATAAGAATAACAGCAGATGAGGAAAACCATTGGTACGGTGCTAAATTTGAGCCCGCACTTAAAACCCTTATTGACATGCTTTAAAATTTTTAAAAAAATACCGCAAAACGCTTGACTATTCGGGCGTTTTGTGGTATCCTATCTTTTGCACAAATGCGGGTGTAGTTCAACGGCTAGAATCCCAGCCTTCCAAGCTGGTTGTGTGGGTTCGATTCCCATCACCCGCTCCAAAAAAGAAGTAACTTTTGTCTACCAAAAGTTACTTCTTTTTTTATCCAAGCCGCAGGCTTGGCATATCATCAGCCCCAACGGGCTGTATATCATCCATCGCTTTGCGATGGTATATCATCACGGCAAAGCCGAGTATAAATCCCCTGCGGCTTGATGAGATACAACACTTCGTGTTGATGATATACAAGGCTTCACCTTGATTTGTTTGTGGAAAAGTAGTATACTTCTCTTGAATGGAGTGTTTATATGCCGAAAAATTATCTGCTGATATATTCTGAGCAGCTTGCAACAGAAATTGAATTGCTCTGCCAAAATATCAAGGTATCATCTAACACTCTTTTCCAAATCCGTAAAAGTTCCAGTAGCGTTTACGCAAATATCCGTGAAGCCAATTACGGACAGAGTAAAGCTGATATGCTTTCAAAATTTGAAATAGCTCTCAAAGAATGTAGCGAAACAGAAGGTTGGCTGCAATTATTATATAATACAAACGGCATCGATGAAACAACCTACAAAAAACACAGAAATCTCTGCGGTCGTATCAGGCGAATGTTGATTTCAAGCTGTAAAACCTTAAATGAGAATGCAAAATGAAAAGATATACTTCTCGGACAACAAAGGTACTTTCGATAGCGGTCTTGATTTGTGGAGCAGTAGTACTGATTGGCATTATTCTTGCTTTTGCAGGTGTTGAAAATGTTTGGTTGCCTATTTGCTTTATATTATTGGGTGGATTGTTGGGTGTCATATTTCTTGCTTGTTTTCTTGCCGAAAAAAGCAGAGCATTGATAATAGATACAGATAAGATTATTTTCCCAAGAGGCGCAGAGAAAAACGGAAAAACAGTTTTCCAAAAAACTGTTGTCAGGATATGTGATCTCGATTCTGTTGAGAGTAAATTACGCAAAGGTGATAAGATTATTTCTGATGATTGTTTTTTCTATACATTTAGACTGAAAGACGGAACGAGTATCACTGTTACACTTTATGCGTATGGTAAAGAGGCGGAAAAAGAAATCCTGGAAACCATCAAAAGCAGTATTGTGTAATTTACGCACCTTTTCGCTTTTCTTTCCTCGCTTTACGCACCGTTTAATAGCTCTTCCGCAAAAAAGAAGTTGTACCTTTAGGTATGACTTCTTTTTTATTTTACATTGATGGGAATCGAACAAGGAGCAACAACAAACAGTCCGGTGGACTGTTTGTGCGACGCGGCAACGAACGAAGTGAGGCGATAGGCGCGGGTAGCGCCGAGACAAATTCCCATCACCCGCTCCAGAAAAAGACCTTGTCGAATGCGTCGTACACTTAAGGACAGTTTCCTAAAGGTACGAGCATTGCGGGCAAGAGAATTGAGAGAAGTTTCGGCTTCTCTCTTTTTTCTTGCCCTTTTTCTATTTTTATCCGTACATTCGACTATCGAGCCTTCTTTAAGTACAATTATTGTAGAAACTTAAAGGAGGTTATTTTTATGGGTAAGTTTATTGAAGAATTCTATTACGGAAACCTTGATCCACAGGCAAGGAGCACGAAGCAGAACAAGGCAGTTCAAAAGCAAATGGAAGTATTGATGCTCAATGAAGACTATCTCACGGAGAATCTTTCGGGCGAAAACAAAAAGAAATTCAAACAATCCGAAGGCATCACGGAACAACTCAAAGCGAGCAATCAATTGGAGTGGGTTGGTCGGATGAATAACATCAGCCAAAGGGCAGCGGAAGTTATAAACAGCGATATAATTTTCAATTAACAGAAAACGGCGACAGGGAGATTTTACTATTCCTGCCGCCGTGCTTTTTGACTATAATATTATTTTCCTACAACACACTATTGACCAGTTCCGATATTTTCTCTGCGGTCAGGCGTATTTGTTCTTCATTTGAGATGATAGGAATTCCATCACCGTCTTGTGCTCCATACATACCAAACCCAGCATGGCATCCGCCATTAATCACAACCTCTGTAAAATCCTTTGGCAGATTAGTTTTATTATTGGTATATTTTTCATAATTCATAACCTTGTCCTCACTACCGTAGATAGAGAGTACGTCAAGGTCGGTGCCGGATAAATCGGCGGTTGAGTATGAGCCGAGCAAGATAAGACCTTCAAATTCATCAACATTTTTTGATAGATATGATGCCGCCATGGAACCGCCAAGCGAATGACCGCCGATATACCAATTTTCAATCTCAGGATACCTACTCATAATGCCTTCGGCAGCATTCATATCAAGTACTGCTAAGTTAAAAGGCATTTCTATCAGTACACATAAGATACCTTTATCGGCACACGCCTTCATAAGCGGCTCATATGCAGTATACTCTACTTTGCCACCCGGATAAAAAACAAAGCCGGTCTTTGCCTTTTCGGGAGCATATACAACAGTTCTTTTATCAAGCGTTTCTGTGAATACAGTATTTGAGGTGGCAAAAGTTGTTATCGCATTAGAATCTGCACGGTAATAATCATTTACATAAATTGCACCAGCACCTGTGATCACTGCTATAATCACAATGACCGATACAAGCCATCGTATAATTCTGCGTTTTCTTTTGTTTGCAAAGTTATTCATATCGTTATCCTTTTTATTGACAAAATTTTATCATGCTATTATAATTATAATGAACAAGTTCATAAAAATCAAGAGGAGGTTATGAATGCCGAAAATTATAGAAAATGTACGGGAACTTTTGCTGGAGACCGCCAAAGAACAGATACGCTTACAGGGTTACAGCAAAACCACCATTCGTTCGGTGGCCAACGCTTGCGGTCTCGGTGTCGGCACGGTATATAATTACTTTCAGTCGAAAGATATGTTGATTGCCACATTTATGCTGGAGGATTGGCGCGAGTGCTTGAAAGAGATGAAAAGCCATTCTTCAACCGACGGTAATGTGGTTTTAAAAGGAATTTACGTTTCCTTGCTGAGCTTCATGCAAAAACATCAGGCTTTGTTTTCAGATATCGATGCCGCAAAGGTGTTTGCCACGGTTTTCAGCGAAAGACATAAGCAACTTAGACAGCAGCTTGCCGAAATCATTTTACCCATATGTGATAACTCCGGAGCAGAAAACAAGGGCTTCCTTGCCGAGTTTATTGCAGACGCGCTGCTTACCTGGACAGTTGAGGGCAAGCCCTTCGAAGAACTGTCATCCATCATCGGTTTATTATTAAAATAAATATAAAAGGAGTATTATTATGAGCAGTTTTGAAAACTTAAGAATTGTTGATAACTTCTA
>JAGAMO010000020.1 GCA_017624675.1 Clostridia bacterium | reverse complement strand
TGGAGCTGGTGGACGGACTCGAACCCCCGACCTGCTGATTACAAATCAGCTGCTCTACCAACTGAGCTACACCAGCATTTTCAGCGCCTAAACACTATAACATAAATGCCTTTAGTTGTCAAGCAAATTTTGAGAAAAATTAATAATTAAAGCAAACAGACCGTTACAGTTTTTATGATTGCAACGGTCATTAATTCTTTTACAAAAATTAAGCGTTAGCTTTGTTGAAACGGGTAACGATTGCAGACTTCTTTCTTGCAGCATTATTCTTGTGAATAATACCCTTGGAAGCTGCCTTATCAATTTTTTGAACAGCAACCTCTACAACAGCTGCCATATCGTCAGCCTTAGCGTTGATAGCGGCATCAGCCTTTTTGATAGCAGTTCTTAAATCAGAACGATAAGCCTTGTTACGCTCATAGTTTGCTTTGCTTACAAGCACTCTTTTCTTAGCAGATTTAATATTCGGCATCATGACACCTCCAAATAAATAGTAACAAGTCAGCACACGCCGACTCACGCAAAACCTATAATAACACAAACACTTCTAAATTGCAATACTTTTTTTAAAGTTTTTGAAAAATTATTTGCCCCTGATTTTTTGCTTCAAAGACCATAATTTAGGCTTTACAAACTCAGACCACAAATATCTTAAAGGATAACTTAATCTTATATACCAAATGTAAAGTCGGTAGCCTTTATTTGTGCAGTCAATAAGCTTGTCTCCACGGTAAAAAGCTTTTAAAACACCGATTATATCATTGTCGGTCACATTATACTCATTATTGTATAAATGGTCACCTCTAATTAAATAACCGTCAGGCTTAACCTTTATAATTCGGTGCAACACATATTTGTTATCACTCGACTTATAAAGGGGGACATCGTGAAGTTTAAGTTTGCCACCGCACTTCGCAATAACAACCCTATCCTTGCCCTGTCTTAGCATCGGCAACATACTTGTTCCCTCAAAACCGCTGATAGCAATATCCTCGGTTTTAAGAACTTCTTCAATATTGTTAATCATCGCAAAGCACTCCGGCTTTTTGAAGTTCAGCAACGAAGCTATCTACACTCTCTTTTAAAGTAGCCTCGGTTTCGTCAGGGTAAATTTCTTTAAGTTTTAAAACAAGTTCTTCTTTAGAGGTTTCTTCTTTTAAAAACTCGAATATTTTTGCGGCTGTGGTGTTCATTTTCATAAATCCGCTGAATTTTTCAGCACTCTCCCCCACAGCTACCGCAACTGTTTTGCCTGCAACAAAGTTAGTAACAAAATTATATTTTAGTTTCATAATTTCACTCTCTAAAGCAAATTAATTCCCATTTTCTTGCACTTTGCAATTTCCTTTTCGGGCCAGATAGATACCTGAACTTCGCCAACGTGAGCCTTTTGTAACAAATACATACAAAGTCTTGACTGACCGATTCCGCCGCCCACGGTTAAAGGTAACGCACCGTTAAGCAACAATTTATGGAACTCAAATTCTGCTCTATCCTCAGCGTTTTCTGCCTTTAACTGCTTAATCAATGCCTCGCGGTCAACTCTTATTCCCATTGAGGAAATTTCAAAAGCAGAATCAAGCACCTTATTGTATAACAAAATATCTCCGTTCAAAGTCCAGTCGTCATAGTCGGGAGCTCTGCCGTCGTGCTTTTCCCCATTACTTAATCGACCGCCGATTTGCATAATGAAAACTGCGCCGTATTCCTTAACAGCCTCATATTCACGTTGTTTGGCAGTTAAGTTGGGATATTTATCTAAAAGCTCCTGCGATGTAACAAAAGCAATCTGCTCGGGCAAGTAGTTCTCAATTTGAGGATATTCCTTGCAAACAGCCTCGGCAGTTCTTTTTAAAGCACAGAAAATACTTCTTACAGTCGCTTTTAAATATTCCTCGTTTCTATCCTCAGCAGTGATAATCTTTTCCCAGTCCCACTGGTCAACATATATAGAATGTATATTATCGCATTCCTCATCGCGTCTGATAGCATTCATATCGGTGTAAAGTCCCATATGCATTGGGAATCCGTATTTATGGAGCGCCAAGCGTTTCCACTTTGCAAGGCTATGTACAACCTCAGCTATCTCCCCTGTTTCCAAAATATCAAAGGAAACAGGGCGCTCAACGCCATTTAAATTGTCATTAAGACCACTCTCAGTTTTAACAAACAAAGGGGCTGTAACCCTTGTTAAATCAAGGCAGTCGCAAAGCTCGGTTGAAAATTTATCCTTAATTAAGGATATAGCCTTTTGCGTTTCAAAATCGCTAAGCTTTGATGTGTATTTTAACACTTATATCAACTCCGATTAATAGATACTTCCCACTGTTCTGGGATACAAAATAACATCGCGGATATTTTGCATACCTGTGATATAAAGAATAATTCTTTCCAGACCTAAACCAAATCCGCTGTGGGGAACGGAACCGAAACGGCGAAGAGCAATATAGTGCTCGTAATCCTCTAAGGTCATACCTCTAATTTCCATAGCCTCTAAAAGCTTATCTAAATCAGCCTCACGCTCACTGCAACCGATGATTTCACCCACACCGGGAACAAGCAAGTCGGTTGCGGCAACAGTCTTGCCGTCAGCATTTTGCTTCATATAGAAAGACTTAATTTCCTTGGGATAATCGGTTAAGAAAACAGGCTTCTTGCATATTTCTTCAGAAATATATTTTTCGTGTTCGGTCTGCAAATCGCAGCCCCATTCAACGGGATATTGGAAATCTTTGCCCGATTTCTTTAATAACTCGATAGCCTCGGTATAGGTCATAATTGCAAAATCGTTATTTATAACATTTTCAAGCTTTTCGATAAGACCCTTTTCAAAATGAGCATTGAAGAACTTCATTTCTTCAGGGCATTTTGTAAGCACTGCCTTGATGATATATTTAATCATATCCTCGGCAATTTCTATAATGTCGGGAAGCTCGGCAAAAGCAACCTCAGGCTCAACGTGCCAGAATTCAGCAACATGGCGTGGTGTATTACTCTTCTCAGCTCTGAAAGAGGGGCCGAAGGTGTAAATCTTACCCATTGCCATAGCGGCAACCTCGCCCTCAAGCTGACCCGAAACGCTCAAAGCGGCACGACGGCCAAAGAAATCGTCAGCGTTATAGTCTTCCTCGTTTTTATATTCGTTACTGTAACCAATGGTAGTAACCTTAAACATCTCACCTGCACCCTCACAGTCACTTGCAGTGATTAAGGGAGTGTGGATATATGTGAAATGACGGCTTTGGAAGAATTCGTGAACTGCGGCAGAAACAACCGAGCGAACACGGAATACCGCATTAAAGGTGTTAGTTCTTACACGCAAATGAGGGATAGTCCTTAAATATTCCAAAGTGTGTCTTTTCTTCTGTAAAGGATACTCAGGAGGACACTCACCGAGCATTACAATATTTTCAGCATTAATTTCCACAGAATCCTCGGCAACGGCAGAGTTAACCAAAGTTCCCTCAACCTTTAAAGATGTGCCAAGCTTCATAAAATCACTTATATCAGAAAGCTCTGCCTTGTCAATTACAATTTGTAGATGCTTCAAAGAAGTACCGTCATTAAGCTCAATAAAAGCCATATTTTTAGAGTCACGGGAGGTTCTAACCCAACCGCAAACAGTAACCTTTGTTCCTATAAGTTCCTTTTTCTCAAAGATATCGATAATATCGATATGTTTCATTAAAATCACCTCTTAAAAATTAAAAAAAGCGCTTATTATCCTAATAACATTAGGACGAATAAACGCTAGTATCCGCGGTGCCACCTAAATTACCGATAAAAATCGGTCACTCACCATCGACTTAACGTGCCGAAACCCGTCGCCCCTAATAAGATTTAACATCCTTTCAGTTTGAAGCTCCAAAGTGTTACTGCCGTTTATGTATGACCGCACTCTCACCTAACTGCGACTCTCTTTGCACCTTATAAAACGTCAGCCTGTCTTTATCTTAGCTTTTTAACCACTATATTATAGCATTGACAACCCAAATTGTCAACTTTTTAAATGTTTTCTATAATCTCCCTTATTCTTTCGGCTCCGTTGCCCTTTGTTGCTGAAAAAGGAATAATTTCGACATTTTCACCCAAGTGGCCTAATTCTTCCCTTATAAGCCTTAGTCTTTCCTCGGTTTCGCCTTTATTCAGTTTATCTGATTTTGTTAAAACAACTGTATAAGGCATTTCGTAATGTCTTAAAAATTCAAGCATTGAAATATCAAAATCAGTAGCGGGATGGCGCATATCAATAAGCTGAAAAACCATCTTAATATTTCTGCCAGAGCCGAAATAACTTTCCATCAAATCCGACCAACGGGTACGCTCACTAAAGGGCACCTTAGCATAGCCGTAACCCGGTAAATCCACAAGACGAACCGTATCAACCTTATAAAAATTGATAGTTACCGTTTTGCCGGGTTTTGAGCTTACGCGGGCAATGGATTTGCGGTTTAAAACCTTATTTATAAGAGAAGATTTACCAACATTTGACCTGCCCGAAAAACAAATTTCGGGCAGATTTGAAACATCTAGTTGCTCCGCTGTGCCAAAGGCTTTTTCAAAACTTGCATTGTTAAAATTCATAACTCACCTCAAGGTAGGTCTCACACTGCTTGAAACCACTACCTCGTTTCCAATTTTCCATTCTTCCTTTGAATTGTTTTCTAAAGGAAGTAACGCCTTGTCAATAATTTCGCCGACATATTCAACAGGGACAAACTCAATGTTTTCTTTTACCTTTGCATCAACCTCATCCAAATCGGGAAGGTTAGCTTTTGGGATAAACACGGTTTTAACTCCGCCTGTGAATGCCGCCATGGTTTTCTCTTTCAGTCCGCCAATAGGCAAAACTCTGCCTCTTATGGTGACCTCTCCCGTCATAGCAACATCACGCCTTACAGGGCGGTTGGTCAAAGCGGAAATAAGACCCGTAGTAATGGTTACACCGGCCGAGGGTCCGTCCTTTGGAACAGCCGCTTCGGTAGCGTGGATATGAATATCCTGTTCCTTATAAAAATCGGGGTCGATGCCGTATTTTTCGGCATTAGCACGAACAAAGCTAACTGCCGCTCTTGCAGATTCCTTCATAACATCTCCAAGGGAGCCTGTAAGTTCAGTCTTGCCTGTTCCCTTCATAGAGGCAATTTCAAGCTGCATAATCTCGCCGCCGACCGAAGTCCATGCAAGTCCGTTAATAATTCCAACCTCGTCCTGAGGCAAAATCACTTCGGGTTTATACTTGCGTTTACCAAGCATTTTTTCGAGACTGTCAGCACCTACAGTAACCCTTTTCCTTTCACCGTTTGCCAATATTTTAGCAGACTTGCGGCAAAGAGAAGCAACACTGCGCTCAAGCTTTCTAACGCCCGACTCTCTTGTATAAAAATCAATTAAGCCGTAAAGTGCATCGTCGGTAATTTTAAGCTGACTTTTCTTAATTCCGTGTCGTTCAAGTTGTTTTGGAACTAAGTGAATTTTAGCAATGTTGAATTTTTCCTCTCTTGTGTAAGAAGAAAGTTCAATAATCTCCATTCTGTCACGCAAGGGTGCGGGAATTGTATCAAGAGTATTTGCAGTTGCCACAAAAAGTGTCTTGCTTAAATCAAAGGGTATTTCAAGATAGTGGTCCACAAAGGTTGCGTTTTGTTCGGGGTCTAAACCTCTAAAAGCGCCGAAGACGGGTCTCCCTTATAGTCACTTCCAAGCTTGTCAACCTCGTCCAAAAGTATCAACGGATTAGAAGACCCCGCTTGTTTCAAAGCATTTATAATCTTACCGGGCATAGCGCCGATATAGGTTTTTCTGTGTCCCCTAATCTCTGCCTCGTCGTGAACACCTCCCAAGGAAATACGGGCAAATTTTCTGCCCATACACTCGGCAATGGTTTTGCCGATAGAGGTTTTACCAACACCTGGAGGACCCACAAGACAAATAATTTGTCCCTTAATTTCGCCCGAGAGTTTAAACACCGACAAAAGCTCTAAAATTCGCTCTTTTACCTTTTGCATACCGTAAATATCACGGTTTAAAATTTTCTCTGCCTTTACAAGGTCAGAAAAAACAGGTGTGCTTTTTTTCCAAGGAAGCGCCAAACACATATCAAGATAATTTCGCTCAACCGTTCCCTCGTGAGAACCTTGGGGCATTTTAGAAAGCTTAGAAATATGTATGGAAATTGCGTCCTTAACTTCTGACTCAGCCTCTAGCTTATTTAATTTAGCATAATACTCGTCAATTTCGTCAGCAGAATCGTCGCCATAAAGCTCGGTGCTTATTACCTTCATTTGTTCTCTAAGGTAATACTGCTTTTGAGCCTCGTCAAGAGCGGCTCTTGTTTTTTCGTTTATTTTGCGGTCAATTTCGGTAATTTCACGCTCTTTTTGAAGCATCTGGAGTAAAATTTTAGCTCTCTTAGAAACCGAGGTTTGTTCTAAAACATACTGTTTGTCATCAAAAGGTGCGGGAACATTGTATGCGATATAATCACACAAAAAGCCGATATCACTGCCGTTTTCAACCGTCATTAAAACATCGGGTGCAATATTAGGAAGTACTGCGGCATAAGACTTAAAACGGGTTTTAATGCGTCTTAAAAGGCTTTCTTTATAAACCTCGCGGTTAGTAATTTCCTTTTCTTCGCACTTTAAAACATCGGCAACCAAATAGTGTGTACCGTTTTTAAAGGTGAGTCTCTTCGCTCTGTAAAGACCTTCAACCAAAACCTTTATAACATTATCCGAAACCTTTAAAACCTGTTTTATTCTAACAACAGTTCCAATTTCGTATAAATCCTTCTCATCGGGCTCTTCTTTATAAAAGTCCTTTTGAGTCGCCACAAATAAAAGTTGGTCTCTATCCATCGCCGCCTTTAAAGCGTTGGAGGATTTTTTTCTTGCCACATCAAAGGAGGCTACGGTTTTTGGGAAAACCACCAAACCTCTAAGGGCTAAAAGCGGTAACCTTACCGCTGTTTCATTGAATTCTGACATTTAAAACTCCTAAAAATCGTTTCGATAAATTGCTGTTGCGCAAAGGGCATTATTTTCAAATAAGAACAAAACTGTGTTTTTCTCAAATTCGATTTTCAAAACCTGCGCATTATTATAGTCGCCTATAAAGAAAAATGCGTTTGATTCGGTAGCCTTTTCTTTTTTAACATCATAAGTCTTTAAGGCTTCTTCCATTTCTACTATAATTTCCCCTGTTTTAAAACCAAAGGCCTCGCCGTAGGAAATGATATATCCTACTCCATTTTCAGGCTCGGCTTTTTTATAGTAATAATCGTATGCGCCTTCCTCTATAAGAACATTATTTTCTCCCTCAATCACATTGTAACCGCCGTGTTCGTGGGAATCGTCAGACTCATTTACCCTTTTATCCAAAATAGTTTTTACCTCTTCGGGTTTTGTTCCCAAGGTGATTTCATTTTCGGGCATTTGACCTAACTTAGCGTAATATTCAATATCAACACTGTTCTTTTTGTTTGTTTTTGAGTCTTTACAGCCTGTCAAACAAAATACAAACATAAGTGCCAATGTTAAAGCTAATATTCTTTTCATTTTTAACTCCTATTATTTGCTGTGTTTATTTAAAAGGTCTTGACGAAGCTGCCATAACTCTTCCGAAAGGTCAACATAGTAGGTATGGGGATTTTCAAATCTTGTAACCTCATCCCACATAGAATCAACCTGCTGTTTTCTATAGTCGGAAATTTCCTTAACTGTGGGACAATCATAAACCTGTTTGCCGTTTTCGAAAATTTTAGCCTGAAGCTTTAAGGCTACAAAATCAGTTACAACCTTGCGTTTCCAAGTGTGATTGGGGTCAAAAATTTCATAAGGCTCACTGCTGTTAATCTTTTCGTGACCCATAGTAATTACATCGGCAATAGCTTTGCCTGTTTTTCTGTCATAAAGACGCCACGGAATCTTAACACCTGGGATTGTAATCTTAGCATCGTTTTCGCTAATCTTAATTTTAGGTATAATTTCACCGTTTTTATCAACTGCAGAAAGCTTGTAAACACCGCCGAAAACTGCCTCGCTAGAAGCAGTTATAAGGCGTTCGCCAACACCGTAACTGTCAACCTGAGCGCCTTGGAAAATCATATCACGAATAAGATGTTCGTCCAAAGAGTTAGAAACACAAATTTTACAGTCGGGATAACCTGCATCGTCAAGCATTTTACGGGCTTTTTTGGAAATATAGGTAATATCGCCGCTATCAATTCTAACACCAACGGGGCGTTTACCTAAAGGCTTTAATACCTCGTCAAACACCTTAATAGCGTTAGGTATACCCGATTTAATAACATTGTATGTGTCAACAAGAAGCATACAACTATCAGGATATTCCTCAGCATAAGTTTTAAAAGCGGTGTATTCATCGGGGAAAAGTTGCACCCAGCTGTGTGCCATTGTACCACTTGCTTTAACGCCAAAATCTTTAGCGGTAAGCAAACAAGAGGTACCTGTGCAACCGCCGATTATAGCCGCTCTCGCACCATAGTAAGATGCGCCATGTCCATGAGCACGACGGGCGCCGAACTCCATAACAGGTTTACCCGCAGCCGCTCTTACAATACGATTTGCTTTTGTGGCAATCAAGGACTGATGGTTAATGGTAACAAGCAACATTGTTTCTACCATTAAAGCCTGCATAATAGGACCTCTGACAGTAACAATAGGCTCGTGTGGGAAAATTACAGTACCCTCAGGAACAGCCCAAACATCGCAAGTAAACTTAAAATCTCTCAAATAGTCAATAAACTCAGGTCTGAAAAGATTTAAAGATGTGAGATACTCTATATCTTCGTCGGTAAATTCGAGGTTATTCATATATTCGATAAGCTGTTCGAGTCCCGCCATAATGGCATAACCGCCCTTATCGGGCACACGGCGGAAGAACATATCAAAATATGTTATGGTATCTTTCATATCACTACCAAACACACCGTTAGCCATAGTGAGTTCATAAAGGTCCATTATCATTGTAAGATTAAGGCTTGGTTTTTTCATTTTCAACATCCTCTACATCTTTTCGGGAGCCTCGATTTTAAGTAAGTCGAGTACATTCTTGATAACAACTGCAGTGGCCTTGCAAAGAGTAAGTCTTGCCATCATAAGACCTTCGTCTTCGCCCTTTACTCTACAAGCAGAATAGAACTTATGGAATTTGGTTGCTAAATCCTCAACATAATGGGTAATTTTAGCAGGGTCATATGCTTTTGCAGAAGCAATAATTTCGTTTGTAAGACCTGAAATATGAATTATAAGTTCCTTTTCCTCAGCGGCGGAGAGTTTCACAAGTTCAGCTTGTGAACAATCTCTTAAAGAAATACCCTCGCTTTCAAGATTTCTTATAATACTGCAAATTCTAGCATAAGCATATTGAACATAGTAAACGGGGTTGCTGTTAGACTCGTTAACCGCCAAATCAAGGTCAAAATCGAAATGGCTGTTAGGCTCACGCAAATTAAAGAAAAATCTTGCCGCATCAATTGGAACTTCGTCAAGTAAAGTTACCAAGGTTATCGCCTTGCCCGAACGCTTAGAGGCTTTAATAACCTCGCCGTCACGCACAAGTCTTACCATCTGCATTAAAACAACATGTAGCTTGTCCGCATCAACACCAAGCGCTGTGAGTGCAGCCTTAAGACGTGGAACATATCCGTGATGGTCAGCACCCAAAACATCAATTGCCTTATCAAAGCCACGGGTTACAAGCTTGTTATAATGGTATGCAATATCAGGCACAACATAGGTTGGAACGCCGTTAGCACGAACAAGAACAAAGTCTTTATCACAGCCAAATTCAGTTGCTTTAAACCAAAGTGCACCCTCGGTTTCATAGGTGTAACCGCTCTGCTTTAAAAGCTCGATTATTTTAGCGGTTTCGCCGCTGTTGTGAAGTGAACTTTCCTTAAACCAAGTATTATAGGTGATTCTGTATTTAGCAAGGTCGTTTTTAAGACCCTCAATATTCTTAGGCAACGCAAACTCAACAAGCGCCTTGCGTCTTGCCTCTTCGCTCTTTGCTACAAAACTGTCACCGTGAATTTCGGCAAAAGCCTTGGCGTGGTTTATAATATCCTCACCGTGATATGAATCCTCAGGCATTTCAACACCCTCGGTATATAACTGCAAATATCTTAAATCAAGGGAAAGACCGAATTTGTTAATTTGGTTACCCGCATCGTTTATATAAAATTCACGCTCGGTATAGTAGCCTGCTGCCTCTAAAACAGCCGCCAAGCAGTCACCCAAAGCGCCGCCTCTGGCGTTACCGATATGCATAGGTCCTGTGGGGTTGGCAGAAACAAACTCAACCAAAACCTTTTTGCCGTCACCAAAATTGCTTTTGCCGTAATTTTCTTTCTTTTCGATAACATCTTTTACAATGTCAGCATAATAAGTGTCCTCTAAAAAGAAATTGATAAATCCCGGACCCGCAATTTCACAAGACTTAACATAGGTGTTCTCAGTATTTAAATTATTAACCAAAATTTCCGCAATTTGTCTTGGTGCTTTTCTAAAAGCCCTTGCCCAAACCATTGCCGCATTTACGGCGTAATCACCGTGGTCACGGTTGGCGGGAATTTCTATTGTAAAATCGGTAAGCTCGGCCTCAGGCAATTCACCCTTTTCTATAGCCAACTTAGCCGATGCTACTATAATATTTTTGATTTGTTCTTTTGACGCATCTACAATTACTGACATTTTTATACCTCTTTAACTGTAATTTCTACTTCATTTCGGCTGACAAGCTTTAAATCGGAATCAATAGTATAAACCAATTTAATTTTTCCACCGTTCTCATTCAAATCGACATTAACCTTTTCACCGTGGATACCTAAACTCAATTCACCAATAGGTGTGGAATAAAAGCAATTATTTCTAATGTTTTCTTCTATTTCCATTCTGCTGTTTATGTCACCGCTTCGGGTCAACACAATTGATTTTTGAGAATTTATAAACATTTTTGTCTTAACCGAGGCAGAATCCATTAACTGACCCTCTTCATAAGACAAAAAGTATTTTCCGTCTTTTACACCAAATTCACCTTCGGTTGTAAGTTCTACCGAATCGGCATCAGAATCAATTGCCTGAACGCTTTTGACTGTGATTATAACATCCTTTATCATAAGCTTACTGTTTTCACCTTACTATCATCAATTTCTCTGCCTAAAAGAATTGACGCCTGATGTCTGAAAGAATCGGCCTTATCGCTCACAAAGAAATCTATGTTACCTTGACCTTCGCCTTTAAGCATATCCTCTTTTTCTAAAAACTCTAAAACAGCTTTTGCAGTGGCAGTACCTGCATTGATAAGCTTAACACCATCTCCCAAGACCTTTGAAATAGCATCTTCAAGCACGGGATAATGGGTGCAACCCAAAATCAAAGTGTCAACCCCTGCTTTTATCATGGGTTCCAAATAGCGTTTAATGGTTTCCTCAACAACAATATCGTCAGCAGAATACCACCCTTCTTCAACCAAGGGAACAAAAAGCGGACAACTCTGACAAACAATTTCAGCATGGGGCAAAAATTTTAAAATATACTCTTTATGCTTTCCGCTTTTTATGGTGGCGGATGTTCCTATAACACCAATCTTTTTGTTGACGGTTGTTTCACAAGCCATTTTTGATGCGTGGGACACAACCTCAAAAAAAGGTATCGGAAGCTTTTTCGAAACATCAGTCGCCACCGATGAGACCGTTCCACAAGCGGCAATAATTGCCTTAACATCTTGACTCAAAAGGAAATTCTCATCCTCTGCAGCATATCTTTTTATTGTATCAATACTCCTGTTTCCGTAAGGAACACGACCCGTATCTCCAAAATAGACAATATCCTCAAAGGGAAGCAATTTATTAAGTTCTTTAACAACCGTTAATCCGCCTAAACCCGAATCAAAAACACCTATTGGACGGTTATTTGACATTTAGCTCACCCCTAAATATATATTCTATTAAATGATACCACAAAACCCTTGTTTTTTCAATAGTATATTACCTTTTTTTGCAAAAAATAAATCGGTCTGAAAAGGACCGATTTATTAATCACTCTGTTCTTATATTTGCGTTCTGTTCTTGAGGCGTTTCAGGGTCAGTTCCCGTTTCAGTATCTCCCAAAGAACCGGGGGTTGAATTATCTGACTGATTGGAAGAAACATAGGAATTATCGGAGCTTGAACTGTTTTGCTCACTACTGTTTTGTGAAGAATTCACCGAGCTTTCGCCGCTGCTTTCGGGCGGTTTGGATGAAACCGCCGCACCACTTTGTGTATTCGAAGAAACAGGCTGACTTTCCACAGAAGAAACAACCGATTCTGTCGACTCCACAGAACTGGTTTCGCCTTGATAAAGGGTTAAATTATCGGGATTTGTGCCTTTTTTGTAATAACCTGAGCCTCGCATCACAACATTTTCACTGTATGTGAAATCCTTGTTTTTAAGAGGTCTGTGAACATCTCGCATAACATCGCGCCAAATGGTCGCCGCAGCCGATGTGCTGTGTACAGTCTGACGCAAATCAAAGCCGTACCAAACCGAGCCAACATAGTAAGGAGTACCCGCAACCATCCAAAGGTCGTTAGACTCACTCGAAGTACCTGTTTTGGCGTAGGCTTTCATTCCGCTGTAACCCGCAATGCCGCCACCTGTTCCTTCACTGCCGTAAACAACACCTTGTAAAAGTCGGTTCATAATCGTAGCGGTTTCAGGACTTATTACTTGTTTGCCTTTGGATTTATATTCCAAAACAGTCTCACCGCTAACACGCTCAATTTTGGTATAGGTTGTGGGTGTGTGGTATACACCCCCATTACCGAATATAGCATAAGCGGCTGCAGATTCGGTGGGCGTCATTCCGTAACAACAACCACCAAGTGCTAATGAAGATAAATTCTTATCCTCCTTAACTAGAAACTTAAGTCCTAATTTTTTAGTTAAGAAATTATACGATTCCTTTACCCCTAATTCCTGTAAAAGTATGACAGGTATGGTATTAGCAGATTTCCTGATAGCATAATCTACCGTCATAAGACCCTTATAATATCCATACCACTCCTTAGGACCGGGTTTCCCATCAGGTGTGTAATGAGGTATTGGCTTATCCACCACTTTTGAAGAATAATGAATTAAATCATTTTCTATTGCCAAGGCATAAACGCCAATCGGCTTCATAGTAGAGCCGGGTTGTTGGGGAATATTATAAGCACGGTTAAGTCCTCTGTTAACGGTTTTTTCTCCCGCACCGCCAACAATTCCTACAATACCGCCGTTGTAATCCATTATGGTCATACCCGACTGGGCGTGTACCCTTTCGCCCTGCAGGTTTTTGCCTTTTAGATAAAAATATCGGTCTACATTTTCATATACTTTTTCCATCTTTTGCTGAACATCAGCATTAACGGTTGCATAAATCTTGAAACCACCGTTATAAAGCATTGTAGAAGCTATATTTTCAGAGCAGTCATATTTTTCCATTAAATCCTCTATGACCTGCTGTATAAGAGTGTCAATAAAATAGTCGTTGATTTCGGGGTCGAGCGTTTCTTTTTGAGAATTATCAATACTTATTTCGGCATCAAAAGCATCCAACATTTCATTCACACTTATGAAGCTATGCTCCGCCATTTTTTCAAGAACAACACTACGGCGTTTTTTATTTTCCTCTATGTTTGTAACAGGGTTATATCTCGACGGATTTTTAGTGATAGCCGCAATTGTAGCACACTCGGCCAAATCAAGTTCGCTAACATCTTTATTAAAATAATAGTTAGCCGCAACCTGAACGCCGCATATACCGTTACCAAGAGCAATAGTATTTAAATATGCCTCTAAAATCTGCTTTTTACTAAGCCTTTTGTCAATTATAAGAGCGCGGACAATTTCCCTCATTTTTCTGGTGGCATTTCTACCCTTATCGCCCGTAACATTCTTAATTAACTGTTGGGTGATTGTCGAACCGCCAAATTCGGTATCGTCAAACTTGAAGAACATATTGCCTATAGCGCCTAATGTTCTTTTCCAGTTAATGCCTGAATGTTTTTCAAAGGTTTCATCCTCAATAGCAATAAAAGCATTAATAAGGTCCTTTGGCATTTTATCAATGCTAACCCAAAGGCGGTTTTCCTCGCCGTGAATTCGGTGGTATTCCTCCCACTCTCCGTCATAATTTTTGGCATAAACCACCGAGGTCATATTAAGCTCCATATTCTTAATATTCTCGGCGATAGCTTTTGCTCCGAAAATATCAATAAACTCCTCGGTATATTTAGCGGAGGGTATGCAAAATAGAGTGATTACAATAGAAATTGCCAATAAAAGAGACATATAAACAGTCATCTTTTTGAAGATTTTTTCCAACATACATACTCCCCCTTTTAAAAATTCTCTTAATTATATGTCATTTTAGCACTGTTTCATTACTTTTTCAATGTTTTTAAAGTAAAAAATTCTTAATATTCATAATTTGTAAACAAATTTGTGGTAAAATATAGAAAACCCTATGAAAGGAAATGGTATTATTGCTGAAACTTGTAGGCATTAAAAAGGATTATTATTTAGGTGATACAGCCGTTCACGCTTTAAAAGGCGTTGATATTGAATTTCGTGACAACGAATTTGTTGCCATACTCGGACAGTCGGGTTGCGGAAAAACAACCTTGCTTAATATTATCGGCGGACTTGACCGCTATTCCGACGGCGACCTTATAATCAACGGCAAAAGCACAAAGCTTTATAAGGACAGAGATTGGGATACTTACCGAAACCATACCATAGGCTTCATTTTCCAAAGTTATAACCTAATCCCCCACCAAAGTGTGCTTTCAAATGTCGAGTTAGCACTCACACTTTCGGGTGTTTCTAAAGCAGAGCGCAAGAAAAGAGCGCTTGAAGCACTAGATAAAGTTGGTCTCTCTGACCAAGTGAACAAAAAGCCTAACCAAATGTCGGGCGGTCAAATGCAAAGAGTGGCTATTGCCCGCGCGTTAGTTAACAACCCCGATATTCTTCTTGCCGATGAACCCACAGGTGCGCTTGACAGTGAAACTTCTGTGCAGATCATGGCGCTTTTAAAGGAAATTGCCAAAGACCGCCTTGTTGTAATGGTTACACATAACCCCGAAATCGCCAATGAATATTCTACCCGAATTATCCGCCTTTTAGACGGTGAGGTTATTTCTGACACCGCTCCCTACTCTTCTGAAGAAAACAAAAAAGAGCATAAAAAGATTATCAAAAAGCCCTCAATGTCATTTTTCACAGCCTTAAGTCTTTCGCTCAACAACCTAATGACTAAAAAAGCAAGAACTTTCCTGACATCTTTTGCAGGGTCAATAGGAATTATAGGCATTGCGCTTATACTTTCTCTCTCAAACGGTGTTAACGCTTATATCAACCGTGTTGAGGAAGAAACCCTTTCAAGCTACCCCATAACCATTGAGGAAGCCGGAATGGATATGTCGGGTCTTGCCGACGACCTTATGGGTGAGGTTGAAGACACTGGCGAAAAACAACCCGATAAAATTTATTCCAACAACATTATGACCGAAATGATGACAACAATGGTAAACGGTATTTCGGTAAATAATCTTGAAGCCTTTAAAATGCATTTAGAGGAAACTGATGAATTTGATAATTATGTCAGCGATATTGAATACTCTTACGCTACCGACCTTAACATTTACAGCAGCGACGGTGAGCATATAAACCCAAATCAAGTATTTAATAAAATTATGGCAAGTTTAGGCAGTGATGTTGATACTAACGCTTCTCCTATGAGCGGTGGTTTTATGATGTCAAGCTCTGAGATTTGGCATCAGCTTACAAACAACGATGAGCTTCTTAATAAACAATACGAAATCGTTAAGGGTAAATTCCCCGAAAAGTACAACGAGGTTGTTATTGTTGTAAACCGCAATAATCAAATCAGCGACTATACCCTCTATTCCTTAGGTCTTAAGGATTCTTCCGAGCTTGAGGAAATGATGGAAAAAGCTAAAAAGGGCGAAAAGATAACCCCAACCAAGGAAACATCATATACTTATGATGAAATTCTTGATTTAGAGTTTAAGCTTCTCTTAAACAGCGATTATTTCCAAAAGAGCGACCAAGATAGCGTAAATCCAATTTGGATTGATAAAACTGACGATACTTTGTATATAAATTCTAAGCTCGAAAAAGCCGAAAAAATTAAGGTTGTTGGTATTATTAGACCCTCCGAAGAATCCATAAACGAGCAAACAAGCGGTTTTGTGGGTTATAAAAAAGAACTTATGGAAGAGCTGATTACCAAGGTCAACGACAGTGAAATTGTAAAGGCCCAAAAAGCCAACGAGAAAATTAACGTTTTCACAGGTCAGCCCTTTGAAAACAACTATGACAGTATGACCTATGCACAAGTTCTGGGTTATATTTCTACCCTCCCCGCCGAGCAACAGGCACAGTATATGGGTTATATTGAGGGTATGAAACAGCAGGGTAAAACCGAAGAAGAAATCACAAAACTTTTTGTTGATTCAATGAAAGCGCAAAGCAAGGACGCCACCTATGAGGGCAACCTAAAGCTTATGGGTGTTTCCGACCTTAAAAAACCTATTTCCATCAACATTTATCCAAAAGATTTTGAGGCAAAAGAAAGTATTTCAGAACTTATAAATCAATATAACGAGAAAGCCGATGAAAACGAGGAAATTACCTATACAGATTACATCGGTCTTATGATGTCCTCGGTTACAACCATTATAAATGCCATTAGTTATATTCTCATTGCGTTTGTAAGTATTTCGCTTATCGTTTCTTCAATTATGATAGGTATTATAACCTATATCTCGGTTTTGGAAAGAACAAAAGAAATCGGTATTTTACGCGCTATGGGCGCTTCCAAAAAGGATATTTCCCGTGTATTCAACGCCGAAACCTTGATTGTAGGCTTTGTTGCGGGTGCGTTAGGAATAGGCGTAACACTGCTGTTACTGATACCGATTAACGCTATTATTAAAGCCGTAACCGATATTGGCGGTTTGGCAAGTCTTCCCTTAAACGGCGCTGTGATTTTGGTTATTATCAGTATGATTTTAACATTTATCGCAGGTTTGATTCCCTCAAAAATTGCCGCCAAAAAAGACCCCGTAACAGCACTTAGAAGTGAATAAATTTAAAAGAGAACCTGTCAAACAGGTTCTCTTTTTTATGACCTTTTCCTTATAATAAAATAACTAATCCAATACACAAGAATCAGCAAAGAAACGGTAGCTGATAAAATTATAGCTAAATCGGTTTTGTTAGCTATTTCCAACAAAATGACTGACACACAAGCCACAACTACATAAATCGCAAAAGCATAACTTTTAGCCTTGTTCGCAATAGAAATGTTGCGCTCGTCACTCTCTGCTATTTCTCTTTTTCTTATACTTTCTTCATCTTTGGTGATTATTCGGTAGTTTCTTATTTGAACAATACCGATTACCACCAACGCAAAACCAAAAGAAGAGAAAAAGTTATTTTCAGTCTTAATTATATTAAAAGCAATAATCATCGCAAGACCCAAAACAATATACCCTATTGCTATGAATAATCTAACCCTCAGTTTTTTCTTAAATTCCATAATCAGTCCTCCTCAAAAATAAATATTTCTTCTATCGACCTGTTAAAATATTTAGCAATCTTATACGCCAGTTGCAGAGAGGCGTTATATTTCCCGTTTTCCAACGAAATAATTGTCTGACGGGTTACACCAACTTTAAAAGCTAAATCTTCTTGAGTAACTCCAAGTTCTTTTCTTAAATCTTTAATCCTATTCTCCAAACGAACACCTCCCAAAGTAAAGTTTACTTTACAATGTAAGTTTATCACATCAGTCTTAAAATGTCAAGTTTATTTTACATTTAAATTCAAAAAAACCAACCACAAGGGTTGGTTTTTAGCCATAAATCTAAGAAATTTTAAAGGTATTGGAAAGATATTCGCCTACTGCAATTCGGTATTCGCCGCTTTCCAAGGGTAAATAAAAATAATCTTCCAATTTTATTTGTCGTTCTTCTGTTTGATGCGGTTCTAAAATTAAAGCATCCAAAGTCCACTCATGGTCGTTCTTTGTTCCAACCCTTTTCCATTCTCCGTCAACAAGTTTCTGAAGTTCGAAACAGTTATCATCGCCCGCAATACTATGTTCTTTAAAACCAACATTTGATATATAGTAATCTATTACCGTGCAATCCTCTTCATAAGATTCTTTGGTAACAATTTTCAAAGTTTTGGAAGTTTGAAATTCACCCTTGAGTTTAAAATATTTGTTTTCCTTTTGACCACAGGAGGATAACAACAAAACCGATAGCACAAGAATAAACCCGAGTAATCTTTTTCCCATTTTAACACCTCAAAATTTTTATTTTACTAATTCGCATTTGTATGCATCCATAGACCATTGTTTTTCTTTTATATTATATCATAGTTTTTTCGTAATTGCAATGAATAACGAAGTAGATATTCTAAGTCATATACATTAAATCACACCGTGGGTGTGGATGTAATCAATGCGGAGTATTGTATGTAATTGCAACTTTACTTGCGTATGTAATCAAGCCGAATATGCACCTTGCGGTGATGACATACACGCTAAAGCGTGATTACATTCCGCTATCGCGGATTACATACCAAGCCTTCGGCTTGGATAAAATAAAGCACCGCTTTCGCGATGCTTTATTTTTGGCCCGCTCGAGAGGATTCGAACCCCCGTTCTTCAGAATCGGAATCTGCTGCGTTATCCAGCTGCGCCACGAGCGGATATATTCTGAGTAATAAGTAAAAGTGAAGAGGTAATAAGTAACTTATTTTAACATCTTACCTCTTCACTATTTAAAACAAAACTAATTATTCTTCATAACCTTTGGGGTTGCCGCTTTGCCAACGCCAAGTATCCTCACACATTTCTTCAATACCGCGTTTAGCCTCCCAACCAAGCACTGCCTTTGCCTTTTCGGCATTAGCATAAACCTCATCAGGGTCGCCGGGGCGACGGGGGTCAATAACATAAGGAACATCAATTCCGCTAGCCTTTACGAAAGCGTCACGAAGTTGAAGAACGCTGACGCCGTTACCGGTACCAAGGTTAAATGCCTCACAACCAGTGTTCTTTAATGCCCAGTCAATAGCCTTAACGTGACCGTCAGCCAAGTCAACAACGTGGATATAGTCTCTAACGCCTGTTCCGTCAACGGTATTATAATCGTTACCGAAAACGTGAAGCTTTTCAAGTTTGCCAACTGCAACCTGAGAAATATAAGGCATTAAGTTGTTAGGAATACCCTTGGGGTCCTCGCCGATAAGACCGCTCTTGTGAGCGCCGATGGGGTTGAAATATCTAAGCAAAGCAATAGACCACTCATTATCAGAAACATAAAGGTCACGCAAGATTTCTTCAATGAAATATTTTGTTCTGCCATAGGGGTTAATTGCGCCTAAAGGCATACCCTCAACCAAAGGCATTTCGGTAGCAACGCCGTAAACGGTTGCAGAAGAAGAAAATACAATTTTCTTAACGCCAAACTCGTCCATAACTTCAAGCAAAGCAATGGTGTTTTTAAGGTTGTTATCATAATACATAATAGGCTCTCTTACAGATTCGCCTACTGCCTTGAGTCCTGCAAAGTGAATTGCAGCCTCGATTTTATTCTCGGTAAAAATCTTTCTTAAAGCGTCCTTACATCTTACATCTTCTTTGTAAAATTTAACGCTTTTGCCTGTGATTTTTTCTACTCTCTTTAAAGATTCAGCACTGCTGTTATCAAGATTATCGATAACCACAACATCATAACCCGCATTAAGCATTTCAATGCAGGTATGACTTCCTATGTAACCAGCGCCTCCGGTAACTAAAATTGCCATAGTAATACCTCCAAAATTTACTATATTTTATTTTATTATAGACCGCGGAGTTTGTCAAGCCAAACAACTTAAATTGTTATAATGATAGGCATTATCCCCTTTTCGGTTATATCTATTACTGCATAGGACTCACGACCGTTTCTCGAACGGGAAACCGAGCCGGGATTCACCAAATAAACCCCATCTTCATATACTATATCAGAAATATGTGTGTGTCCGTATAGACCGATTTTACAGTCGTTTTGTTTTAAGGTTTTTAGAAGATGTTCTTTAGTGTATTTAACATTTAAAGTGTGCCCGTGGGTATAAAATATCCTGACTCCATCTATAGAGGCAAGACCTGTTGAGGGTAAAAAAGAATTATAATCGCAGTTTCCCGACACGGCGTAAAAGGTTTTATCACTGTATAAAAACTCAAAATCCTCAATATCCCTTACGCAGTCGCCCAAAAAGAAAACTGCCTTTGCATCAGGCTGTGAAGCTAAAATTTTATCAATAGCACCGCTTTTTCCGTGAGAATCTGATATAACCACAATACGCACCTAAATCACCTCTTTTCATATATTTTACAATAATTTCATATTATTTACAAGTACATTTAGGAGGGAATAAAATGAATAACATAGACCCGAAAATTTTAAACACAAAAGACCCTAAAAAATTAATGGCTTCACTGTCGGACAAAGACAAAGAAACGGTAAACAAAATGCTGTCCGACAAAGAGGCCCTTGCTAAAATGCTAAACAGTCCTGAAGCACAGGCAATTATGAGAATGTTATCAGGGAAAGGTAAAAATGGATGATTTGAATGCAAAGCTTTCGGAAATTTTAAACAATCCCGAAAGTCTTGAACAGTTAAAAAGCATGGCAGAAAAAATTTTTTCGGGTGATAATTCTGAAACAAAGCAAAGTGAGAGCGAATTTCCCCCTATTGAAAACATAGGCGCAATTTTATCTATTATTTCAAAGCTTCAAGGCAACGAAGAAAATGACCGCACGCGGCTTATTAATTCACTTAAACCCTATTTAAGCGATACCAGACGGCAAAAGGCGGACAACGCTATTAAACTTTTAAAAATAATTGAGCTTTGGCCCCTCATTAAGGAAAGCGGTATGTTAAATTTTTAGACTAAAGGGGTGTAAAAATGAATAACAGCGAATTTGAACGCCAAAGGCAAAATGCCGTCAAAGAGATGCGCGAGATGAATTCCAAATCAACTAATACGCCCCCTAAAAAGACGATTCCTCCTCCACCCCAGCGAAATTTTCTTTTTAGAAATAACATTAACTTGCCATTTGAAAATCTCTTCAAAGATAAAGAAACTGCACTGATTTTGGGGCTTTTACTTATACTCTACGGCGAAAAGGCGGATAGACTGCTGCTTTTAGCTCTTGTATATATCTTGCTATAATAAAAAAGCGATAGGCGTTTTTTGCCTATCGCTTTCAAATTATTTAGCGTAGTTAACTGCTCTGCTTTCACGGATAACATTAACCTTTATTTGACCTGGATACTCAAGTTCATTTTCGATTCTTTGAGCAATTTCACGGGACATAATAACCATCTCGTCCTCACCAACAACCTCAGGTTTAACCATAATACGAACCTCACGGCCTGCCTGAATTGCGAAGGAGCTTTCAACACCATTGAAGGAATTGGCGATTTCCTCAAGTTTTTCAAGACGCTTAATATAGTTTTCAATATTTTCGCGTCTAGCTCCTGGACGGGCAGCAGAAATAGCGTCAGCCGCCTGAATGATAAAGGCGATGATAGATTTAGGTTCAACCTCACCGTGGTGAGCGTGGATTGCATTGATAACAACATCATTTTCGCGGTATTTCTTAGCAACCTCAACACCAAGCTGAATGTGTGAGCCTTCCTGCTCGTGGTCTAACGCCTTACCAATATCGTGTAATAAACCTGCTCTCTTAGCAAGAGTAATGTCAGCTCCCATTTCGGCAGCAATTAAACCTGCAATATGGCAAACTTCTAAAGAGTGGTTAAGAACATTCTGACCGTAACTTGTGCGGTAACGAAGTTTACCTAAAAGTTTAATGATTTCGGGGTTAAGATTATGCACGTCCGACTCAACCATCGCGCGTTCACCCTCTTGACGGATGATAGCCTCAACCTCAGCGGTGGCTTTAGCAACACACTCTTCAATTCTTGCGGGGTGAATTCTTCCGTCCATAATAAGTTTTTCAAGTGCAACACGGGCAATTTCGCGTCTTACGGGGTCAAAGCTTGAAAGGGTTATGGTTTCAGGCGTATCATCAATAATTAAATCAACGCCTGTAGCGGTTTCTAAGGCTCTTACATTTCTACCTTCACGGCCAATAATTCTACCCTTCATCTCATCACTGGGAAGAGCAACAACCGAAACGGTCATTTCAGAAGAATGGTCAGCGGCACAACGCTGGATTGCGCTACCGATTATCTTCTTAGCAATGCGGTCTGCCTCGTCCTTAGCCTGTTGTTCAGCCTCAAGGATTTTAACAGCCTTTTCGTGGGTCAGTTCACCGTCAAGAAGTTCAAGTAAATGGCTCTTTGCCTGTTCCTTAGAAAAACCTGAAATTTTTTCAAGCAAATCCATCTGACTTTGCTTTAAACGGTCGCATTCCTCAATTTTTTCTTCAATAACCTTTGCGCGCTGGGATAATTTTTCTTCTTTAGCCTCTAAATTGTCGATTTTGCGGTCAAGAGATTCTTCTTTTTGTTGAAGTCTATGTTCTTGACGCTGAACCTCACTGCGGCGTTCACGAAGGTCACGCTCAGTTTCCTGACGTAAATTGTGGATTTCATCCTTTGCTTCAAGCAAAGCTTCTTTTTTCTTTGATTCTGCATTCTTAATAGCGTCGCCTAAAATGCGTCTTGCTTCATCCTCTGCCGAGTGGATGGTGGATTCGGCAGATTTGCGTCTTCCATTCCAGCCAAAAACAAAGCCAAGCACACCGAAAACAACAGCGGCAACGCCTGCAATTACATATGGCATAGTTTACCTCCTCTGTAGACACGGTATTTGCCAAAAGGCTTGGGAGCCGTGTTTTGGGCGGTAACCTCCAGTATTCTTTTGAATTGTTATTTTAAGTAGAAATATATCAAAGGTATACGGAAGTTATAGCCACTCCCAGATAATATTTATGATTTTTATAAGCGGTCGCCATCCGCCTAAAAAAGGACATACTAAATATCTCTTGTATTATACCACTATATATCCTATATGTCAACGAAAAAACCACAATTTTTAGTAATATTATATAAAAAAACAAGGTATATATTGTTGACAAAAAGGAAGATTTTGATTATAATATATGAGTTAAAATATCTCTAATTTGAGGATGTATAATTATGAAATGGACTTCACTTAACGATTTAAGAGAAATGTACTTGAAATTTTTTGAAGAAAAGGGACATTTGCGTTTGGGAAGCTATCCTTTAGTTCCCCAAGGTGATAAATCTCTTTTACTTATAAACTCGGGTATGGCACCTATGAAAAAGTTTTTCACAGGCGAGGTTACTCCCCCATCTAAGAGGGTTACAACCTGTCAAAAATGTATCCGCACACCCGACCTTGAGCGTGTTGGTATTACCGCCCGTCATGGAACATTCTTTGAAATGCTCGGAAACTTCTCTTTCGGTGATTATTTCAAGACTGAAGCTATTAAATGGGCTTGGGAATTTTTGACCGTTACCTTAGAAATCCCCGCTGAGCTTCTTTGGCCCTCTGTTTATGAGGGGGATGATGAGGCTTACGCTTTATGGCGTGATGTTATAGGCGTACCTGAAGAAAGAATTGTCCGTATGGGCAAAGCCGACAACTTCTGGGAGCATGGCACAGGTCCCTGCGGTCCTTGCAGCGAAATTTATTTCGACCGCGGCGAGAAATACGGCTGTGGCTCACCCGATTGCAAACCCGGTTGTGAGTGTGACCGTTATATGGAAATCTGGAACAATGTTTTCTCCCAGTTTAATAATATGGGCGACGGCACATATACCGAGCTTGAAACCAAGAACATTGATACGGGTATGGGTCTTGAAAGACTTGCTTGTGTTATGCAGGGTGTTGACAATATGTTTGAGGTTGACACTATCCGCAACATCTTAAATAAGGTTTGCGAAATTTCGGGCAAAGAATACGGTAAAGATGCAAAAACCGATATTTCTATCCGTGCTATTACCGACCACGCAAGAGCAGCAACCTTTATGATTAGTGATGGTATTATCCCCTCTAACGAAGGCAGAGGATATGTTCTTCGCAGAATTATCCGCCGTGCTGTTCGTCACGGAAAGCTTATTGGAATTGCAAGACCTTTCTTTGTTGAGCTTTGCGAAGCTGTTATAAACGAAAACAAATCGGGTTACAATGAGCTTATTGAAAAGAAAGAACTTATCACTAAGGTTATCGTTAATGAAGAAGCAAGTTTCAACAAAACCATTGACCAAGGTCTTTCAATGCTTGAAACCCTTACCGCTAACGGCGGCACCCTTTCGGGTGACGATGCTTTCAAGCTTTATGATACCTACGGCTTCCCCTTTGATTTAACTGTTGATATTTTGAAAGAAAAAGGTATGACAGTTGACGAAGAACGCTTTAAAGAACTTATGAACGACCAAAAGGTTAAGGCTCGTAACGCCCGTAAGGCTTCTGACGGCGAAAGCTGGAAGAGTGACGGTTTGACCTTCGAAAATATCCCCGCTACAATCTTTACGGGATACACTGAGTACGAAACCGACGCTACAGTGTTGGATATTATCGCTGAGGGCGAACACACATTGTCTGTAAACGAAAACGATAAAGCAATTATTGTTCTTAACAAAACTCCTTTCTATGCTGAAAGCGGCGGTCAGGTTGGAGATACAGGTGTGATTTTAGCAAACGGTTTTGAGTTCCATGTAAGTGATACTAAAAAGTCTAACGACGGAATATTTACCCATTTTGGCACTGTTACCAAGGGTAGCATTAACGTTAACGACTCTGTTAAGGCTGTAATAAATGCCGAGCGCCGTGAGTCAATTAAGAGAAACCACACTGCCGCCCACCTTTTACAGGCAGGACTAAGAGCGGTTTTAGGTACCCATGTTGAACAGGCGGGTCAGCTTGTAAACGAAAGGGCTGTGCGTTTCGACTTTACCCATTTCTCAAGTCTTACTGCCGAAGAAATTGAAAAGGTCGAAGATTTTGTAAACAACGCTATTCTTTCAGGCGTTGAGGTTGAAAATATCGAAATGCCTATTGACGAGGCTAAAAAGCTTGGCGCTATGGCATTGTTCGGCGAAAAATACGGTGATATTGTTCGTGTTGTAAACGCTAAAGGCACTTCGGTTGAGCTTTGCGGTGGTACACATGTTGACAACACCTCTAAGCTTGGTCTTTTCCACATTGTAAGTGAATCAAGCGTTGCGGCAGGTGTTCGCAGAATTGAGGCAGTTACAGGTGCTAATGTTTTGAAAGTTCTTAAAGAGCAAAAAGCATTAGTTTCTGAAATTGCTGATAATTTAAAGGCTCAAAGCCCTGCAGATGCTCCCAAGCGCGCAACCGCAATAATGAATGAGCTTAAAGAAACCCGTCAAGCATTAGCTGATGCCGAAAGCAAACTTTCCTCAGGCAAATTAGCAGATATCCTCAAAGATGCTGTAGAGGTTGGCGAATTGAAAATTGCCACCAAAAAGCTTAGCGGAGTTTTGCCCGACGCTTTACGCCAGATGACCGACACAGCAAAGGCTGAAAACGATAACTTGGTAACTGTTTTAGCATCGGTTAATGGCGAGAAAATCACCTTCTGTGTTTCTTGCGGCAAGACTGCATTAAGTGCAGGTGCCCACGCAGGTAACCTTGTTCGCGAGGTTGCTAAAATCACAGGTGGTAACGGTGGCGGCAAGCCTGACAGCGCAATGGCAGGTGGCAAGAACGCCGACAAAATTGATGAGGCTTTAAACAAAGCGGCTGAACTTTTAAAGACTCAGTTAAAATAAGGTGACATATATGAAAGACTGTTTATTTTGTAAAATTGTTGCGGGTGAAATACCCTCAACAAAGATTTATGAGGACGAATTTGTCTACGCTTTTGCGGACATTGACCCCAAAGCGCCTTTCCACGCTATAATTATTCCAAAAGAGCATATTTCATCTGCTGATGAAATAAATGCCGAAAACAGCGGACTTATTGCCAAGGTTTTTGAGGCAGTTGCTAAAATTTCCCGCCAAGAAAATTTAGAAAATGGATACCGTGTTGTTAACAACTGCGGAGCTGACGGCGGACAGACCGTTCACCACATTCATTTCCATCTATTAGCAAGAAGAAACTTAGCTTGGCCTCCAGGCTGAGAATATGAGGTGTTAATATGTCAGAATATTATGAGTTAAAAATTGCGGGTCTTACCCGTCAACTTGAAAGATTTCCACTTAACGATAAAATTGATATTGCCGCTTTTATCATATTCGGTGATGTCGAACTCACCGTTAAAGCCAGTGAGGAACTTCTCAAAAAGGTGCCTGAGTTTGATTACATTCTAACACCCGAAGCTAAAAGCATTCCCATTGCTTATGAGATGGCAAGACAGTCAGGCAAGCCTTACATAGTTGCCCGTAAAGGCGTTAAGGTTTATATGAGAGATTGCCTTGAAGTAAAGGTGGTTTCCATCACAACCAAAAAAGAACAGTCCTTATTCCTTGGTCAAACTGAGGTTGAAATGATAAAGGGCAAACGTGTTCTTATTGTTGACGATGTTATAAGCACAGGCGAATCTTTAAAGGCTGTTCAAGAATTGGTTGCTAAAGCCGGTGCTATTGAGGTTGGCGCTTGTGCCTTCTTGGCAGAGGATGAAGCCGCAAACCGCGACGATATTATATTCCTCGAAAAATTACCATTATTCTTTAAATAATTTAAACCCCGATTTCCAAGTGAAATCGGGGTTTTGTTTTAATCTACAGCATTATTTGAAGCCACAATTATCTCTGTTTCATAATACCCGCCTCCGCGGTAAATTTTAACCTTTACCTTTTCGCCGGGTTTAGAATTCATAATTTCATTTTCCAAAATGGTATATTCGGTAATTTTCTTACCGTCATATTCTGTTATTATATCTCCTCTTTGAATTCCCGCTTTTTCGGCAGGACTTCCCGAAGCCACGCTTAAAACAACCGCACCGCTTGGGAAACCGTAATGCTTTAATACCTGTGAAGTGTAGCGCTCACTTATAGATATTCCAATATAAGGTTCGGGAGAATTTTGGCGTTCAATAATGTTTTTGCAAATATCTGCCACTGTATTTGAGGGAATCGCAAAGCCCATACCCTCAAATTCTTCGGATACAATTTTAGATGAATTTATTCCCACAAGCTGACCCTTGGCGTTTAGCAAAGCACCGCCCGAGTTACCTGGGTTGATAGCGGCGTCGGTCTGAATCAGTTTTACATCGATATCAGATGAAACCACGCGGTTTAGTCCACTTATTACACCGTAGGTAACACTATCCATAAACTCAAGACCGCCGGGGTTACCGATTGTTATAACATACTGACCCACTTTCAGTTCGTCGGAATTTGCAAACTCTACAGCACTGAGATTTTTAGCATCTATCTTAATTACCGCAAGGTCAGAAGAAATATTATAACCCACAACCGTTGCGGCATAGCCGTTTGAATCGGCAGAATCTAAAAATACAGTGATTTTTGCATTGTTGCCGTTAATAGCCGATGAAATAACATGATAATTAGTGATAATATATCCGTCAGAAGAATAAATCACGCCGCTTCCGTCACCAGACGACTCCTGTGTTCCACCAAAAAAGCTCATAACCGAAGTGGTAGTTCTTATTCCAACAACCGATGGTGTTGCCTTTTGGGCTACCGCCTCAACAATGTTTTCAGCCTCTTCGTCAACATTTATATTAACTTTATTAAGTATGGTCTCCCCTTTTTCGGTAGGTTTGAAATTATCTGTAACCGAGGACAAAATAACGGCAATACCTGCCGACGCACCAATCACTGCTGCTAAAACAGACGACACAATTACCGTGCCCAAGCCATATATTTTTTTCTTAACCTTTTTTGCAGGTTTAGGATTATAATAACTACCTTGAGAATTATTATTTATCGAAGTTTGGTTAAACTGTCTCGAATTATCGACTTCATCTTGTATAATCTCATTTTTTTGTTTATTGTAAGAACCGCCTTTGCCGTTTACAAAATCAAAGCCATTTAACTCGCCCTTATTGTTTTCACTATCCATTAAAAACACTTCCTTTGTGTTTATGATATATTTATTTTATTTCTTTTTCACCCAGAATATGTGAATTTTCGGTAAACAATATGCAACAAAATAAAACTTCTGCATTGACAATAGACTCAGTTCGTTTATAATTAGATTATATTTATAATTATTACTTAAAAAGGAGAAAATTATGGAACGTGAAAAATTAGGAAGCCGCTTGGGCTTTATCTTGCTTAGTGCAGGTTGCGCCATTGGTTGCGGAAATGTATGGAAATTCCCTTGGATGGCAGGTCAGTATGGCGGCGGCGCTTTCGTGCTTATTTATCTAATCTGCTTACTTATTTTAGGTCTACCTGTTATGGTAGTGGAATTTTCTTTAGGCCGCGCCAGTCAAGCCAGTCCCATTGGTATTCATCACAAGTTACAGAAAACCGGTCAAAAATGGCATTGGCATGGAAAAATGGCGTTGGTTGCAAACTTCCTGCTTATGATGTTCTACACCTCAGTTACCGGTTGGATGCTCTATTATTTTGTAAAGTTCTTAAAAGGCGATATGACCGGTCTTTCTACCGAAGTTTCAGCGGCACAGTTTGGCAATATGTTAGGCAGTCCCCTAATTATGGTTGGCTTTATGGCAATTGTTGTTGTTTTGGGCTTTTTGATTCTCTCTTTTGGTCTTCAAAAGGGTGTTGAGGGCGTCACCAAATATATGATGCTAGCCCTCTTTGGTCTCATGATTGTTCTTGCTGTTAACAGTTTTACACTCGAAGGTGCAAAAGAGGGTCTTACATTCTATTTAAAGCCCGACCTTTCCAAAATAGACGGAAATGTTGTCGTTGGTGCGATGAACCAAGCTTTCTTCACACTAAGCCTCGGTATTGGCTCGATGGCGATTTTCGGCAGTTACATTGGTAAAGAGCGTTCACTTATGGGTGAATCTCTCAACATTTTAGGTCTTGATACCTTTGTGGCTTTAATGTCAGGTCTCATTATTTTCCCAGCTTGTTTCACCTATGATATTGAAGTTGGCGCGGGCCCTGCACTTCTCTTCCAATCAATGGCTTCTGTATTTAACAATATGTCCGGTGGTCGTTGGTGGGGCAGCTTGTTCTTCTTGTTTATGTTCTTTGCCGCAATGTCTACTATCATCGCTGTTTTTGAAAACATTTTGGCAATGCTTAGAGAAATTACCGGTTGGAGCCGTATAAAAGGTTGTATAATTTCAGGTATACTTGTATTTGTTCTTTCTGTCCCCTGTGCACTTGGCTTCAATCTCTTATCAAGTTTTGTTCCCTTCGCTTCAGGCTCGGGCGTTTTGGATTTGGAGGACTTCTTGGTATCTAACTGTTGTCTACCTCTTGGCGCATTACTTTATGTTCTCTTCTGCGTTAGCAAAAAGGGTTGGGGATTTGATAACTTCCTCGAAGAAGCAAATGCGGGTAAAGGTCTTAAAATGCCCCGTTGGCTCAAACCTTATCTAACATATGTACTCCCATTAATAATCATTGCAATCTTTATTATCGGTATCCTAAACTTCCAGTTTGCCGACAATTTCACAATTCTAGGTTGGATTAAATCAATATTCTAAAAATAAAAAGATGTACGAAATTTTCGTACATCTTTTTTTATTGTTAGTATTTAATTAAATAGCTCTAACTTTAATTACACCTTCAATAGCCTTAATTTGAGCAGATACAGCTTCGACATCAGCCGCACCGGCATCTATCATTGTATAAGCATAATCGCCACGGGATTTATTCAAAAGGTTTTCAATATTCACACCATCTCCGGAAATAACACCTGTGATTTGATTTAGAATGGTTGGAATATTTTTATGAATAACACAGAATCTGTGCTCACCGCTTCTTGGCATTGTAACCTCAGGAAGATTTACAGAGTTCACAATGTTACCGTTTTCAATGTAATCCATAAGTTCTTTAGCCGCCATAGAAGCACAGTTATCCTCAGACTCAGGAGTAGAAGCGCCAAGATGAGGAATAGCAATAACACCATCCACACCTAAAACATCATCGGTTGGGAAGTCGGTAACATAAGCCGCAATCTTGCCTGACTCTAAAGCTGCTTTAAGGTCAGCATCGTTTACCAAAGCCGCACGGGAGAAGTTAAGAATTCTAACTCCGTCTTTACACTTAGCAATGGTATCCTTACTGATGAGATTCTTGGTAGACTCTACAAGAGGCACGTGAATAGTGATATAATCACAGTTAGCAAAAATCTCGTTAATATCGTTAATATAAACTGCATTGTGGTTTAAGTTCCAAGCAGATTTAACCGACAAATAGGGGTCGTAACCATAAACAGTCATACCAAGATGGTTAGCGGCATTTGCTACCATAACACCGATAGCGCCAAGACCGATAACACCAAGCTTTTTGCCCTTGATTTCAGGCCCTGCAAAAGCGCCCTTGCCTTTTTCAACAAGTTTGCCAACGGCGTCGCCCTCACCTTTGAGGGTTTTAGCCCACTCAATACCCGAAATGACACGGCGAGAGGACATAAACAAACCTGCAATTACAAGCTCTTTAACAGCATTTGCGTTAGCACCTGGAGTGTTGAAAACAACTATACCCTGCTCACTGCACTTATCAATGGGGATATTGTTTGTACCTGCACCTGCACGGGCAATGGCCTGTAAAGATGCGGGAAATTCTTCATCGTGTAAAGCGGCAGAACGAACAATGGCGCCGTCAGCATTTTCTACTTCATCGCCGATGGTATATTTATCGTCAAATACCTCAAGACCGCTTTTGGAAATTTTATTATAGGTTTTAATCTTAAACATTAGATATTTTCCTCCTCAAACTTCTTCATAAACTCTACCAACTTTTCAACACCCTCAATAGGCATAGCGTTGTAGATAGAAGCACGCATACCACCAACAGAACGGTGGCCCTTAAGGTTAACAAATCCTGCTTTTTTAGACTCTGCAACAAACTTAGCGTCAAGCTCGTCGTTACCTGTAACAAAAGGAACGTTCATTAAAGAACGGTCTTCGGGAACAACTGTGCCCTTGAAAAGTTTAGAGTTATCAAGGAAATCGTAAAGGATTTTAGCCTTTTTCTCGTTTAATTCCTTCATAGCCTCTAAGCCGCCCATTTTCTTAATCCACTTAAAGGTAAGACCTGCAATATAAATGGTGTAGCAAGGGGGTGTGTTAAACATGGAGCCGTTTTCAGCATGAGTTACATAGTTTAACATTGTAGGAGTAATATCCATAGCATTGCCAAGTAAATCCTTGCGAATTATAACAATAGTAACACCTGCGGGAGCAACATTCTTCTGAGCACCTGCATAAAGCATACCAAACTTGGTAACATCGATAGGCTCCGATAAAATGCAGCTTGAAATATCAGCGATAAGCGGAACATCACCGGTTTCGGGTAAAGTATTGTATTTTGTGCCGTAAATGGTGTTATTCATACAAATATGAACATAATCAGCCTCAGGGTCAAAATCAGCAGCGGTGGTTTTAGGAATGTAAGAGAAAGTCTTATCCTTAGAAGAAGCAACCTCACGGGCAGCACCGTAACGGGCAGCTTCTTTATAAGCCTTATTAGCCCACTGACCTGTGATAATAAAATCAGCCTTGCCGTTTTTATTCATTAAATTCAAAGGTATCATTGCAAACTGAGTAGAAGCACCGCCCTGTAAGAATAAAACCTCGTAAGTGTCAGGAATATTCATAATCTCGCGTAAGTTAGCCTCAGCCTCATCAAATATTGCTTGATATTCTTTAGAACGGTGGGACATTTCCATAACCGATTGACCGCTCTCTCCATACTCCATCATTTCTGCAGCAGCTGTCTTTAAAACTTCCTCGGGAAGCATAGAAGGACCTGCACTAAAATTATAAACTCTTGCCATTTTTATTTCCTCCAAATTGAAATTAAAATTGATATGTACCCTATTATATGCTTTTAATTTCATTATGTCAATTAGATTGTTAAAAAAATAACATGTTTTTTAAGATTTTCTTTATTTTTTGAAGAAAATTGTTAAAACTTTAACAATATGTAACAAATGCCTGTATTTCGCAAATGCAAGTGTAATTTGTCGAAACAAAAAATATTTTTAAGGATTAAAGCGTGATACCAAGGTAAATACTTTTAATGAAAAGAAAATTTTACCGAGGTGCTTTTATGTATAATAATAAAGTTGTGATTTGCGGTGTAGACACCTCAAAACTCCCCCTTCTGAAAGAGGCGCAGAAAACTGCTCTTATAAAAGAAGCCCAAAACGGCAATACTGCCGCCCGTGAAGAACTTATTAACGGTAACTTGCGTCTTGTTCTCAGTGTTATTCAGCGTTTTACGGGCAGAGGTGAAAATCTTGACGATTTGTTTCAGGTCGGATGTATCGGTTTAATCAAGGCTATCGACAATTTTGATACTTCCCTTTTGGTAAAATTTTCCACCTATGCAGTTCCCATGATTATTGGAGAAATTCGCCGCTATTTAAGAGATAACAACGCAATTCGTGTCAGCCGTTCAATTAAGGATACCGCATATAAAGCAATGCAGATAAAGGAAAGACTTATGGCCGAGCGGCAAGAAGACCCCACCATCAGCGAAATTGCAAAGGAGTTAAACCTTGAAGAAAGCGAGGTTGTAATAGCGCTTGAAAGCATTGTAAACCCAATGTCCCTTTACGACCCGATTTATTCTGACGGTGTTGATACCATTTTTGTTCTCGACCAATTAGGCGACAACAACGATGACCGCAACTGGCTTGATGAAATTTCTTTAAAAGAAGCCATTAAAAACCTTAACGGCCGCGAAAAACACATTTTAACCCTCCGTTTTATGCAGGGCAAAACCCAAATGGAGGTTTCCGAAGAGATTGGCATTTCGCAAGCACAGGTATCACGCCTTGAAAAAGGTGCCATCGAAAAAATTAAGGCATAATAAAAAGCTCGCGGTTTAACCCGCGAGCCAAAATCACTTATCATTTAATCCAATTAGAATTCGGTGTTCCTTCAAATCTGCTTGTATCTGACTTGGCACCGCCGGCTGCTAAAAATTCTACCATGCTTACTAGTCTATGACTGTAAAAATCACTGTTCGATATTAGTTTTTCTCTCATAGGCTCAGCTAATTCTTTCAGAGGATAAATTTCCATACAGTCAAGAATGAATTCTACATCTTCTTTGGTTGGATTACCGTTGATAACATCAATAAAGGTTTTCGGATTGCGAGAAACACAAGCCACCTTTAGTTCTTCATCAATAGTCGGGTCTAAAATAATTGCCTTAACAGCATCATAATCTCTTATATTCATCAATGAAAATACAGCCGAATCTTTTAGTTTATCATCCGATGCCTTTTTATATTGCGAGGTGCAAAAATCTATGAATTCAGATTTTTCCTTTTCAATATCCTTTTTGCTGTCTACCATGGAAAGTTCTTTATAATAATTTGATTTCACCGTAATTGCGGCACGGATATTATCCTCATTATAGTGTGAAGAATTTTCGAGTATTTTATCGGACACCTCAAGTGCCATTGAGGCATCGCTTTGTTGAAGTTTTACCATTGAACGATACACAGCCGAACCGCTTTCGCTTTGTGCAATCTCTGCCAGCTTATTTTTTATACCATCAGTATCTGCCTTGATACTATTGATTAAACTTACTCTGGAACTTTCGTCCAAAATATCCTTTTCAAGCAACGCTTCAAAGGCTTTTGAACTGCTGATACCCTTGCCTCCGTTAATTTCATCCGACATTTGTAGCAGAAGATTTTTGGTAAGCGGGGAAATATCGTCATCCTTTAGAATTATCAAAAAATCACTGTCGTTAAAGGTGCCAATCTCCTTTTTAAGATTTTCATAAGAGATTTGCAGTTTATCTGACGAAGATTTGTTTTTTGAAACAAGGTTTAATGCACTGTCAAATTCCTGTATCAGATTACTTTTTTCGGTTTCAATAAGCTCTATATCGGCTTCTGGCTTTGAATATGCTGTGCCGAAAAGAGTAATAACAACAATTATCACTAATATAAAAACTGTTCTAAATATTTTCATTTTTTTCATCCTTTCTACTCTTAAAATACCAAGAGGCGAAACATACGATATAGAATAACGGTATGAAAATCAAAGTAAACCCTATTTCTAATCCACTTACACCCCACACATCAAATATTACTCGGTTTATTAATTCATAAAACTCTACAACCGGTTTCAGAAATGATAGCATTACTAAGCCTGTTGTCCAACGAATGAAATCGGGTAAATTAATTCTATGTATAACCTCTATGGAAGTCCAAATCAATGGAATAGCTGCTAAAGTGAAATAGATTGAAACACCTATTAAAAAGCCTTTGCTTGGAGATAAAATTACAGTCATCACATAAAAGGATATAATAGAGGCAATCGAAATAAACACCGTTAAAACCGAATAGGTGTTTTCGGGGAATACCGCCGATGTGATAAAAAAGTTAGTAATATATAAAACCATAAATACCACAACCGATATTCGTTTTGCTGTTATATATTCTGATATGTTGGATATAAGTTTAATTATCCTATTCTTCATTTGCTTTTATCTTTATTTCCTTTCTGCGCTTACAGTACCAAGAGGTGAAGTATACGATATAGAATAAAACTATAAAGAGAAAAAGGGAACAGTAAAACAAATTATCCGACATACCTTTATCAAATATACGGTAGTGCATTGTAGTGACAACAAACTCACAAAACTGAGATATTGGTTGCACGTATGGAATAGTAATTGCAAATGCAATCAAACTACCTATCCCATCTATTTTTACTTCTAAAATAACGCACAATAATACGAGTGCCACAAGAGCAAAATATACCGAAAATCCGATTAAGCATCTTCTGCTTGGTGACAATATCGCAGTCATAACATAAAACGATATGATAAATGCAACAGATACAGATATACTTAAAACCGATTCTGAATTTTCAGGGAAAAAGGGTGCGGTTGTGGAAAAGGTTGTTATATATAGAAATATACATACCGCGACCGATATTCGTTTTGCTGTTATATATTTTGATATATCTGATATGAATTTAATTATGATGTTTTTCATTTTTTCTCCATTTTGAGCAAATAGAAGTTATTGATTTGGAACGCTTGTGGTTACCAAGTCAAGATACTGCTGTGCTTGTGCCTTTGGCATTATATTATTTTCGTGATGATGGGCTATGTTTTGAGCTGATGCCTTGCTGATATCCCAGTAGGTATCATTGCCAAAAACCCTGAAGCCATAATATTCATAGCAGTATTCCACCAAACCGTCGCACCTTATATCGACAACGTCGTCTGGCTCTATTTTGGTAGCTTCAGGTCTGATGGTTGCCCTGAGCTGATTGGTTGCTATATATCCTATATCCTTAGTCCTTAATTCCCTTGCGAGTGATATAATAAGGTTTCTGCTGTTATCTGAAATAGCCTGCTTTGGCTTATAAGTGCCGCGGTATGTTTCATTACCTACGAAATCACTCCAGTCAGACCACTCAATATCATAACCTATACCAGGCATATGTATCACTGAAAGATAATCGCTTGCATATTTTTCGTCCATAAGTCCCGCATGCCAATCATTTGTTGAACCCATAAGAGTTCCTCCCAAATTCGCCCAAAATCCTAAGTCCCTATACACCGCATAGCCCTTATAGCCGAGGTTGCTTGTTACAGTATATGTTTTAGGCGAAAAATGAAGTTCGGGATTATTACCGTTATGTCCTATGGCATAGATATGTATAGTATATGTATCTTCGGGAAATGTGCTCCAATCAACATACTGACTAAAAGCGTGATATCCATTTCCTATTCCTGCAGAAACTAAATCACTTCGATATAAATTAGCAGTTGTAATAAAAAACCGTACCCATTCGCCTAAAGAATTATAAATATATATATGGACATCTATCGCAGTATTTGGGATATCGCTTCTCCAAGCCCAACCTGAAATAATTGAAGTAGGATTAGCGTCAAAATACCCTTCGGGTGTTACTGCACCTGTACTAACCTCTTGAAAAGTCCACTTCTGGTTCGCTGAGCCAGTATAGGTTGAAATATAAACATTTCCTGCCGAGGTTGAGGAAGTACCGCTTGATGTACCGTTATTTGCACCATAGGCAGTAAGAGCAAGTGATGTATTAGCAGTTGGACATATTTTATATTGGCCATTACCCACCGATATTATTTGCCAGTATTGAGCAGTGTCGTCGACTTGTGTCCAAATATCAACATTTTGACCGCTAGACAGGCTTGCGCCATTTCTAACAATATCTAAAACTCGGTTATTGCCATTAGAACTACACATAGCGTGAATTTTATATGAGCCAGTTGAAGAATAATATATTATTTTAAACTTTTGCTCGGTACTATAATCGCAAGTGTATTGATAAACATTAGTGTTGTTAGAGTCAATTCCGTAATGTACATTAAGATATTTTCCACTACCTGAATTAATTATATTATATACTGCACCGCTTGTTATTGTACTAACAGTATTTTTTAATTGAATGTTTGTATCCTCAATAGGTTGTTCTGTAACCATCTCAAGGTCTGAGTTTATATTTGCAGAGTTATCAGCAGCACATACATTTGGTGAATAGAGGCATAACAATATCACTATTATAAGTGAAAACAATTTCCTGCACAATTTTTTCATAAAATTTTCCTCCTATATTAAAAATAATTACAAATAAACTGTACATTGGAAACACCTCCTATTAATCTGTAACTTTATTATACTATGCTACTCTTAAATATTCAATGTTTATTATAAAAATAATAAAGGCACTTAAATACGCACTCAAAACAATGTGTTTGACGGGATAGATTTTACAACAAAAGCTCTGCCGCTTGGCAGAGCTTTTATATATTAAGGGGTGTAATCGGTAATTTTAAAGATAGAAGATTTTCTACCGCCGATTTAAGGGATATCCCATTTAAGTCCCCTAAAACATACTATGCAAAAAATTTATGTTTGATAGAATTTATATAAATTCTTCTCCATCTTTATTGTAAATCATAGTTCTTGCAACGGTATAGTAAACAGGCGAAATTTCGCATTGACTAAAGAAAGTATCCATAACCAAAGACGGGTTAAGATTATCCTCACTCCCTGCAACAAGGGTTAGATTAATTCCCTTTTCGCAAATCTCGAAAGACTTGATTTTGGGAATTAAATCAATTTCCTTAACCTTGCCTTTTTTGCCTGTTTTTTGGCAGAGAATTTGCTCTTGTTTTAAAAATTGATTAAGAGCATCAGCAAAACCGAAATCTTCAAATTCAAGTTCATATCGGGCAAAGCCTATATTTTTCATTTGCATTACAGGCTCAGATACAGAAACAAACTCTATATCCTTTACCGCAACATTTTTAAGGGCAGTCAAAACATCATCTAGGCTGTAATCTTCATCTATCAAACGAATATCCAAAACCTCATAAAGACCCTCAAAGCCAAGGGATAGAGGCAAAGCAAAATTCATATAAATATGCTGATTAAAGCCCTCGGTATACCAAACGGGTATTTTGGACTTTGCTATAAGTCGAGACATAAAGCGGTTCATATCAAGGTGGGATACAAACTTCATTGAACCTTTCTTTTTATAGAAAATTCTAACGTTTCTCAAAGCAAACACCCTCCCCGTAACAGTTTGCACCGCAAGCCGAACATTTTTCACGGCAATTTGGTGTGGTTTTGTTTTGATGCGCCAACTCGTTTTCTTTCACAAGGAAATTCTTTGTAACACCAACATCAATATGCTCCCAAGGAGTAATCTCCCCATATTCACGGGTGCGGTTAGCATAAAACTCGGGTTCTAAATTGCATTCCTTAAATGCTTCATACCATTTTTCAGGCTCGAAACACTCGGTCCAACTATCAAACTTGCAACCCATTTTATAAGCCTTTTCAATAACCGCTCCCATTCGGCGGTCACCTCTGGCAAATGCACCCTCAAGAAAGCTTGTTGCACTGTCGTGATAGCTCAAAGAAATCTTCTTTGTTGTAATTGAATTCTTCAAAAGCTCTTGACGGCGGCGAATTTCCTCTAAGGTAATCTGCGGCTCAAATTGGAAAGGAGTAAAAGGCTTTGGAACAAAGGTTGAAACACTAATAGAAACATTTACACTCTTACCCTTAGGTTTTTCGGGCATACTGTAATAAGCGTTTACAATTCTTTGGCCAAGCTCTGCAATACCAACCAAATCCTCATCGGTTTCGGTTGGAAGACCCAACATAAAGTAAAGCTTAACCGAGGTGTAGCCCCCTGCAAAAGCAGTGCGGCAGGTTGTTAAAATCTCCTCCTCGGTAAGATTTTTGTTTATAACATCACGAAGTCTTTGAGTACCCGCCTCGGGTGCAAAGGTAAGACCGCTTTTTCTTACATGCTTAATTTTTTCCAACAGCTCGTCCGAGAAATTGTCAATTCTAAGGGACGGCAAAGCAAGACTGATATGACTGTCCTCAGTCCATTCGAGCAAATTATTAAGCAAAGGCTCAATTTCTCTGTAATCACTGGTGCTAAGAGAAGAAAGCGAAATTTCGTCATAACCTGTACTTTCGCAAAGGCATTTTGCTTGGTTATTGATAGTATCAACGCTTTTTTCTCTTACAGGGCGGTAAATAAACCCTGCCTGACAAAAACGGCAACCACGAATACAACCGCGGAAAATCTCTTGAACGGCGCGGTCGTGAACAATCTCAATAAAGGGTACAACAAACTTTTCGGGGTAATAAGACTTGTCCAAATCTTTGATGATTCTCTTCTTAACTACAGGTGCTACACCATCTTCTGGTGTCAAAGCTTTCAATGTGCCGTCGGCATTATATTCGTCCTTGTAAAGAGACGGAACATACACACCCTCAATTTTAGCAGCCGCACGCAAAAATTCCTCTTTAGAAGCGCCCTTTTTCTTGAATTCTTTATAAAGGTCTATAACCTCTAAATCAACCTCTTCGCCCTCTCCAATAAAGAAAAGGTCAATAAAATCCGCCAAAGGCTCGGAGTTACAGGTGCAAGGGCCACCCGCCACAACCAAGGGAGACAAATCTTTTCGGTCTTTGGATTTTAACGGAAGACCTGCCAAATCCAACATATTAAGCACATTTGTATATGCCATTTCGTACTGCAAGGTAAAGCCGATAAAATCAAAATCCTTTATAGGGTCACGGCTCTCTAATGCGAAAAGAGGTATGTTATTTTCTCTCAAAACCTCTTCAAAATCAAGCCAAGGAGCAAAAACACGCTCACACCAAATATCTTCACGGCTGTTAAACTGTGAATAAAGTATCTTCATTCCAAGGTGGGACATACCTATCTCGTAAGTGTCGGGAAAGCAAAAGGCAAAACGCACATCTACCTTTGATTTGTCCTTAACAACACTGTTGATTTCTCCGCCCGAATATCTACCCGGTTTTTGCACCGAAAGCAACATTTTTTCAAAAGCTTTTATTTCCATTTAAAATCCTCATTTTTAAATATTCTTTTAGAATTATACCCTATTTAACCGCCCGTTTCAACTATATTTTAATAAGCACCGACAAAAAAAGATATGCCGATATTATGTAAACCGAAACGTTGAGTTTTCCCCTTAAAGTTAGGGTTATTGCAAGGAATAGACAAACCGCTCCCAAGCATAAACTAATTATCCTTAATGTAAGCATTGCTTTATTTATATCTTTTTTCTTGGCAATAAATGAAAAAAGCACCGTTCCCCCATCAAGACCCGTAACGGGCAAAAGGTTAAACAAACCCACGATTAAATTTATAAGCGAATAATATAAAATTCCTTCGTTTTTGAAAATGAGGAAATTCACATAAAGGGTCAAAAACAACGCGAAATTCACAAGCGGTCCCGATAAAGCCACTATTATATCATTTTTATATCTGCTGGAAATACTCCTTGTAATCTGCACTGAAGCAGGAATAAGCCGAATGCTTTTTGGCGGAGTGCCGACAATCCACATTGCAAGTAGATGTCCCATTTCGTGAAGAGAAACAGCAAATAAGGTAGGCAAAGCCAGTCCTGTTTTATCGGTGGCAAGCATTAAAGCTACTACCGCCACAAATAAAAAAGATATATAAATTTCACTTCCAAGTAGTTTGAATTTCACCCTATCACCTCTTCTATGCGAGTGTCATCACAAATCTCAGCTGTATACCATTTTTTAAGGCTCTTAAATTCCGATTTAAAGAAATATTTTATAGTTAAAACCGACAACATCACCACCGCTACGCACAAAAACTGTGTTATAATTATATTCGTGTAACTGCCGCCGCTTTTAGCCATTTTGATTACCGCCTTGTAAAACTTTAAATATTATGATACAATAAATTATATTTTAATTTAGGATGATTTTATGCCCTTTTTACCTATAACTAAAAAAGAAATGACGAGTTTAGGTTTCAGTGAGCCTGACTTTATAATAGTAACGGGTGACGCTTATGTAGACCACCCCAGCTTTGGCACGGCTATTATATCCCGTGTCTTAGAAAAGGCAGGTTATAATGTTTGCATTATACCTCAACCCGTATCAAATGAAGATTTTAAGCGTTTTGGCAGACCGAAACTGGCTTTCTTGGTAAACTCGGGCAATATTGACTCAATGGTGGCACACTACACCGCCGCCAAAAAGAAAAGAAGTGACGATGCTTATACACCTGGTGGCAAAGCAGGCCGCCGACCCGACAGAGCAGTTATTGTTTACACCAAAAAACTGCGTGAATTATTCGGCGATGTCCCAATCGCTATCGGCGGCGTTGAGGCTTCTTTGCGCCGTTTCGCCCATTATGACTATTGGGACGATAAGGTAAGACCCTCTATTTTGCTTGATTCCACTGCCGACCTTTTAATGTACGGTATGGGTGAAAAGCATATTGTAGAAATTGCAGACCGCTTAAAAAATGGCGAGAAAATTTCCGACTTAAAGGACATTAAGGGCACTTGCTATGCCGTAAACAGCACCGAATACACACCCATTAAAGGTGCTGTCGAGTGTGCATCTTTTGAAATTGTAAAGGAATCTAAAAAGCAATACGCTATTGCCACTCGAATTCAACACTGTGAGCACGATGCAGTAAGAGGCAAAACTATTATTCAAAAAAGCGGCAACAAAATTGTGGTGCAAAACCCACCTATGCCACCACTCACTACCGAGGAAATGGACGAGGTATATTCTCTACCCTTTATGCGTGATTACCATCCCTCTTATGAGGCGCAGGGCGGTGTTCCCGCCATCGCAGAGGTTAAATTTTCTTTAATCCACAACCGTGGTTGCTTCGGCGCTTGTAATTTCTGCGCTTTGGCATATCATCAAGGCAGAAGCATATCAGTCAGAAGTCACAAATCGGTTATTGAGGAAGCCAAGAAAATCACCCAAATGCCCGACTTTAAGGGATATATTCACGATGTTGGCGGTCCAACCGCTAACTTCCGTGCCTCGGCTTGTGACAAGCAAAGCAAATCAGGTCTTTGTGCCGATAAAAAGTGCTTAGCGCCCACAATGTGCCCCGCAGTTAAGGTGGACCATAGTGATTACCTTAATTTACTAAGAGAACTCAGACAACTTCCAAAGGTTAAAAAGGTCTTTATCCGCTCGGGTATTCGCTTTGATTATCTGATAGCCGACGAGGATGAGACATTTTTCAAAGAACTTGTCACCTACCACACAAGCGGTCAGCTAAAGGTGGCGCCCGAGCACTGTTCGGATAATGTTTTAAAATATATGGGCAAACCCAAAATCAGCGTTTACAAAAGATTTGAAAAGCGCTTTTATGAGCTTACAAAAAGCATTGATAAAAAGCAGTATTTGGTGCCCTATTTAATGTCGTCCCACCCAGGAAGCACCATAAACGATGCTATTGAGCTATCTCTTTTCTTGAAACGAAACCGTCTGCACCCCGAACAGGTACAGGACTTCTACCCCACCCCAGGCACCGTTTCAACCTGTATGTTCTATACAGGACTTGACCCCTATACCTTAGAGACGGTCTATGTTCCAAGAACACCCGAGGAAAAGGCTCAGCAAAGAGCACTACTTCAATATTTCAAGCCCGAAAACAAACAAATTGTTTTGTCTGCCCTTAAAAAATGCGGTCGCTTTGACCTTATAGGAACGGGCGAAAACTGTCTTGTTGCAGATAACACAAAACAAAATAACAAAAAGCCTCAAAAAAAGAAAAAGACAATCAGAAATGTGCATAAAAAGAAGACCCGAAATTAAATTCGGGTCTTCTTTATATGGATTTTAATTTTAAATTAAGCTCTGCAACGGGAAGGCCTACGACATTGAAATAATCGCCCTCTATACCTTTAACAAACAAGGCGGCTTTACCTTGAATTCCGTAACCCCCTGCCTTATCATATGGTTCCAAAGTGTTTATATATTCCTCAATTTGGTTCTCACTTAAAGGATAAAACTCTACCAAGGTTTCGACTGAAAAGGATACTGTTTTAGCCTCCTTTACAATAGCACAACCCGTTATTACCTTATGTGTTTTGCCCGAGAGCATTTGCATCATTTGTCTGGCATCGTCCTTGTCCTTTGGTTTGCCAAGGATTTTACCCTCAGCCACAACGCAAGTGTCAGAGCCGATAACAATATCAAACGGATGATTTTCAGCTACCGCTTTGGCTTTAATTTCTGCCAAATATTCCGCTGTTTTTTCGGTTTCAATATTTTCGGGCACTATTTCCTCAGCGTCAGAGGGTATTACATTAAAATCATCGGTGATAATTGATAAAAGTTCGCGGCGTCTAGGCGACGCGGATGCTAAAATCATATTTGTTTTCATTCAAAAAATCCCATCTGTGTAAATTTGCTGTTTTCAATATGAGAATTATATTCTTCTACCGAAATCTTTACATGAGTCACATAATAACTCAAAAGATAAGGCAAAACAAAGGGCATCGGCAAAACAAAAAGGGAGAGCAAAATGAAGTGCGCTGACGAAAATATAAGTCCTATAAAATCAATAGAAGATTTTCGAGATATAACCGAAGAGTTATACATACACTCATCAATATTAGCATAATCATCAGCTACAAAAAGCAAGGGTGCCATATAAAATTTAAGCATTATAAAGAATACCGCAACAAAAGAAATATTACGCAAAAGAATTGAATAATATTCCAAACCAGCTGTCCAAATAGGCGGTGCTATACCCAAAAGTTCAAAGAAATAAGTTCTTGAAAATGCAAAAAGCAATATTGACGGGATATTCAAAACCAAAAGCCACAAAGCCGCTCTTAATATAAAAAGCAAAGCAAACTTAAGTGCCTTAATATAAAGCTTTTTCTCGCTAAACCAATAAAAAACTAAAACGGGATTGTCTACCGTTTCTTCGGTTACATTATAAAAATATTTTAAAACACCTAATAACAAAGGTGCCACCAAAAATAATCCTATTACTGCAGATATACTGAGTGCGGCTATGTTACCTATAACATTTATTAAAAGCCCTGCTAAATTCACTTGCAAAAGCCAAGCCAAAATCAAGACCAAACAAGACACAAAAGCCTTTAAATAGTTATTTTTTAGGTTTTCTTTAGCGATTTGTTTAACTGCTGAACTTGAAACCGACATATAACCTCTCCTTTAAAGTATTTCAAGTTTGGCATAGTTAGCCATAATTTTCTTGGTGCCAACCTTGTCAAAGGCAATTTCCAACATACTGTCCGCTCCCATTGGAGTAACCTTTAAAATAAGACCCACGCCAAAGGTTTTGTGAGAAACCTGTTGACCGGCAGTATACATAACCGACGGCGATGCGGCAGGTTTGCTTGTGAAACCACTTCCAAAACCACTTGCAAAATTTTTAGCCTTTGCTGTATAATTAACAGTGGTTTTGGGCGAATAATACGGTTTTTCGGCATTAAAGCCATAACCAAACGAAGAATAACTATCCACTGAAGATGTGCAGTCGCACAATTCCTCGGGAATTTCTTTCAAAAATCTTGAGGGCAAATTACGTGTAGTAGAGCCAAAAAGCAGACGAGATGCTGTATTTGTGATATATAACTTTCTCTTAGCTCTTGTTATCGCAACATAAGCCAAGCGGCGTTCTTCTTCAATTTCCTCGGGTCCGCCATATATTGACTGATTACCGGGGAAAATGCCCTCCTCCAAGCCTACGAGGTAAACATTTTTAAATTCAAGTCCCTTTGCCGAGTGAATTGTCATTAAAATTACCCTATCAGCAGTTTCATCAAAAGAGTCGATATCGCTAATCAGTGACAACTGCTCCAAGAAATCGGACAGGGACGGCTCATCGTTTTCAAGCTCATACTGAGCAATACTAGATGCAAATTCCTTAACGTTTTCAATACGGTCAACACCCTCATCCCCCTCATTTTCAAGGGCGCGGATATAACCTGTGAGTTCTAAAACCTTTTCAAACAACTCACTTATTTCAAGTTCTTCAGAAAGGGCGGTAAGCTCATCAATTATACTGCAAAAACCTTTAATTTTTGCAGCAGCACGGGAAAGAACGGGATATTCATCCACATCTTTTAAAACCTCGTAAATAGAAAGCCCAAGCTGATTTCCTATTTCTGCGGCATAGTTTACGGTGGTTTCACCGATAGCCCTTTTAGGCTCATTTATAATTCTTCTTAAACGAATATCGTCTTTATTATTGTTTATAAGGTGGAGATAAGAGACAACATCCTTGATTTCCTTGCGGTCATAGAATCGTGTGCCGCCAATAACCTTATAGGGTATACCGCTTCGGGCAAGAACATTTTCCAAAGCGTTTGACTGAGCATTCATTCTGTAAAGAATAGCGTTTTCAGAATAAGTGTCACCCTTGTCTATGTTTTCCAAAATACTGTCAACCACAAAACGAGCCTCTGCCCGTTCATCGTTTGCAGTGTGAACGGTTATAAGATTTCCGTCTCCGTTATCGGTCCAAAGGGTTTTGCCCTTTCTTCCCCTATTATTCTCTATAACCTTGTTTGCGGCTTCAAGAATATTAGAGGTTGAGCGATAATTTTGCTCTAAGCGTATTGTGACAGCATTTTTATACTGGTCCTCAAAATTGAGGATATTTTCTATTGTGGCGCCTCTGAACTTATAAATACTCTGGTCGTCATCGCCCACAACGCAAATGTTGTTATGCGCCTTAGCGAGTAAACTTACAAGCACATATTGAGCGTGGTTAGTGTCCTGATACTCATCCACCATAACATACTTGAATTTGTTGTTATAGTAATCAAGCACATCTTCGTTTTCGGACAAGAGTTTTACAGTATTGACAATCATATCGTCAAAATCCATAGCATCGGCTCTTTTAAGTGCCTTTTGGTAAAGGTGATATAATTCGCCTATAATTTTGCGGCGGCTGTCAAAACTGTTTTCACTTAAATATTCTGCAGTAGAAATAAGTTTATCCTTAGCACTTGAAATTGCCGAAAGAACAGTTTTATGAGGCACAAATTTTTCATCAATATTGTGCTCTTTCATAATATTTTTCATCAAACGGCGTTGGTCGTCGGTATCATAAATTGTAAAACGGGGTGTGTAACCCAAACGCTCGGCGTGGTCTCGGCTTCTTAAAATTTTACCGCAAACCGAGTGGAATGTTCCTGCCCAAACACCGCTTTCATCATCGCCCAAGCGATTGGCAATTCTCTCTTTAAGCTCACCTGCCGCCTTGTTTGTAAAGGTAATCGCTAAAATTTCCCAAGGTTTTGGCGCATTTATGCTAAAAGCACCGCTTGGCAAATCGTTTATTTTACCGTCAAGAAAATCGTGTCCCTTTTGAATATCAAAATCAGCGTCAAAAGGCACAATTTCACACTCAGGCTCGGCACCGAATTTAACAAGATTTAAAATTCGGTTAACCAAAACTGTGGTCTTGCCGCTTCCCGCACCCGCAAGAACAAGCAAAGGACCCTCAGTTTTAGTTACAGCCTCAAACTGGCGGTCGTTCATATTACCGAAATACTTTTTTATAACCTGTTTTCTAAGTGAAGAATAATCCATTTTTATCTCCGTTTTTTTGAAGTTCTGAATACATTAATTTTACCCTTTTTTTATCTAAATGTCAATTAAATAAACTGTTAACAAAACACTTGAATATTGAACATGAAAATGGTAGAATTTTAATATAAAAACCATAGGGAGAAATTTAATGGAAACTGTTAAAATTCTGCACTGTTCAGATATACATATTGGTGCCGAGGAAAGCTTTTTAGGTGTCAGAGCCGAAAGCCGCCGCAGAGAAACCCTTTTAACCTTTGAAAGGGTTGTTGACCTATGCCTTGAAAATGATGTTAAGGTACTGCTTATAGCAGGTGACCTTTTTAATTCAAACAACATTGAAAACAGTTTTTTTGATGATGTTTTAAGAAAAATCAGACTTGCAAACGGTTTGAAAGTTATTTTTGCGGCAGGAAACCACGACCCACTCACTCCCCGCTCCCCCTTTACTCGCGAAAACTTACCCGAAAACCTTTATGTTTTAGGAAGTGAGGAAACGGTTTTCTCTTTCCCCGAGCTTAATTTAAGGGTTTACGGCCGTTCCTTTGAAACCGCATTTATGCAAGGAAAAACTTCCCCCGACCTCATTCCTGAAAACGATGATGTTATAAATATTTCGGTATTGCATGGCGAACTCACTAGCGATTTATCTTCTCAGTATAACGCCATTACAAGAGAATATATTGAAAACTCTCAGATGGACTATATTGCTTTGGGTCATATTCACAAGAGAAGTGAAATTGAAAAAATCGGCAACACCTATTTTGCATATTCGGGTTGTCCCGAGGGTCAAGGCTTTGACGAATTGGGCGAAAAAGGTGTATATATGGGTGAAATCGGAAAAGGAATTTGCAATTTAGAATTTGTAAAGACCGCCAGAAGACAACACATAACCGAAAAAATTGATATTAGTGATAAAGAAATTTCCGCCGAATTCATTTTAGAATATTTAAAAGAAAAATACGGCGAGAATCACTGTGAAAATCTTTATAAAATCGAGTTTGTGGGTGAAACAGACAATAGTTTCCAAATTGATATTTCCGACCTTACCGCAAGACTCAGCGAAAAGCTTTATTTCGTGAAATTTAGGGACACAACCCAAATTAAAACCGACCTTGAAGCCTTATCAAGAGAGAAAACATTAAAGGGCATTTTTGTTAAAAAAATGCTTGAAAAAATTGCGTCTTGCGAAGACAAAGAAAAATATGAAACCGCTCTAAAACTGGGGCTTAAAGCTTTTGCGGGGGAGGTAAAATATGATGAAAATTAATAAAATTCACATCATCTCCTTTGGCGGTCTTAAAAATTATACCCTTAATTTAGGAGATGGCTTTAACTGCATCTACGGCGAAAACGAAAAGGGCAAAACCACCATAATGTCCTTTATTAAGATGATGTTTTACGGTAATGAAAAGGGTGGCTCTCAGCTTTCCAAAAACATCCGTAAAAAATACACCCCTTGGGATTCAAACCTCATGGCTGGTAGCATTGAATTTGAAAAAGACGGCAGAGCCTACCGTTTAGAGCGAGAATTTAAAAGTTCTAACTCTACCGACAAGGTAAGTATTACTGACCTGAGTTTAGGTGAAAAAAGACCCGCTTCGGCCACTATAGGCGAGGAGCTTTTCGGTCTTTCTGCCTCTGCCTTTGAACGAAGCTTTTTCATTGGTCAGTTAGGTTTTCCCGAAAGTAACGTCAGTGCCGAAAGTGAGCTTAACGCAAAGCTTTCAAATATGGTTTCCACAGGTGACGAAAGCGTTTCCTTGGACGAGGTTGTAAGCAAACTTGAAAAGGTGCGTCACTCAATTATTTCCAAAAGCGGAAAAGCGGGAGAATATTATAAAAACTCCATAACCGCTAAAAATTTAAAGGAAAAGCTAGACGAAAGCATAACCGCCAACAACAGATTTTTAGAGGGCAAAGAAAAACTCACTCTTTATAAATCGGAAACCGAAAAAATTATACAGAAAGCCTATTCTTTAAAGCAACAGCTTTCAAAAGAAGAGGACATTAAAAACGCAGAGAAACTGCGTGAGCTTTTAAAAACAAAAGAGACTTTGGAAGCCTTAAAGAAAGAGTCCACCTTAAAAAACGGCTCGACTGCCGACGATAATTTCCTTAGAAATTTGAAATTCTTGAGTGCTAAATTCGAAAACGCAAAAGCAAAGCGTGAAGCCAAAGAAAAGGAAGCCGAAATTATTAAAAATCAGCTTGATGTTTTAATTAACGGACCAAAAATCAGTGTTGATGAGTCAAGTGAGAGTATCGAAAACACCTTGCAACAGCTTTATACGAATTTAGAAAGCGTTGAGACTTCTCAAAAAGAAAACACTATTCGCCTTGAAACTTTAAATTTTTCTAAGGATGATAAGAAAAAATCCATAACTCCCCTTTCTATTATTGGCATTGTTCTGATAATACTCGGTGCCTTAGGAATTATAATTTCCCCAGTTATTACCGCAGTTTTAGGGGTGCTCGGCGTTGTCTTATTAGTTTTAGGTTTGACTTTAAAATCAAACAAAAAAGGCGAACTTATAAAGCAAGAAATCGCCTCCCTTGAAAATGTAATTAAAAATCAGCAATTGCATATTGATGACATTAAATCTCAAATTGCTGACAAAAAGGCAAAAATAGAGGCTATTAAACTTGCCAACACTTCAAATGCACAGATTGTATCGGCTCAACAAAATCTTCTGCTTACTGCCGAGGGTGAACTCTTAAACCTTAAAAACGATGAAGCCACCGCCGAGGCAGAGTTTAAAGCTGAACTTCAAAAAATTGACGGCGAATATCCCGATATTATTGCAAAAATTGAAACCTCTTGCCAAAAACAAAAGGAATTAAAACAGCAAATCAATTTTCTTCTTCGTGACCTTAACAATATATCTTACGAAGATGCAAAAGCAAAACTCGAGCAAATGCAAGACACAAAAGATTTGCAGGGTGTTGATTTTGCTTCCATAAAGACAGAATACGAAAAGTTGTTATCCGAAATCACCGAGCGAAAATCTACCGAAGCGGCTGTTGAGGCTCAGTTAAAATCACTGCTTTCGGGAATTGAAAGTCCCGATGTTTTGCAAGATAAACTTTGTGAGATAGGCGAAATTTTAACCGCTCAAAAAGATTTTTGCGACAGCGCAGATATTGCGGTTGAGGTACTAAAAGAAAGCTTTGCCGAGCTTAGACAAAACTATGGCTCACAGCTTGAAAAGAAAGCAGCAAAGATTTTCTCACTCCTTACAAACGGCAAATATTCTGATATGACCGTTTCAAAATCCTTTGGAATAAATGTAGGCCAAAAAGAAAACCCCATCAGCCGAGAAGCAGAATACCTAAGCAGCGGCACCTTTGACCAGGCATATTTGAGTGTGCGTTTAGCGGTGGCAGAATTAATTGAGGAAAATGTACCCCTATTCTTAGACGATACTTTAACTCAATACGACGAAACCCGTGCGAACAAGACATTGGAATTTTTGAAGAACTATTCAAAAGACCGCCAAGCTGTGATGTTTACTTGCCACAAAACAATTTGTGACTTTGCAGAAAATTTAAACTGCAATACAATTAATCTATAAAAAAACCGCCGAAATCGGCGGTTTTTTTACACTCCCCTTAAATCAAACAAGGGTATAAACTTTTCACTTGAACTTTCTCTTTCTTGAATAAAAACATTTGGAAAATCAAACTTGCAGATATAATCCACTACCTTTTCGTATTCTCTGCGGGTTATTTTTCTGCCAAGAACTTTGTGATTTAAAGCCTCGCCAAAAGGCAAATACTGACTCATCAAACTGAAATAAGCGCCCTGTGTATTTTCCCTTACCCAATCAAAAACCTCTATTGCGGTTTTGGTGTTTTGGGGTAAAACGAGATGACGAACAATTACGCCTTTTTGCATAATCCCATCTTTGACAACACACTCTGATTTTTGGCGGTAGCACTCGCTTATTGCCGACTTTACAACCTCGGGGTAATCGGGTGCTAAGGAATATTCCTTAGCCTTTGCAGAGTCGGTATATTTAAAATCAATTAAATAAATATCCACATAATCTTCTAATAATTTGAGTGTCTGGGTGCTTTCATAACCGCTTGAGTTATAAACAATGGGAATTTTAGGTCTGTAAATTTTCAAAGCCTCAATAATAGCGTGAACATAGTGGGTGGGAGACACAAGATTTATATTGTGAGCCCCTTGCTCTTCTAACTCTTTAAAAATCTCTGCCAAGCGAGAAACAGTAATTTCCTTACCCGTATTCCCTCTTGAAACCTCATAATTTTGGCAGTAAATACACCTTAAAGAACAACCACTAAAAAAGACTGTTCCCGAGCCTTTGTCTCCGCTTATAATGGGTTCTTCCCATAAATGCAAAGCAGCCCTTGCTACCTTTGGCAGCAGGGGCATTTTGCAAAAACCTTTTAATTTGTCTCTTAAAACATTACATTTTCTCGGACACAGATTGCACTCCATTTGAAACTTCCTTTTTCTCTATCTTGGAAAGCCGTTTTTTATATGTTACGCCGTCAAAATTCATCTTGGCAAAAACTCTGCCTATATACTTATCGTTACATTTAGGACATCTGAAAGGTGAAGAAAACCAACGGTTGCGGTATTTCCACTTGGAAATTCGGTTAAGCTTTGTAGAACATTCGGGGCAACAAAAACAAAACTGGGTTTTATCAAGCGCCTTGTCACTTATATCCGTAATCGGATAAGATTTAAAGTGAAGTCGGCGGTAAAATTCGGGGTCTTTAGTGTCTCTAAGCAGAGTTTTGAAAACATCTTCATTATAGCAAATTTTAAGAAGTCTGCCGCAAACGGTACTGTCGTCCACCGCTGTATGCATCGAGTATTCTTCGGTGCTGATGCCAAAAAACTCCGCCGCAAACTCTAATGACACTTGGTTTTTGTTTTCATAACCCTTTTCTCGCATTTTTGCCTGTACCAGTTTTTGAAGGTCAAGGTAAAAATTCATATTGAAGGAAACGCCCGAATTTTTGAGTAGTTTCTCGTTTTCCACAATGGTGTAAAGGTCGGAATCACTCCAGGTCATTGTGACAAGAGCATCACGGGAAAACTCGTTAAACTGCTTTACAGCATCCTCCAAAGGAATACCGCTAAGCATTTTTTCGGTGGTAATTCCCGTAAGGGTTGCAAATCTACCCGTTACCCTTTTTGAAAGGGTGGAACGGATAGTAACACTCAAACTGTCAATGATATTAAAATCACTGTCAAGCTTAACTGCGCCGATTTGAAGAATTTGGTTTATAAAACGCTTTTCTTTTTTATAAAAAACATTATCCCATTCAAGGTCGAAAATTACATATTCCATTACTTTTTCCTTGATTCTGCCTTCATTCTTTCTTCTTTGTTTAAAATTCTCTTGCGAAGTCTTATATTGTTTGGGGTAATCTCTACAAGCTCGTCATCCTTGATAAACTCCAAAGACTGTTCGAGACTAAGCTTTGAAGGTGGAACTAATCTCAAGGCATCGTCCGAGCCTGAAGCACGGGTGTTTGTCATTTGCTTTTTCTTGCAAACATTACAAACAATATCATCATTTTTCGGGTTTTCGCCAACAATCATACCCTCATAAACAGGAACACCTGGACCTATAAAGAGTCTGCCACGGCTTTGGGTGTTAAACAAACCGTAGCCTGTGGATTCGCCCGTTTCGTGCACAATAATTGAGCCTGTGGAACGCTGTTCGATATCGCCCTTATATGGCTCGTAGCTATTGAAAACGTGGTTCATAATTCCGTTACCGTTAGTGTCGGTCAAGAACTGTGAACGGTAACCGAGAAGTCCACGTGCAGGGATTAAAAACTCTAAATGAGATGTTCCGCCGTCACGGGTACCCATATTTTTAATTTCAGCCTTTCTGCTTCCCAAACGCTCCATAACAGTTCCGACATATTCTTCGGGAACCTCTATCATTAAAAGCTCAATAGGCTCTAAAAGGTTGCCGTTTTCATCGCGTTTATATATAACCTCAGGGGGAGAAACTTGGAACTCGTAACCCTGACGGCGCATGGTTTCAATCAAAATTGAAAGGTGCAATTCACCTCTGCCCGAAACCTTAAAGGTATCGGCACTGTCGGTCTCCTCAACACGAAGACTGACATTTGTCATAACCTCTTTAAACAAGCGGTCACGAAGATTTCTTGAGGTTACAAACTTGCCGTCTTTTCCTGCAAAGGGAGAGTTATTTACCATAAAGTTCATAGCAAGGGTAGGCTCGTCTATCTTTACAAAAGGCAAAGCCTCAATATTATTTGTGTCACAAGCGGTTTCACCGATTTCAAGCTCTGACAAACCTGCCACCTGTATAATATCGCCAACCTGAGCCGACTCAGCCTCATATCTTTTCAAGCCTCTATACATAAATAGCTTTGCAATTTTAACATTGGTGCTTGTGCCGTCTTTATGACAAACGGCAACGCTTTGTCCCGATTTTACGGCACCTCGAATTACACGGCCGACACCGATTCTGCCTAAATACTCGTCATATTCAATATTAGTAAAAAGAATCTGCAAAGGTCCGTCAACATCACCCTCGGGCGGGTCGATTTCGTTAACAATAGCCTCGAACAAGGGCTTCATATCACTGCCTGCGGTTTCGGGATTAAGGGTAGCGTATCCGTCACGTCCACTGGCGAAAACAACAGGGAATTCAATTTGGTCTTCATCAGCGCCAAGCTCGATAAACAAATCCAAAACCTCGTCAACAACTTCAAGGGGTCTTGCCATCGGTCGGTCGATTTTATTGATAACAACCACCGCTTTTTTACCCAAAGCCAAGGCTTTTTTAAGAACGAAACGGGTTTGGGGCATACAACCCTCAAAAGCGTCAACAAGAAGCAAAACGCCGTCTACCATCTGTAAAATACGCTCAACCTCGCCGCCGAAATCGGCGTGTCCCGGAGTATCCACAATGTTAATTTTAACATCGCCGTACATAACGCTTGTATTTTTAGAAAGAATAGTAATTCCTCTCTCCCTCTCAAGGTCGTTAGAGTCCATTACTCTCTCATCAACATTTTCGTTTTCACGGAAAGTTCCGCTTTGTTTTAAAAGCTGGTCCACCAAGGTGGTTTTACCGTGGTCAACGTGGGCAATTATTGCAACATTCCTTAAATTTTCGATTTTAGCCATTTTCTCGACTCCTTTTTCTCAACTTAAATATTTTACCACCAAAGACTGCTCAATGCAATAACTTTGTTCGACAATTCTTTATTTTATAATAATTTAAAATTTTTCTTTACATTTTAAAAGTTTTGTGGTAAAATACTAAAGCTGATGTGAAATCGGCATACCTAATACTATGCTTTGGGTGTCTGCCCTACTTTCGGGAATCACTATGACCCATTGCTTGGTTTTTGGAGTAAATATTAAAAGAGGTGAAAACAATGACAAAAGAGAAAAAGCAACAGATTATGGTTGAATATGCAACTCACGAGGGTGACACCGGTTCTCCCGAGGTTCAAATCGCAGTTCTTACCAACCGTATCAACGAGCTCAACGCTCACTTAAAGGACCATCCAAAGGATAAGCACTCTTATCGTGGTCTTTTAAAGATGGTAGGTCACAGAAGAAACCTTCTCGCTTACCTCCAAAAGGTTGATATTGAAAGATACCGTTCACTTATTAAGCGTCTCGGCATCCGTAAGTAATCAGGATTCAAAGGCAGACCGAAGTCAAAAATCGGTCTGCCTTATTGTCATTGAATAGGAGATTTTTGCTGTTAGCGATAAATCGAGCGTCTGAAATTCAGGTGTTGGATTTATTGCTAAGCTGGGTCTCCTAAAAAAATAAAACAAAAGGAGAAAAAACAATGTTTGAAAACTACAAGGTTTATGAAACCGAACTTGCCGGCCGTCCCTTAAAGCTCGAAACAGGTATGATGGCTGGTCTTGCAAATGCCGCTATTATGGCTTGTTACGGTGATACAAGAGTTCTTTGTACCGTAACCGCATCCGCTAAACCCCGTGAGGGCGTTGACTTCTTCCCTCTTTCTGTTGACTATGAGGAGAAAATGTATGCTGTAGGTCGAATCCCCGGCTCATTCACACGCCGTGAGGGTCGCGCAGGTGAGAAGGCTATTTTGGCTTCCCGTTGTATTGACAGACCTATCCGCCCCTTATTCCCCAAGGATATGAGAAATGACTGTTCAGTTGTTGCAACCGTTATGTCGGTTGACCCTGACTGTTCACCCGAAGTTACTGCTGCTATCGGTGTATCGGCTGCTATTGCTATTTCCGATATCCCCTGGGCTGGTCCTATCTCCAGCGTAAATGTAGGTCTTGTTGACGGTGAAATCGTTATCAACCCCACATTAGAGCAAAGAGCAGTTACCGACCTTAACCTCACCGTTTCTTCTACCGCCGACTTGGTTGCTATGATTGAAGCAGGCGCTAACGAGATTGACGATGACTTAATGTTTGACTGCATTATGGCAGGTCACGAAGAAAACAAAAAGGTTGTTGAATTCATCAACGGCATTGTTGCTGAAATCGGCAAAGAGAAGTTTGAGTTTGAGTCTAACGACCCCGACCCCGCAATTGTGGAAGAAATCGAAGCCTTCTGCATTGAAGATGTTAAAAAGGCTCTTGATACCGACGATAAGCTTGTTCGTGATGCTGCTTTACTTCCTATTTACAAGGCAGTTCACGAGAAGTTTGACGAGCGTTTTGAAGGTCAGGAAGCTAAGCTTGACGAGATTATGTACCTCGTTCAGAAGCATGTTGTTCGTGCTTGGCTTAAAGACGAGAAAAAGCGTGTTGACGGCAGAGGCATTGACGATATCCGTCCCTTAGACGCTAAGGTTGACCTCCTCCCCCGTGTTCACGGCTCAGGTATGTTTACCCGCGGTCAGACACAGGTTCTCTCCATCGCAACTTTGGCTCCCATCAGCGAAGCTCAGAAGCTTGACGGTCTTGACGAAGAGGTTACTAAGAGATATATCCACCACTACAACTTCCCCTCATACTCTGTTGGCGAAACCAAGCCCTCTCGTGGCCCCGGCAGACGTGAAATCGGTCACGGCGCTTTGGCTGAAAAGGCTTTAGTTCCCGTTATCCCCAGTGTTGAGGAGTTCCCCTATGCTATCCGTGTTGTTTCCGAGGTACTTTCCTCTAACGGTTCTACCTCTCAGGGCTCTATCTGCGGTTCTACCTTAGCTCTTATGGCTGCAGGTGTTCCCATTAAGGCTCCCGTTGCAGGTATTTCTTGCGGACTTATCACAGGAGACGAGGGTGTTTACGGCGACTTTATGACTATGGTTGATATCCAAGGTCTTGAAGACTTCTACGGCGATATGGACTTTAAGGTTGCAGGTACTCACAAGGGTATCACAGCTATCCAGATGGACCTTAAAGTACACGGTCTTACCCCCGCAATCATTAAAGAAGCTTTTGCTAAAACACATAAAGCAAGACTTCACATTCTTGACGATGTAATGCTCAAGTGCATCCCCGAATACAGAAGCGAACTTTCAGAGTACGCTCCCAAAATGCTTACAACCGTTATTAATCCCGAGAAAATTGGCGATGTTATCGGTAAGCAGGGTAAGGTTATTCAGTCTATTCAAGAACAGTGCGAATGTACCATCACCATTGAGGAAGACGGTCACGTATTCGTTGCAGGTATTGACATTGACAAGGCTAAACAGGCTATTTCAATTGTTGAGCTTATTGCCAACGACCCCGAAATCGGCGCTGTTTACAACGGCAAGGTAACCCGTCTTATGACCTTTGGCGCTTTCGTTGAAATCGCTCCCGGTAAGGAAGGCTTAGTTCACATTTCTAAGCTCGATGTTAAGAGGGTTGAAAAGGTTGAGGATGTAGTATCCGTTGGCGATCAGGTACTCGTTAAGGTAACCGAAATTGACGACCAAGGCAGAATCAACCTCTCTCGCAGAGATGCTTTAGTAGAGATTAACGGCGCCGTTGTTGAGGACGAGCCCGAAGAGGATAAAAAGCCCCGCCAAAAGAAAGACCGCAAAGGCTTTAGAAAACATTAATCTTTAAAATGCTCCCTTTCGGGAGCATTTTTTCTTGCCATTTTATCTGTTTTGGGGTAAAATATTCATATATATTTTTTTGGCGGTGTTATATGAAAATAAAAACAAAACTTGCCGACTATGAGACTATAAAAAACCTTGAAATAGATAACAGCAAAAAACCCAGAAAACCCTTGTGGCTTATAGGTTTGCTTATATACATTTTGGGCTTACCCGAGCTTTTGGCGGTTAAATTTAGTGCCAAAAAAATCAGAATGGATAAGGCTAAGGGTCCTTGCCTTATCCTGATGAACCACTCTTGCTTTTTGGATATGAAAATTGCATACAAGTTATTTTTCCTGAAAAGACTTTCGGTCGTTTGCACCACCGATGCTTATATTGGAAAATCCCTTTTAATGCGGCTTATGGGTTGTATCCCCACAAACAAATTTGTTACTGATATTTCTTTAATAAGCCACATTTCCCACGCTTTAAAGAAAAACAAGGCTAATGTTTTAATGTATCCCGAGGCAGGTTATTCCTTTGACGGAAGAGCAACCGCACTGCCCCCTCGAATCGGCGTTTTAATTAAAAAATTAGGTGTTCCCGTTGTAACCGTAATCACAAAGGGTGCGTTTTTAAGAGACCCACTCTATAATGGTCTTCGAAAACGCAAAACCAAGGTTACAGCTACCGTGAAATGCCTTTTAACCCCTGAGGAAATAAAGGAAAAATCCTCAAAGGAAATTACTGCTCTTTTGAACGAAGAATTTACCTTTGACGCTTTTAAAGAGCAACAAGATGATAAAACCGAAATTACCGAGGATTTTCGTGCCGAAGGACTTGAGAGGATTTTATACCGTTGCCCCAACTGTCAAAGTGAAAACACCCTTAAAGGTAAAGCCAGTATGATTTCTTGCTCTAACTGTGGCAAGAAATATGAGTTGGGAACTTCGGGATTTATGAAAGCTAAATCGGGCGAAACCGAATTTCCACATATTCCCGACTGGTATAATTGGGAAAGACAATGTGTAAAAGAAGAAATTTTAAAGGGTGAATATCTTCTTGACACCGATGTTGAAATTGGTGTTATTTGCGATACTAAGTGCCTTTATATGCTGGGTGACGGCCACCTTACACATAGTATAGATGGTTTCCGCCTTACAGGCTGTAACGGTCAGCTTGACTACACTCAGTCTCCCCTTTCCTCGTATAGCCTGAATGCCGATTATTATTGGTATGAAATGAGTGATATCATCTGCATTGGCGATGCCTCTAAACTTTATTACTGTTTCCCTAAAACCCCTATAAGCGTTGCAAAAGCCCGTTTGGCTACCGAAGAAATATATAAAATCAAAAAAGAAAAAAAGGAAAAAATATGAGAGAAACATTCAAAAAAGCATTACAGTTATTTGTGACTTTTTTCAAAATAGGCGCCTTCACCTTTGGCGGTGGATACGCTATGATACCCCTTATTTCTAAAGAGGTTGTTGAGAATAAAAAGTGGATAACCGATGATGATATTTTAGAAATTGTTGCCATTGCCGAATCCACACCGGGACCCATCGCAATCAATTCTGCCACCTTTGTAGGCTTTAAGGTTTGCGGTTTTTGGGGTTCCTTTTTCGCCACCCTCGGCACAGTTTTACCCTCTTTTTGTATTATTTTTATAATCTCATTTTTGTTAGAGCAATTTAAAGATATCAAAGCAGTTCAATATGCTTTTGAAGGTATCAGAGCGGGTGTTTTGGCACTGCTTTTAAAAGCCATTGTAACTATGTATAAAAAATGCCCCAAAAATTTAGTTTCATATATTATAATGGCGGCATCATTTATATTAACCGCTTTGCTTGATATTCCCGTTTTAGCCGTTCTTATTGGCTGTGCTGTATTTGGTCTTGTTACCTCCCTTATGGCCGAAAGGAGGGCAAAATAATGATATTCTTTAAGTTATTTTACACCTTCTTTAAAATCGGTTTGTTTACCATCGGCGGCGGTTACGCAATGCTTCCTTTAATTCAGGAAGAAGTAATCAACAACGGTTGGTTGCCAAAGGAAGAAATTGTAAACTTTATTGCCGTAAGCGAAAGCACACCGGGACCTTTTGCCGTTAATATTTCAACCTATGTCGGCTCGGTTTTGGGCGGCGAATTTGGAATTTTAGGCTCACTTTTAGGCTCTTTTTGTGCCACACTCGGCGTAGTTCTCCCCTCTTTTATAATTATTTTAATAGTTGCAAAATTTTATGAAAAATTTAAAACCAACAAAATTGTTGCGGGTTGTATGACAGGCTTGAAACCCGCTGTTGTGGGTCTTATCGGCGGTGCAATTTTGTCGATTTTCTTGACTGTATTTTTGCCCGATGGATATACTCTATCAGAAATTTTAAAAACAGCACAAACCTATATTTCTTTAGCAATTTTTGCTGTCTGTGCTGTTTTGGCATTTAAAAAAGTACACCCAATTATTATAATCTGCCTTTCTGCAGTTGCAGGTATTGCGGCAGGATATTTACTTTAGGAGATAAATTATGGACTCTATTAAAAATAAAATCGGATTTATTTGTGATATGGATGGTGTTATATACCACGGCAACCGCATTTTAGACGGTGTTTCGGACTTTGTTAACTGGATGATTGACAACAACAAGAAGTTTGTCTTTTTAACCAACAGTCCCGAAAGAACACCCCACGAGCTTAGTATGAAACTTGAAAGAATGGGCTTAAATGTTACGCCCGAGCATTTTTATACAAGCGCTATGGCTACCGCCGCATTCTTAAAAAGCCAAAACCCGAACTGCACCGCTTATGTTATAGGTGAGGCGGCTCTCACAAAGGCACTTTATGACCAAGGAATTTATATGAACGACATTAACCCCGAATATGTTGTTGTGGGTGAAACGAGAACATATAATTTTGAAAAAATTGAAAAAGCCATTGAACTTGTAAACAAGGGCGCAAAGCTTATCGGCACCAACCCCGATATTACGGGTCCCACCGAAAAAGGCATTATGCCTGCAACCGGCTCACTTATAGCCCCCATTGAAATTGCAACGGGCAAGAGAGCGTATTTTGTTGGCAAACCCAACCCCTTAATGCTTCGCCACGGACTTAAGAAAATTGATTGCCACAGCGAAGAAATTGCCTTTATCGGCGACCGAATGGATACCGACATTATTGCAGGTATTGAATCTAATGTTGATACTGTTTTGGTTTTGACGGGTGTTACCGCAATAGAGGATATTGACAAATTCCCCTACCGCCCAAAATACATTTTAAACAGTGTTGCAGATATTGTGAAATAATAAATAGAAAGTAAAAAAGAAGCACGAAATTTTCGTGCTTCTTTTTTTAAGAATTATAAAAGGTATCAAATACAGCCTTTGCCATTTCTTGCATTTCATCGGGGTCAACCTTTAAAACCTGTCGGTCATAGGTTAAAAGCCCGTTTGTTTCATCCTCAACATCGCTAACCTGTGTTAAAACGGTGGCGCAAAGATGATGCTTTTTAATAGTGGGTATAACCTCATCGTAATAAAGTTTTAAAAGAGCTTTTTTAAATTCTTCATTGTCGCTAAAGAATTTATAGCCATAGGTTTTGGTTTTGTTAAAGGAATGACCCTTGATTTTTGAAGAATATCCTCCAAATTCCGAAAGCACAAGAGGGCGAGAGTCGGCCCTAAATTTAAGAGGCTTAAAATAAATATGCTCCGATAAAACATCACTTTCACCTGTTTGAAACCAGCCCGATGTTGCGTCCCACACACGTGTGGGGTCGATACCCTTCATCATTTTATAAAGGTTTTTAGCATCAAACTGCCCCCACCCCTCATTAAACAAGGTATAATACACCACGCAAGGGTGGTTATATAAAAGTTTTAGGGTATCTTTTGAATTTTTTATAAACTGCTCTCGTCTTAAAGGTGTTGCCTTATGGGTAACGCCTTTTTTAAGACCTACGGTCGGCAAAGCGGTGTCAATTAAGAAACTATATTTACCGCTGTTTACAAGGTCTTGAAAAACCGCCATACCAAGTTTATCGCAGTAATAATAAAACAACTCGTGCTCGATTTTAATATGCTTTCTTAACGTATTAAAACCGCAATCCTTCATTTTGATAATATCGTTTTCAAGGGCTTCTGGAGTGGCAGGGGTATAAATACCGTCACTAAAATAGCCCTGGTCTAAAAGTCCATGGAAAAAATACGGTTTTTCGTTCAGTAATATTTTATTTTCCTCAACCTTTACTGTGCGAAGGGCGGTATATGATTTAACTTCATCCTCGCCGCTAGTTAAAGTGAAATCGTAAAGGTGTGGGTTTTCGGGAGTCCAATTAATTGGGTTTTCAATTTCTATTCGCGTGCTTTCACCTGAAAAAGTGTGCTTTTTACCATCTATTTCAATAACTTTTTCATCCTCACCACCCAAAACGGTTATATCAAAACCCGTAAGGTCAGGGATAACTTTAATGCTTGTAATATAATTTTTCGGCACCGCTTCAATCCATACAGTTTGCCAAATTCCGCTGGTTTCAGTGTACCACATACCGCCACGCTTTTTGCGTTGCTTACCATAGGCTAAATCCAAATTAAGAGTATCAGTAACCTCTACCCTAATTTCATTTTCACCCTGCTTTAAATGGGATGTAATATCAAATGAAAAAGGAATATATCCGCCAAGGTTTTCACCCACAAAATTGCCGTTAATAAAAACCTTACACTCTTGGTCAACCGCACCAAAATTTAAAAGCACTAGGTCTTCAGAGGGAGTAAACTCAAAGCTTTTTCTATAAATCAATAAATCGTTGGTTTCTTTCTTAAAATCAACCCCTGAAAGTCGACTTTCAAGAGGAAAAGGCACAATAATTTCGCCCATAAAAACAGAAATGTTTTTGCGCTTAATTTCCAAACTCCATTTTCCGTTTAAATTTATAAAACTTCGGCGTTTGAATTGTGGGCGTGGATAAATATCCCACGGTTTTTCGATATTTAAATCCTTTTCAAACGGAGTGTATAGTGTTGCAATTTCAGCTTTCATTTGAGGAATTCCTTTTCTTGATGATAAATAAAAGAGGGATAAGCAAAACAATTGCAATTAAGGATGCTAAAAAGATATTTTCATTGGGTAAAAACGAAGTTGTGCCGTCGTTGTTAAGGACGGTTTCAGCATTTTTAAGTACAGCCGAGCCTACCCCAGGGCCTATTATACCAGGAATCAGCACTTGTGCGAAAATGCGAAGACCCTGAAACATACCTGCCTTATTTTCGGGAGTATTATCCCTTATCATTGCACCAAATACCGCCATGCCCGATAGGTAACCGCACATCATAAAAAGAGAGCCGATAAACACGGGAAGGGTGGTTTTGGTGAAAAATAAAATCACATAACCTAAACAAAGGGATAAAAGTGCAATGCCGCTTGAAAAGGCAAATCCCTTTTTATCGTAAACCCTACCCCAAATGGCTGTAACAACTGCAGCAATAATAATTGCAGGTGCCATTATGAAAACATAATCTGTGAGACCCAGCGACTTTTCATAGTAAATAATTAGATAAGGCATAAAAATTTGAATAGAGGTATTAAAAATCACAAACGCCGCAAGGGTAATATAAAGCAAAGAATTGTTTTTTACGGTTCCCAGTTTGAAACCGTAAAAAATACAACCTAAATAGCTTTGTTCGGGCTTTTCTACTTTAGTGTCTTTAACAAGGAAAATACCCAAAACACCAATAACGGTAACCACAATACCGATAATTGTGAAAATCAGTATCCAACTTGACGCTTTTTCCAAATCAAAGAACATAAAACCGCCGAAAACCACCAAAATTGCAACAAGCGGCATCATAGCATTAATACCTTCAACCGCACCACGGTTGGTTTTATCGGTCGAATCGGTAAGCCAAGCATTAAAGGCAGCGTCGTTTGCAGTTGAACCGAAAAATGTCATTACGCAGTCCATTATAATAACCAAGGTGACACAAAGTGATGAAACGGCAGTGACTGTGGGGAAAATGCCCGAGATAATATCGGTGCGGATAAGGACAAAGCTAAAAATTGAAATACCCCAAAGTATATATCCGCTGCAAATAAACAACTTACGCTGTCCAACACGATCAGAAAGGGCACCCATAAACACAGTGGTTACAGTAGCGGCAATGGCTGAGGCGGCAACCATCAAAGCAATATCACTAGCACTAGCGTTAAACATTTTATATATAAAAACATTGAAATACATATTTTCAACAACCCATGCTACCTGACCTATCAGACTGAAAAGGGTAACTGCACACCAAAAACGAGGTGAAAGTTTGGTTTTCATAATAACTCTCCTTCGATTTAATATATTTTATTTTAACATGATTTTTAATTTTTCTCAATACATAACCGTCAAAAGTAAAACGGATGTGCAGAAATTCTACACATCCGTTTAGTATTTGTCTTATGAGACAGCTTTTTTACTTTTGAATATTAAATTAAAAATAATAGCGAGGGCTAGTCCCACAGCGATTGCCACAACCAAGTCAAAAATAACGGTCAAAGCAAAGGTTACAACCATTACCAAGGAATCGGTTATGTGAGCCGTTTTAAGTGTGTGGGCAAACTCTTTATATTCGCTCATATTATAAGCCACCATAAACAAAATTGCGGCTATTGTAGGCATTGGGATAAGTGCCGCATAGGGCATTAAGAATAAAAGCACCAAGAGTAACACAACAGCATGTACCATACCTGCAACGGGGGTTTTGCCACCGTTTTTAGCGTTTGCGGCTGTTCTTGCTATTGCACCTGTAGCGGGGATACCGCCAAAAGCAACAGAAGCTATATTTCCTATACCCTGAGCCACCAACTCAGCGTTGGAATTGTGCTTTGAGTTTACCATTGTATCGGCAACAACACAGGACAGTAAAGATTCAATTCCCGCTAAAACAGCTATTGTAACAGCGTTTGGCAAAGCGGCTAATATACTATTTATACTAAAATCCATATCGCCAAGTGTGAAGGCAGGAAGTCCCGAAGGAATTGTATAAAGGTCACCTATTGTATTAACGCCCTTTGAAAGTGCAGGGATAAGTCCAACTACCAAAGAACATACGATTACCGCAATTAAAGAGGGCGGTATTCTCTTTTCGAATTTGGGGTAAACAATTAAAATCGCAAGGCTAAGCGCACCTATTAAAAGGGCTTGCCAGTTAAAGGTGGAAATTGCCTCTATATTAGCCTCAATCTTTTCTATGGTCTCAATAGGCTTTACGCCGTTTGCATAGGAAAGACCCAAAAAGTCCTTTATCTGACCAATTAAGATGGTAACGGCAATACCCGATGTGAAACCGATAGTAATGCTATGGGGTATGTATTTAATAAGAGAGCCTAACTTTAAAAGACCCATAATTATCAAAATAATACCTGCCAAAACGGTGGCGGTTATAAGTCCGCCCATACCCTTGGTTGCAACAATACCCGCAACCACTGTAGCAAATGCGGCGGTGGGACCTGCAATTTGTATACGGCTGCCGCCAAGCAAAGAAACAGTGAAACCTGCAAAAATTGCGGTGTAAACACCCTGTGCGGGTTCAACACCCGATGCCAATGCCAAGGCTATAGACAAAGGCAGAGCGATTATTGCAACAATTATACCTGCAACAATATCATTTATAAACTGTTTCGAGCTATATCCCTTAAGACAGGATATAAGCTTTGGCTTTAAATAAAAATCCTTCATTTCGGTACCTCCAATAAAGCGATAACAAGTATAATGGTTAAGATTAGTCGAAACACTTCTGTTTCGACACAAAATCTTTGATTTTGTAACAAATTTCTCTTGAAATTTGTCCATATCCATTGCAATGAGTGTTGTGCAAAATTGAATTGCAAAAATTAATTTTGCCAAAGCCACTTAAAAAGTGGCTTGTCGAAGCGCTGAAAAGCGCTTCGACAAACAACAGTCATTATAACACAACTGTCGAAATATGTAAATAAAAAAACGGATACTATCACCGAAAAAGTGATAATATCCGCAAATTTAAACTGATTATTCAGCAGCCTCTGTCTCGGTTTCAACCTCAGCAGGAGCATTTTCCTCGGTTGCTTCGTAAACAACCTCGTCCTTAGCCTCGATATCCTGAGTTTCTTCCTCTTCCTTCTGAATAAGAGCACGGATAGAAAGGCTTACGCGCTTCTTATCGTTGTCAACTGCAGTAATCTTAGCCTCAACCTCTTGACCGATCTGGAGCTCGTCTTGGGGTTTAGCAATGTGCTTATCTGCAATTTGAGAAATGTGGATTAAACCGTCAATACCGGGGATGATACGGGCAAATGCGCCGTATGTAGTCATGCTAACAATTGTTACCTTAACAACATCGTCAACATCAAAGTTTTTCTGGAAGATAACCCAGGGGTTTTCCTCTTCCTTCTTATAGCCTAAGGAAATCTTTTTCTTATCCTTATCGATAGCCTTGATGTAAACCTCAACAGTGTCGCCAACTAAAACAACCTCGCTGGGGTTCTTGATTCTGGTCCAAGAAAGCTCGGAAACGTGAATCATACCGTCAACGCCGCCGATGTCAACAAATGCGCCGTAGTTTGTGAGAGACTTAACAGTACCTGTAAAGCGGTCTCCAACAGCGATGCTCTCCCAAATTTTTGCCTCAGCAGCCTTTCTTTCTTCACGAAGAACGCTTCTGATAGAGCCAACAGCGCGTCTGCCGCGGCCGATTTCGATAATGCGGAAAGATACCTCTTTACCCTTTAAATCCTCTAAAGAATCATTTCTTGAAGCTGTAGCCTGAGATGCAGGGATGAAAACGCGAACATTATTAGTGTAAGCTACAACGCCACCCTTGATAATGTCCTTAACAAAACCTGTAACGATTTCACCGGACTCTTTAGCGGCAACTATATTATCCCAACCGGCAATAGCATCGAAACGACGCTTAGAAAGCATTGCAGTTCCTTCCTGGTCATTGATTTTCATAATGATAAGATTTAATTTATCATTAACCTTAACTTCATCCATAAGCTTAACATCAGGGTCAGATGAATATTCTGCTTGTGAGATATATCCTGTTACTCCTCTTCCGATATCAACTGTGATTTCCGAAGGATTAACAGCAACAACAATACCCTCTACCTTTTGGTCTCCTGTTAAGCCGCTGAGCGAAGCCTCAAATGCTTCCTCGTCTGTCATTTCCTCGAAGCTCTTTTGAACAGATTCTTTAACCTCCACCTGTTCTTCAACCGATTGTAAATTTTCCGACATGGTATAAATTACCTCCTTTATAATACCCGCAGGTGTGGATGCACCCGCTACCACTCCAATGTTTTCAAGACCTTTAAGACTCTCAAGCGGAAGTTCGTCCGCCGTTTCAATCAAAAAAGTTTTATGGCAATTCTTACGGCAAACATCGTAAAGCTTAGCTGTGTTAGAGCTATGCCTTCCGCCTATAACAATGACAGCGTCACTATTACCGGACAGCTTGTCCGCCTCGCTTTGCCTCAAAGAAGTAGCATTACATATTGTATCAAAAATTTTCGCATTTGTATAGACTTTTTTTAAATTTTTTTGTATATTTCCCCAAATTTTTGCGTTAAAAGTTGTCTGAGAAACTAAAATTATATCTTTTTCAACAAAAAACGCCTCATTTTGTAGGATAGAGGTCAATTCCTCCTCACTCGCAACCACGAAACAGTCACCATAGCAGTGACCAACAATACCCTTTACCTCTTGATGATTCTTGTCACCCGCAATTATTGTAACCGCTCCCGCAAGGCTATTTTCAGCAACGATTTTATGAATTTTTGAAACGAATGGGCAGGTAGCATCTGCCACATCAATTCCCTTTTGCTTTGCGTTTTCAAAAACCTCACGCTCAACGCCGTGGGAACGAATAACAAGTGTCTCATCCCCTTTTACTTCATCGGGGCTTTCAACTATTCTAACACCCTTAAGAGAGAGTTCTTCTACAAGCTGAGGGTTATGAATAATAGGACCCAAGGTGCAAACCTTTTTGCCTTTATTCAAAAGCTCATATACCATATTAACCGCACGGTTTACGCCAAAGCAAAAACCCGCAGTTTCGGCTTTAACTATTTTCATTATTTGCCCTCTATACCTTTATTTATTATGTTAATCAGCAGTTCGAAAGACTGTTCAAACTCAAGACCTGTTGTATCTGCGACAACCGCATCATCAGCCTGTTTTAAGGGCGCGATTTCGCGGTGCATATCGTTGTAATCACGCTTTACCATATCATCATAGACATCCTTGAATTCAACAGTTTGTCCCTTTTCAATAAGTTCCTTATAACGGCGCATCGCTCTATCCTCAGCCGAGGCGGTAAGGTAAATTTTAACCGTAGCATTTGGAAGCACCACAGTGCCGATATCTCTGCCGTCCATAAGACAGTCGTTATTCTCTGCTAACTTTCGTTGGGTGTCAAGCAAAAAGGCTCTGACAGGCGGTTTTGCCGAAACAGCCGATGCCATCATAGACATTTCAGGTGTTCTGATTTTGTCAGATACATCCTCACCGTCTAAAAATACTCTCTGCTCGGTGCCAACAAAACGAATGTCCACTGTGGTATCAGCCAAAATCTTTTCAATATCGCAATTTAATTCAGTATCAGCACCCATTTGTGAAAATTTAAGTCCCACTGCTCTATACATAGCACCAGTGTCAACATAGATAAACCCGAAATGCTCGGCTAATTTTCTTGAAAGTGTGCTTTTCCCTGCACCTGCAGGTCCGTCAATAGCAACTGAAATCATATTATATCTCCTTTATACATTTTCTCCCGCCAAATATCCGGTCGAAAATGCTATTTGCAAATTAAATCCGCCTGTGAAGGCGTCAACATCAATTATCTCCCCCGCAAAGAACAAGCCTTTTACAAGCTTTGATTCCATTGTTGAGGGGTTGATTTCTTTAACCGAAATTCCACCCGAGGTTATAATTGCCTCCTCAATAGGTCTGAAACTAGTTATGCGGAGTGTGAAATTCTTAATAACCTTTACAAGCTCGGATCTTTGAACTCGGCTGATTTGGTTAACCTTTGTCCTAGGCTCAATACCCGACCTTTCTATTATAACGGGAATTATGCTTTTAGGCAACAAGGCATCTAAAGAATTTACAAAAGCTTTATTTTGCTCGGTTTCAAAGTCTCTTAAAATACGCTTGTCCAACTGCTCGTCACTCAAAGCGGGTTTTAGGTCTATCACCGCAGTATACTCTGCCTTACCCATTTTTCTGATATAAGACGAAGCCGACAGCACCAAGGGACCCGAAATTCCAAAATGCGTGAAAAGCATTTCGCCGAGCTCTTTGAAAATCGGCTTTTTCTTACCACTTTCAAAAATGCTCAAGGTGACATTTTTAAGGGAAAGTCCCGAAAGCCTTGTGCAAAAGCCTTCGTGACAGCAAAGAGGAACCAAAGAGGGTTTAAGCTCGGTTACGGTATGACCTAGTTCCCCAGCCATACGGTAGCCGTCTCCCGTAGAGCCCGTAACGGGGTAAGAAACACCGCCCGTTGCTAAAACCGCACTGTCAGCCTTAATAATTTCTCCGTTTTCAAGTTCTACACCGCAAACCTCTCCGTTTTCGGTTTTAATGCTTTTGGCAGTGGCATGGAGCTGTTTAATTCCTCTTGGTTTCAAACTTTTAACAAGCGCATCAACAATGTCAACTGCCTTATCTGACTGTGGAAAAACTCTGTTTCCACGCTCAGTTTTAAGCGGCACTCCCATAGTTTCAAAAAAAGTCATTGTATCCTGTGGTAAAAATTTTGAAAAGGCAGAATATAAAAATCTGCCGTTTTTGGGTGTGTTGGCAATTAGAGTATCAAGGTCACAGTTGTTTGTAACATTACACCGACCTTTACCTGTAATCATAAGTTTTCTACCACAGCGTTCGTTCTTTTCGATTACGGTAATTTGCCTTTCTGTATCCTTATATTTAAAATCGGCGCTAAGGGCGGCTTTAAGCCCTGCAGGTCCACCGCCGATTATTACGATATTCTTCATTAAACTTCGTATTCCTTATAAATTTCTTTGGTTTCAAGATTTTTCCAGACAAAATCGCCGTCTTTTAATATCATATAACTGTGGGGCGAGTTTTCTTTGGGAATAGAAACCGACCCTGCGTTCATAAACACATATCCGTCTTTTTCTATACATTCGGGTATATGGGTGTGACCGTTAAGTAATATATCTCCCTTTGCAAGTGGCGGTAAATTTTCCTTGTTATACTTGTGTCCGTGGGTAGCGTAAATTAATATATTTCCAACCGAAATTACGCCGTAATCCGCCAAAACGGGGAAATCAAGCACCATTTGGTCAACCTCTGTGTCGCAGTTTCCTCTGACACAAATGAGTTTATCCTTTAAAGGATTTAGCATCTCAATTACCTTTTTGGGAGCATAATCACGGGGTAAATCATTTCTCGGTCCGTGGTAAAGAATATCCCCCAAAAGTAAAACTTTATCGGGCTTTTCTTCGGCTATAGCCTTTATTAAAAGGTCGCAGTAATAAGCCGAGCCGTGAATATCAGAAGCAATTAAAAATTTCATTTTATAAGCACCTTTTCTATCTTTCCAATGATAATATTGTGATAATCCTTGTCATACCAATGAAGCGGCTCTTTGTCTGTAAAGCATTCCTCTTTCAAGGTGTCAACATACTGCTTTTTGCAGATTAGAACAAGTCTTGCTTCCTCGAAATAAACTGTATTATCGCTGAAAACGGGAGTGAGTCCTGTCTCGGCAGTTTTATCAACATCTCTGCCCGATTTCGAGCCGCAAACCTTGTGAATATCCTTTCTGTCACCATAGAAAGAAAGGGTGAAATAATCGCTTTTATCTATAAACTGCATTGTGTAACGCTGGGGTCTGACCATTGCAATAACGCTGTCGTGTCCCCACATTTCTCCTGCAAATCCCCAAGAGGCAGTCATCATATTATAGCCCGACTCGTCCCCTGCAGTAATAAGCATCCATTCGTCACTTATAGCTTTAATCAAATTATCAGGGATTTCTTTGGGACTGATTTCTTTAAACATGGCTTTCACCTATTCTTTGTTTAGTTTTTTATAAAGCTCTATGATTTCGGCTTTAAGATTTAAATTTTCCGTTTTGCTTAAATCGGGGTCATTTTGAAGCAGGTATTTTGCTTCCTTTCCTGCAAGTTCTAAAACATCTCGGTCAGCAAAAAGGTCGGCTATCTTCATTGGGGGCAATCCGTGTTGACGGGAACCTAAGAAGTCACCGGGACCTCTTAATTTTAAATCCTCGTCGGCAATTTTAAAACCATCGATATTATTTTTTATAATCTCAAGGCGTTTTAGAGTATCCTCAGAAGCATTGTCGGTTACCAAAATACAGTCAGACTTATACTCGCCTCTGCCTATTCTGCCCCTAAGCTGATGCAAAGCCGACAGACCAAACCTCTCGGCGTTTTCGATTACCATTATAACAGCGTTTGGAACATCAATTCCAACCTCAATTACAGTGGTGGCAATAAGCAACTGAATTTCGCCCTCGGCAAATCTTGTCATAACCTCTTCCTTTTCTTTAGAGGTCATTTTGCCGTGAAGCAGTCCTAATTTGTATTCCTTAAACTCGCCTTGCGATAAGTTGACATAATATTCTTTAGCGGAGGTTATGTCAACTTCCTCTCTTTCTGAAACCAAGGGGCAAACAATATACCCTTGTCTCCCCTCTTTCAAGAATTTCTTAATATAGTTATAAATTCTCGGTCTGTAAGAGGTATCCACCAAGTATGTATCAATTTTTTGTCTACCTGCAGGGTATTCATCAACGATACTAATATCAAGGTCGCCGTATAAAATAAGACCCAATGTTCCGGGAATCGGCGTTGCTGACATTACAAGTGTATGGGGATTGTCACCCTTTGATGCCAAACTTCCTCTTTGATTTACACCAAAACGGTGTTGCTCATCGGTTACAACAAAACCCAATTTATTAAATTCAACATCACTGGTTATAAGTGAATGTGTTCCAACAACAACATCAATTTCGCCATTTTTAAGAGCCTCTTTTATCCGCTCTTTTTCCCTTTTCTTGACACTGCTTGTAAGTAAAGCACACTTAATTCCCGTTTTTTCAGTCAATTTCAAAAGGGTTTTATAGTGTTGTATGCTTAAAATTTCGGTGGGCGCCATCATAGCCGACTGAAAACCGTTTTTAGATGCAGCATACATAAGCGCCGCCGCAATAACAGTCTTTCCGCTTCCAACATCGCCTTGCACAAGCCTATTCATCGGGTAGCCCGAAAACATATCTCGCATACACTCTTTTATAACCCTTTCCTGTGCCGAGGTCATACTAAAGGGCAAAAGTTTCTTGAAATCTGATAAAAAGCCTTGTTTTATAACATATCCTGCCTTTTTGCCCTCACGGCTTTTAAGAAGCGCCAAGCCTGTTCTTAATACAAATAGTTCCTCAAACACAAGGCGTTTTTGAGCCTTTAAAAATGCCTCGCGGTTTAGCGGAAAATGTATATTTTGTATAGCATATTCCAAACTGCAAAGTCCGTTTCGCTCTCTTATTTCCTCATTTAAGGTTTCGGGCAATTTAAGCGACGCAATAGCAGTTTTAATAAGATTTTTAATCTGTTTTGAGGACATATCACGACCCGCGGGATATATCGGCTCAATGGAGTTATTATATGCGGGAACTATTTTTGGAGACGACATTTTGCGGAATAAAAAGCCACCGCTTAAACTTCCGTAAAACAGATATTCTCTGCCAACACGCAGACTCTCTGCCAAAAATTTTTGATTAAAAAGCACCGCAGTCATTTGAGCGGTTTCATCTTCGCAAATAACCGAATATATAGTAATGCCGCTTCGTTTTTGCTCGGCATCAACCCTTAAAACCTTGGCTTTAACGCAAACCTTTTCAAATAAAGGTGCGGTGTTTATGGGTTTTATATCGGTCCAGTCAAGATAATCTCGCGGATAATAACGCAAAAGGGCACCGACAGTATCGATGCCCTTATTTTTCAGGACAACAGCTCGCTTTTCACCAACACCTTTAAGGTATTTAATATCGGTGGAAGCTGTTATCATTTTAATTCACCTACTCAACGGAGATTATATAGTAGTAAATTGGCTGACCGCCGTTAATGAATGTAATTTCGACCTTGGAGCCAAACTTCTCTTGAACTTGGGACTCGATTTCACTTGCCTGTTCCTCGGTTACGTCCTCACCGGTGATAACGGTAACAAACTGGCTGTCACGCTTAATCATTTGTTTTAAGAGTTTCAAAACAGTTTTTTCAAGGTCATTGTCAACAAAGGTGATTTTACCGCCTGTTAGCGCCATTAAATCGCCCTTCTTAATATTGTGACCGTCTGCCTGAGAATCACGAGCCGCAAATGTAATTTGACCTGTAGCGATTTTCTCAGCTGCTTTTTGCATTTCGATAGCGTTTGTGTTATCGTCTGCATCGGGGTCAAAGGTAAGCATTGCAGTGATACCCTGAGGAATTGTTCTTGTGTGAAGAACAATTACCTTTCTTGTGCTGATGGAAATTGTCTGCTCTGCCGCCATAATAATATTCTTATTATTGGGAAGAACAAAAACAGTCTCAGCAGGGGTGGTCTCAATAGCCTTTAAGATATCGTCGGTACTTGGATTCATTGTTTGACCGCCGCTAACAACGGTATCAACACCCAAATCTCTGAACAAATCAGCTAAACCGTCACCCGCACAAACCGAAACAAATCCAACAGGATTTACAGGCTCAACAGGTGTATAGGTCTCACTTCTGTCAGCGCTCTTAGCGGGTTTTTTCTTAGCGTTTTGAGCATCGTGCTTTTGTCTTTCGTGCTGGTCGCGCATATTTTCTATCTTGAGATGCACAAGAGAACCGTGGGTCAAAGCGTTTTCAATAGCATTACCGGGGTGGTCTGTATGAACATGCACCTTGATAATTTCCTCGTCATCAACCACCACAACACAGTCGCCGATGGTCTCTAAATACATTCTTAAATCGTTAGGCTCTTTCTCGCACTCAGGATTACGGTTTACAATAAACTCGGTGCAGTAAGTAAAGGTGATCTCGGTTTCAAATTCACCTGCGGCGTTTCTTCCGGTTTCTTCTTCGGTTTCTTCAACCTGAACATTTTCGCCCTTAATGATTACGCCATCTTTAAATACCGAAAGCATACCCTTTAGAATTAAAACAAAGCCAAAACCGCCGGCGTCAACAACGCCTGCTTTTTTAAGTTGAGGAAGAAGCTCAGGAGTTTCTGCCAAAGCAATTTCTGCACCCTCAAGTGCGCTTTCGAATACCTCTAACGCGTTTTTGCCTTCTTCAAAAGCCTTTCTGGCGTATTCTGAAGCTACCCTTGCAACGGTCAAAATTGTACCCTCGGTGGGCTTCATAACTGCTTTATAAGCCGCTTCAACACCAAAAGCAAACGCATCTGCCAAGTTTTGAGCAGTTACAAATTCATCGTTTCCAATTCCCTTTGCAAAACCACGGAACAAAAGAGAAGTAATAACACCCGAGTTTCCTCTGGCACCTCTAAGCAAAGCAGAAGCATTAACAGAAGCAATTTTACCTGCAGTTTCGCCGCTGAGTTTCTCAAGCTCACGCGCTGCGTTGCTTAATGTCATAGACATATTTGTTCCTGTATCACCGTCAGGCACAGGGAAAACATTCAAATCGTCGGTCTGTTTTTTATTATTTGAGAGATTATTGGTCGCAGAAATCATCGCATCGCGCAATATATCGCCGTTCATCAAAATATAACACTCCTTAAAAGGGGTAATTAGTTACCGCAAATTTTATTCTTTAATACCGTCTACCTTAACAATAACCTTGTCAACTGTAATACCGGTTTTTTCCTTTACAACATACTGCACCTTTTCAGTAATGCTTGATGCAATAGCATTAATATTCATACCGTAGGTTACAACTATATGAAGCTCAACAGTAATAATACCAGCATTTTCGTATACCTTAATTCCGGTATCAACCGATTCCTCTTTACTAAATTTATTATATATCTTTTGTTTGGGGTTACGGGCAACCATACCCACAACACCAAAGCAGGAGGTAACCTCATTTCCGATTAATTTTGAAAGATAACTCTCTGCAAAATCAATAGTTCCTAATCTTGTTTCGTAAGATAACATTTAACCACCCTACCCTTTCAATTTATTAAATATGATTCAATGGAAAAATAAATATCACTTAAAGAGGAGTTTTCCACATTCTCAATTTTTTTGTTGTAAAACAATACGCCCGTTCTATAGCACAAAGGTACTGCAGGCATATCGGTTTGTAAAACAACGGCAACATCCTTTATGGTTGCATTGGAATTAGCATATTCCTTTAAAACCGTTTGAGAAGATGAGGCCTGAGGCTTAACCTCTTGTTGTTCTTCCCCACTTTCAATTTGGCTTTCGTCGGTAGACGCCGCAACATCAGGCATACCATATGCTGCAGAGCCGCCAATACCGAACAAAGAAGAAATATCCATATTATCTGTCAGTTTAACCTCACCTAAGTAAAGTTCAAAACTGCCGCTGGTGAGGTCACCAATATACTGCTCGTAAGGTTTTTCAACAACCGTAATTCCAATTCCCACCGCCTTCAGTTGAGCGGCTATAGTGTTTGCCGCCAAGATTCTTATGCGGTTTTCAGAATTAACAAGCAATGTAAACATAAGGGGCGTTCCGTTAGAATTTACCCTTATTCCCTCGCTATTTAGTTTATTATAACCTATTTCTTCTAAATTCTCAATAGTTATTTCATTGTTTGCGCTAATTTCTAAATTTTGCACCGAGCCTGTTTGCTTCCAAACAGGGTGGAAAAAGCCTGTTGCAGGTAGTGCATTATTATAAAAAGCGTTCTTGCAAAGCTTTGTTCTGTCAACCGCAGAAGAAATTGCCTGTCTTAAATTCACTTGATTTAAAGGCGCATAATTTTGATTTATTCCTAAAAAAACAAAGTTATTAAGGTTTACTTCGGCTCTTTTTGCGCTCATTCTAGTAATCTGACCGTCGGAAATTTCGGTGAAATACATATCCGCCGCGCCAATTTCGGTATAATGTGCCACCGATTCGGTATCGGGAGCGTTTATGAGTTTTATTTTCTTAATATTCTTAATCTTGCCGTTATAATTCTCATTTGTTTCTAAGCCGTTATAGTTTTTATTAAGTTTAAATCTTCCCGAGCCTATAGGTGGAATGCTAACACTGTCAGAGTCGGTAACAGTGTCACTCCCCTTTTTAATAATGGGAAAATCCAAAACATTTACAAAATAAGGGTCGTTTTTAGTGAGTGTAAATACAACGGCATTGCCATCAGCTTTAACCGACTCAACCTCGTAAAGCTTATCTTTATATACAGTTTCTGAATTTTTTGCCAAATTGCAGGAATAAACTACGTCTTCGGCGGTCAAAGGAGTGCCGTCAGAAAAGCTTATAGATTTTAGATTAACCGTACATACATTTCCTTTAATTTCAACCGATGAAGCAATTGTGTTTACCGCCTCAAATTTATCGTTTATCTTAACAAGTGGGTCATACAAAAGTTTAACTATCTGGCGGTTAATATCGGTTTTAACAGTATATGGATTAAAACTATCGGTTGCAGAATAAAGCAGTGTTAAATAATCCCTGCCTTGTGCTGTTTGCCCGCTTGATTGGTTTGAAGGCTTCATATCGGTTGTTGCATTTTCATTGCCGCAACCCGTAAAAAGAAAACAAACCGTAAGCAATAAACACAAAATGGTTTTAAATTTCATTTCTTTCTCCAATTTAAATTAAAACTCTTTTAGTATTCAGGGTTTTTCCCGTTTTTTCGTCAATTTCGAAAATACAGCCGTTAAGGGTGGCTTTCCCGTCAGCCAACTCAAACTTAGACATATCGTTTAATTTGAGTCGGTTTATTATTATTTCCTTTTTAACCCCTAAAACTGAATCTTCGGGGCCTGTCATTCCTAGGTCGGTAATATAGCCTGTCCCTTGAGGTAAAATCTTATTATCTGCCGTTTGAATGTGCGTGTGAGTTCCGAAAACAACCGACACCTTGCCGTCTAAATAAAATCCCAAAGCTCGTTTTTCACTTGTTGCCTCGGCGTGAAAATCAACAACGATTATATTTGCACCGTCTGTCTTTGCCTTTTCAATCAATTCATCGGCGCAAACAAAGGGATTTTGAGTCTTTAGCTTGTCCAAATAAATAACACCCGAAAGGTTTATTACAGCCACCGAATATCTGCCTTTATCCAAAAGACAGTATCCGCTGCCACCCTCGGCATCAGACAAATTGTGCGGTCTTAAAATAAAGGGATTAGAGTCAAGATAAGGCACAATCTGACTGTTTCTAAAGGAGTGGTTTCCGCCTGTTATAACATCAGCACCACAAGCAAACAAATAATCCGCACTGTAAGGAGTAACACCGTTTGTATCAGCAGAATTTTCGCCGTTTATAATAACAACATCTATGTTTTCTTCTCGTTTTAAGCGTGGAAGCTCGGCTCTTATCTTTTCACAGCCATTTTGACCGCAAACATCGCCTATACATAACAGTCTCATTCTACCCCTCCTAACTGAAATATTATACCATTAAACTGCCATTAAAGTCAATTATTTTTAAAGTGAAGCCCTCGCTTAAAGCGAGGGCGAATTTTACTTTCTAACTTTAACTTTAAACTCCTTGCCGCAACGGGGACAAACAGTTGTATGCGTTCCAATTCTATGCGGCAAACGCAAAACCGCTTTACAATCGGGGCATTTTTTGTAAACATGAAGCTTATCGTTTTTGCGGTTTTCATAAATTTCTTTTTGTTTCTTTACAAACCTGACTTTTTCCTTGAAAAATCGATTTTCGCGGCGTCTTGCTTCAGGATTTCTTGATAAAACCCTGAAAAGTGCGTAAATCACTAATGCATATACAATAAGCTGCAAAATAAGTGACCTTAAAAAGACATTAACAAAGGAAAGTATTGCTGCAAAGATAAACAATGCGTAGGTTAGTTCATCAGTTCCGTATCTTCCGTACATAAACTGCATTAATCTATATCTAAAATTCATATCATACTCCCCTTTTTTTATATATTATACCACTTTAGGAATTTTAATTGTTAATAAATAATGAAAAATAAAAAGGACTGTGTGAACACAGTCCTTTTAGTGTAAATAAAGCTAAAATTAAGCAAGCTCAACAGTTGCGCCAACCTCAGAAAGCTTAGCTTTGATTTCTTCAGCCTCTTCTTTAGCAACAGCCTCTTTAAGAGTCTTGGGAGCGCCGTCAACCAAAGCCTTTGCCTCAGCAAGACCAAGACCAGTGATTTCGCGAACAGCCTTAATAACCTTAATCTTCTCAGCGCCAGCCTCTTTAAGGATAACGTCGAACTCGGTCTTCTCCTCAGCTGCTGCTGCACCGCCAGCTGCGGGTGCTGCTACTGCTACTGCAGCTGCTGCAGATACGCCAAACTCCTCTTCTACTGCTTTAACAAGCTCAGAAAGCTCAAGAACGGTAAGAGTCTTTAACTCTTCAATCATAGCTGTAATTTTCTCAGATGCCATTTTAATTTCCTCCAATTAATTTTATAATTTTGTTTTTAATAATTTAGTTGATAAGGATTATTCTTCCTCGCCCTTATCTACGATAGCCTGTACTGCACGAGCAAAGGCAGCGATGGGTGCTTGGAAAGCACTGCAAACTGTTGCAAGAAGTACTTCTTTTGTGGGAAGCTTTGCAAGAGAATCGATAGTAGCAGAGTCTACAACCTTTCCGTCTAAGAAACCGGTCTTAACCTTGAAGTTATCGTGAGACTCAGCAAACTTAGAAAGAATTCTTGCTGCTGCTGTGTAATCATCGTTAGAAAGAGCGATAGCGGTTGTACCCTCAAGAACACTGCTCATCTCAGCAAGGTCAGTACCCTCAATAGCACGGCCTAAGATTGTGTTCTTAACAACAAAGTAATCAACACCGTTTTCACGAAGTTCCTTACGAAGAGCGGTATCGTCAGCAACGTTTGTTCCCTTGTAATCAACAACAACACCTGTGACAGCAGCGGAAAGTTTTTCCTTTAAAGCTGCAACCTGTTGCTGTTTTTGTTCTAAAACTGATGCGTTTGGCAATGTATTCACCTCCGAAAATGTCATATACATTAAAAAATGCCTGACCCCGAAAGTGAGGACAGGCATAAAAATACAATAATATTTTATACGCTAACCTCGGTAGGCGCTGCGCTTACGGTCAATGACCACCTACTGTCTTCGGAATGCAACACGATGATTATATACTAAAACATACCATTTGTCAAGCATTTTTTGTTCATTTTAATTTTAATAAAATCTTAAGCCTTTCTTAATTGCTATCATCTACTTTCTTGTCTTATAATTAGAAATATAAGGGGGATTTTTATGAAAAATATTATAGCGTTAATCTTAGTACTTTCAATTTGTCTATTATCAGGGTGTGCGGAAAAACAAAAAAACACCGACATTAACACAAATTATCTTTCTGCTGATAAATATGAAATGGAAATTGATTTCGATAATTCCAAACATACCATAAGCGGCACTGCTTATATAACAATTACAAATAAAACCAATACCGTTCTCGATGAACTTCACATTAGAAATTACACCGCAAACATTACCAATTCAAAATTTACAAATTTCAAAATTTCCGGTAAAAAAATCAAAACACACACTGACGAAAAAGATAAAAGTATAATTTCAGTGTCTTTAAATAAAAAACTAAGGCCAGACAAAACCATAATTATTTCTATGGATTTTAAAACAAAAATACCAAAAAGACAGGATAAATTCGGTTACGCTGTTTTTAAAGAAAAGGAAATTTATAATTTATCGACCTGCTTTCCTACCCTTTCGTTTTTTGATGGCGAAAAGTGGTACGACCACCCATATATTGAAAACTTCGGCGAGTCAAATCTTTCGCATCTTTCAAATTATATTGTTACCGTGAACACACCAGACAATTTTTCAGTTGTTGCAACAGGGGATGAGACCGTTAAGGGAAATAGCACGAAAATCACAGGCGAAAATCTACGCGAATTAGCACTTGTAATTTCAAACTCTTTTTCAAGTTTAAGCAAGGTTTCAAACGGGACTAAAATCAATTACTATTATTTGAACTTTGAAAATAATGATGAATTTAGCAACGCCATATTAGAGGCTTCTTGCGACTCTTTTGAGTTATTCAGCGATTATTTTGGAGACTATATTCACAGTGAATTAGATATCGTTCATACCTTTATGGAGAGTGCAATGGAATATTCAGGTCTGGTTATGTGTGGTTATCCCGACGCTTCCGATGATGATGTTAAAAACCTAGATAAATCATCAAAAGAACACGGATTTTTACCCTCTCAGCAAAGCCGTGTAGCTCACGAAATAGCGCATCAATGGTTTTACTCAGCCGTTGGTAATAACCCATATTTAGAGCCTTGGTTGGATGAGGGTTTTGCCGAGTATTGCGAAGATGTTTTGTATCACAACTTATCACTTGATACTGACGGGCAAAAGAAATTCGACCTCTTTATGAAGGACTACATAAAACAAGTAGCAAAAGATAGGCTTATTGTAAACAAAGGATACCCGGATTATACCGAGAGCGACAGTTATTCAAAACATGTCTATGACGGTGGATCTATGTTTTTATATGAACTTAAAGAAGTCTTGGGCGAAGAAGAATTTGAGAGAGTTTTGAAAGAATATTACAATACCTATAAATACAAAATTGCCAAAACAGTAAACTTTTTAAAGATAATCAAAAAATATGACACCGACAACAAAACAGATTCAATAATTAAGAAATATATCGAATAAGTCGAAAAAACCTAAAGGGTCAAGGGTGTAACCCTTGTCGTTTAGGGGGTTAATGTTATCGGCAGAATAGGTATCGTACATCATAAAACTTGTTTTTCACTTGGCAAAGCCACTTGTGAAAAACATTTAATACGAATTTAAAAACCGATAACATAAGGTGGAATCGAAATCCCCCTTAAAGGCGAATCTTTCTGCCATTTCTTTTCGCACACACAAGAAATGGCACGCCTGTCGCGGCGTGAGCGACGAAGTGTGAAAAAACAAAGCTCCCTTATTTAAGGGAGCTTTTATCATTAAAACAAATCTTTAATTTTCTCGGTAAAGCTTTTATGCTTTTTATAGTTTTTTTCGTCACAAGCCTTGTCAAACTCTTTAAGCTTTTCTTTTTGCTGTTTTGACAAGTCTTTTGGAACCTCAACTATAACCTTAACATACTGGTCGCCTTTGCCACTATAGTTAAGGCGTTGTATACCTTTACCCTTTAATTTAAATTCATCGTTAGGCTGAGTGCCCTCGTGAATTGTGAATTTAACCTTTCCGTCAAGAGTGGGTACGGTTATCTCATCACCCAAAGCCGCTTGTGTAAAGGTTATAGGTATTTCGCAATAAACATCAAAACCGCTACGCTCAAATATAGGGTGAGGACGAACATTGACATTTATTCTTAAATCGCCCGAAGGTCCGCCGTTTGCACCGGCATCTCCCCCACCGCGAATATTAATAACCTGACCGTCATCAATACCTGCAGGAATTTTAACCCTTTGCTCAACTGTATGACGAATTCTGCCCTTTCCCGCACAGGTACGGCAAGGCTTGTCAATGATTTTACCGCTTCCATGACAGTGGTCACAAACCCTTTGTGTCTGCATAACACCGAAAGGAGTTCTCTGTGTAGAAGCCACCTGACCGCTACCGTGACAAACGGGACAGGTTTTAGCCTCGCTGCCTTTTTCGGCACCCGAACCGCCACATTCGTTACAGTTATCAATTTTGGTTACCTTAACGGTTTTTTCACAGCCCTTTGCCGCCTCTTCAAAAGAAAGATTAACGGTTGCGGCAGTGTCATTTCCTCGTCTTGGGGCGTTGGGGTTTCTTCTTTGACCGCCAAAACCGCCGCCAAAGCCACCACCGAAAATTGAGCCAAAAATATCGCCCAAATCACCGAAATCGCCAAAACCGCCGCCAAAGCCTGAGCCACCGTATCCACCGGCACCGAAATTGGGGTCAACACCCGCATGACCGAATTGGTCGTAACGAGCCTTTTTCTCCTTGTCAGACAAAACCTCGTAAGCTTCGTTAACCTCTTTAAAGTTTTTCTCTGCCTCGGCATCACCCGGATGCAGGTCGGGGTGGTATTTTTTTGCGGCTTTTCTATATGCTTTTTTAAGTTCGTCGTCGGATACAGATTTATCTACACCCAAGACTTCATAGTAATCTCTTTTGTCAGCCACGAAAATTCTCCTAAGATATGTTTATGTAGGGACAGGCCTCTGGACTGTCCGTTTAATTAAGATAAAACCCAACGGACTGTCGAGGACGCCAGTCCCTACAAATTATTTGTTAAAATTATTTATTATCCTCAACGTCGGTGTAATCAGCTTCATACACATTGGGGTCTGCCTGAGCCTGGCCCTGAGCGTCGCCCTGAGGATTAGCAGCCTTGTAAATCTTTTCGCTGATAGCAAAAATTTCCTTTTGCAAATCTTCCTGTTTAGCCTTAATAGCCTCGATATCCTCGCCCTTTAACGCTTCTTTCAAAGCTTCTTTAGCGGTTTCAATCTTAGACTTTTCTTCTTCTGTTACCTTATCGCCAAGCTCAGAGATGGTCTTTTCGGTCTGATAAATCATCTGGTCGGCATTGTTTCTGATGTCAACAGCCTCACGACGTTTTTTATCCTCAGCAGCATATTCCTCTGCCTCTTTAACAGCCTTATCAATATCTTCTTTAGACATATTGGTGTTGGAAGTGATAGTAATATCATTTTCCTTGCCTGTACCTAAATCCTTAGCAGAAACGTGAACAATACCGTTAGCGTCGATATCAAAGGTTACCTCAATCTGAGGAACACCGCGGGGAGCAGAAGCAATACCGTCGAGGTGGAATACACCGAGGGTCTTGTTATCTCTTGCAAATTCACGCTCACCCTGTAAAACATGTACCTCAACCGAGGTCTGACCGTCAGCCGCGGTGGAGAAGATCTGGCTCTTCTTAGCGGGGATGGTGGTGTTTCTGTCAATAACCTTTGTGGAAATACCACCCATAGTTTCAATACCTAAGGAAAGAGGTGTAACGTCGAGGAGCAATAAGCCCTTAACATCGCCGCCTAAAACACCTGCCTGTAAAGCAGCGCCTAAAGCTACGCACTCGTCGGGGTTAATGCCCTTGAAAGGCTCTGTACCCATAAATGCCTTAACAGCCTCTTGCACAGCGGGGATTCTTGAAGAACCGCCAACCATAAGAACCTTATTGATTTCACTCTTTTGAAGACCTGAGTCAGCAAGTGCCTGACGAACAGGAGCCATTGTTGCATCTACCAAGTCAGCGGTAAGCTCGTTAAACTTAGCGCGGGTCAATGTGGTCTCAAAATGCTTAGGACCTGTAGAGTCAGCAGTGATAAAGGGGAGATTAATGTCAGTAGTAGTCATACCCGAAAGGTCAATCTTTGCCTTTTCAGCCGCTTCCTTTACACGCTGCATAGCCATCTTATCATTAGAAAGGTCAATACCCTGCTCAGCCTTAAAGGTAGCAACGATATAATCCATAACTCTCTTATCAAAGTCGTCACCGCCCAAACGGTTATTACCTGCAGTTGCCAAAACCTCTTGAACGCCGTCACCCATTTCGATGATAGAAACGTCGAAGGTACCGCCGCCAAGGTCATAAACCATAACCTTTTGGTCGTCTTCCTTATCAATACTGTAAGCCAAAGCAGCAGCGGTAGGCTCGTTGATAATTCTCTTAACCTCTAAACCTGCAATTTTACCTGCATCTTTGGTAGCTTGACGCTGAGCGTCGGTAAAGTAAGCAGGAACAGTGATAACAGCCTCAGAAACGGTTGTGCCGAGATAAGCCTCTGCATCAGCCTTTAATTTCTGCAAAATGATTGCGGAGATTTCTTGAGGTGTGTAGTTCTTACCGTCAATAGCAACGGTGTTAGAAGTACCCATATCACGCTTGATAGAGCTGATAGTTCTGTCGGGGTTAGTAATAGCCTGACGCTTTGCAACCTGACCTACCATTCTTTCGCCTGTTTTAGAAAAAGCAACTACAGATGCAGTTGTTCTGCCACCCTCAGCGTTAGCGATTACAACGGGCTCGCCACCCTCCATAACTGCTACGCAAGAGTTAGTTGTACCTAAGTCAATACCAATAATTTTTCCCATTTTAATTTCCTCCATATATAATATAATAAATAATTTAATTAGCAACCTTAACCATAGCGGGACGGATTACTGTGTCCCCAATTTTATAACCCTTTTGCAAAACCTGTGCAATAACATTCTCGCCCAAGGCTTCGTCTTCAATGTGCATTACTGCTTCGTGACAGTTAGGGTCAAAAGCGTCACCCTCGTGGGCCAACTCAACAATGCCGAGTTTCTCACCCAAAGCGGTAAACTGCTTTACTATCATCTCTATACCCTTAATATAATCCTCGCCCGATTTATCTTCCAAAGTTTCGGCGCGGTCTATATTATCAAGTATAGGCAACAGTTCCTTAATTATATTCGCCTTTGCAAATTCGGCAACAGTTAAACGCTCACGCTCCGTGCGTTTTTTAAAGTTGTCAAACTCGGCGGCGGTGCGAAGAAGTAAATCGTTTTTGCTTTCAAGCTCGGCTTTTACCTTTTCAAGCTCTAAAGCTGCTTTAGACTTTCTTTCGCGTTTAGGCTCGGTCTTAACTTCTTCGGTTTTTTCTACCTTGTTTTCGCTGTTTTCAGCCATCTTTAATCCTCCAAAGTTTCTAATGAGAATTTATTTAGTAAAAAGTCAAATTGTGTTTGACTTTTCCTGACTTTTTATATTTTATACAAGTTTTTTCCATTTGTCAAGGGTTTTTACAAATTTTATTTGACTTTCTCTGACCTTTTACATTTTGTTCACATTTTAGCAATATTATATGCGTTTTTTTAAATTTAAAAATATTTTTAAAAAAATACTTGACATTTGTATTATGTTGTGGTAATATATCAAGGTCGCTTGAGGGCGACAAACAATTTAGTTGGTGTTGATTGCGGTGAGGGTCCACCTGTTCCCATTCCGAACACAGAAGTTAAGCTCACTTGCGCTGAAGATACTTGGCGGGAGGCTGCCCGGGAAAATAAGTAGACGCCAACACAAAACACACAAGCTTTACGCTTGTGTGTTTTTTTATTTCAATATTTAAAACCCCGATGAATTTCATCGGGGTTTTTGTTTTATTCTTCTGTATTATCTTCGTCAGTCTCTATTTTAAAGTCATCATCAAAGGTAACAGTATCGAAATCGTCAAAATCTTCATCAGCATCATAATCCTCAAAGGTGTTGCGTTTTACAAGTTTAATTATAATTAAAACAAGTAAAGCTATCATGCCAAGGAATGCTACACAAAGGCAAACAACTATTGTTTTTGCATTTGTCGACAGCATTGCAAAGCGGTTGAAGATTTCAATCTTACTTCCTGTCTGCTCGGTGCTATCCTTTTGAACAAGCTTAAATTCAGGACTACGCTGTAAAACCTTTTCTACGGCATCATATCTATAGGTTGCAAAATCGCCGCCCACATAGCAATAGATATAATACATATCCTCAAAATCAGCATTGTCGGAAATATAACCGTCAAGCTTCATATCGTCTATCTTAAAGCTTTTTTTGGTGTAACCGTTAGGGATTATAAAATCATCGGTAATTTCTGCAACTATATAGCTGTTTCCTAATTGATTAATAATCAAAACGCGGGTAAATGCGTTTTTATCCTCATCATAAGTATAAGGATAAGCCTCATTACTGCCCGACTGTTTTAAATAGAAAAGCTCGTAAACGCCTTTTTCATCGGTCGCTACCGAAATTTCTTCGTTGTTATAAAGTCTTTTTGTGGGGCTGAAGCCCTTAGGAATTGTAACATCAGCGATATCACTTAACACAACATAGGAATTACCGTCAATTACAGTTTCCAAGGTTGAAGGAACTGTGGCTTCGCTTGAAGAATTTTCCTCAGGGTCATCCTCACTCGAGCGGATAATTGTTAGCGTGTATGATTTTTGAGCGCCGCTGGGTGCAGTTACTGTAAGCACTCGCTTGTTCTCGCCTATTTTAAGGGTGGCACTGCCTGTAATCGAAATGGTAGCATTGGGGTCTGCGGTTGTTCCGTAAACCTTGCATTCGGTAATGCTTTTCTTTACATTGATTGTATATTCGGTAACATTTTGAGAAAATCTTGGAGAAATAGTACCCGCACTTACTCTCAAAGCCGAAAGATTAGCATTGTCCGACTTTGTGACATCTGAAACGTTAATGGTGGCAGAACCCGAAATGGTATCGTCGTTTACCTCATAAAACGCGCCGCCCGAAGCAGAAACAGGAGATGAGCCTGCCGCAATAGCGGTAAATTTAAGAGTGTAGGTTTGTTTTGTGCTACCTGAAACGCCGCTAGCCACCTTTATGTTTCCTGCACCGCCGTTAGCAGAATCTCCACCGTCGAATCTTAATACATTAGGGTTATAGCTAACATTAAAATCTGTACCATACATTGCCTCTGTTCCTTGAACAGTTAGCGTAACAGTTACAGCCTCCCCCACTTTGGGAGCGCCGTTACTAAAAGAAATTGTTGCAGTTGCCGCCGAAACATTAAATACCATACAAGAAAGCAACACTATTACAGAAACTGTTAAAGCCAGTATTTTTCTAAAATTCATTTTTTATAATCCTTTCCTCTTAATTGAGCTTTCTAACGCCTAAAATATCCATTTGCACGTTAGCTAAGTCTCTTCCATTTACAACTCCATCACCGTTTGTATCGGCATAAGTAAGACTGTTTCCAGTAAGCTGTCTTACATTTAAAATATGCATTTGCACATTTGCTAAATCACGACCGTTTATTGTGCCGTCGCCATTAACATCGCCTCGCATATAAGATGTAGCCATAGGAGCGTCAATAGTAATTGTACAAGCCTTATCCGCCTTAACATTTATGACATAATCTTTAAAATATCCCGTTTGGGACTTTACAGTTAAAACAACCGAGTTTTGACCTATATTTAAGGCAAAACTTTTAGCGCCTACATACTGTGCGCCTGCAGGTACGCTAACCTTTAAGGTTGTGTTGTCCCAAATATTCAAATCATATATATTTTGAAACATATAGAAAGATGGGTTTAGGTTCGATGCTGTACCGGGGGTGGTTACCGATAAACCGCTGATATAATAATTGTTTAAATTATCGGTTTTAGCGGGAAGTATGCAGGCCTCAGTAGGCATATCTTTGTAAACCGGTATCATAAAATCAAGCTCTGCATCCTTAAAATCGGTATAGCTTTTTGAAAGCTTTTGAGCTTTACCGTAAGTATCTTCAACATTTGTTGCGTATTGATGCCATAAACGGTCTGGTTGCTTAACATTAAAATTCATATAATAATATGTGTTTTGACCCACACCCAAATAGTTATTTGCGCAGAAAGACGCACCACCTATAATAGATGCCGAGCGTGTATTCCACCCTTGTGCCTTAGCCTTGCCAAGACCTCTTTCAGCCTTTTGGGCATCGTTATCGCCATAGGTATCAACATTAAAGAAGTTGTAATATCCGTAAAGAGGATGACCTGCACCGCCGTAGGTTCCCGAAATCATAAATGATGTACCATTAGTACCCTGCTCTTGTATTATAATACCTGCAAGAATATAGGGGCTGACATTGGAAGCCTTTGCAGCAGCCATTAATACTTTAGCATAAGAACCTCCGTATGCAGTATCATTAGGGTCGTTGTATCCTTTTTCAAGGAAAGTACCCTTTATTATTTTGTTTAATCCTTCTTCATTTTGGGTAGCTTCATTATAAACCTGAGGTAAGAAAGCATAAACCACTGCAGAATTTAAATAATTGCGAGGGTCCATATAATGCCTTACTACTTCTCTCGAAGCTGAATACCACTGAGTATCCATAGGCACCCATTGACCTGTTTGCCAGTTGTAAGCACCAAATCCCAAAGAAAGCCAAGATTTGCTACTGCTATTATGAACAACCTTGTGACCGAGGTGTTTGTCATATTCATTAGCGGGAATTTCAAGTTCGACCGCCTCGTCAAAGGTTAAATTGATGTTATCGGGATAAAATTTCCAGTTTGGATATTGAGCGTGAAGTTCTCTAAGATAGGGTTTGTAGCTTTCGGGGAAAGCCGCTATCTGACTTTCAAAGCTAGCATCGGGAGTATAATCGGGTATTTGGTTTATATAAAGACTTGAAACCCAACCTGTGATTGAATTATATGTAATGTTATACCAAATATCCGACGTTTTTCCGCCGTCGCTAACATTTTGACCTTGCTTTTCGCCGTTAAGCGTAACTGTGGCTCCGCCAGGCACCTTTCCTAAAGATTTGCCCGAGGTGTTTGCGTCGGGACGAATATTCAAGGAGTCTGCCGTAACAGTGCCTTTAGAACTTAAAGCCGAAACATTCAAGGAAAACTGTATAGAAACAGCTGATATTAAAACTGTAAATACAAGGAGTACCGAAAGTAACCTTTTAATACTAGTCATTCTTTAAAACCTTTCTTGTAGTATTGTGTCATTATTTGTAACACACAAAATGATTATACTATTTATAACCCTTACTGTCAACTTGAAACACTTAAAATTAATAAAGTAATTTTTGACATTAAACCTTTAAAATTATAAAAAAGACAGCAATGTATGCTGTCTTTTAATTATTTACCCATATATTTTTCTGCATGTTTTTTAATTGCTGAAAAGGTTTCTTCGCTTATGTGGTGCTCCATTTTACAAGCATCTCGGGAAGCGGTTTCACTTTCAACACCCAATTTTTCCAAAAAGCTTGTAAGAAGCGTATGCCTTTCAAACATTTTTTCCGCCACTTCTTTTCCTGCCTCGGTCAAATGCAAATGTCCCATTTCGTCAGCGGTAATATACTCCCCTTTCTTAAGGAGACTGACCGCCCTTGAAACACTGGGTTTTGAAAAGCCCATATATTCCGCAACATCAAGAGAACGGACACATGCCATCTTCTTTGAAAGTATGTATATTGTTTCTAAATACATCTCGCCCGATTCCTGCAAAGACATATTATTCCTCCCTTTTGCAACTAGAGCAACTCATAAACAGCTTGTCTATATTAAGGCTCTTTTCCTCTTTGTTTTTAATAAATGAAAGTTTTTCTAAAAAGCTTTCGGGTAAAGTATCAGCATAATAGGCGTTCATAACAAACCGCTCGCAAGCAATATGCAGGGTGCTTCGCAAAATTCCGTCTGCCAACCCTAAATCATCCAAAGGTTCAATGTATTTTACAACCATTTTTTCCTTTGTTATATCAAAAAGGCTGAAGCCATAGTCTTTTCCCTTATCACTTGCAATCAAACAAAGAGAATTTTCGTTTTGTTCAATACCGCTTTTCTCGAAAATTCCTTTTGTTTTTTCTTTATCCTTTAAAACTGAAAGGGTAAGCATTAGTTTTCCTTCCTTTCGGTGTTAACATTTGTTAAATGTCTCATCTCACGCTCGTTTAAAGGACGCCATTTGCCCTGAGGCAACATTCCAAGCTTAACACCTGCAATTTCGGTGCGTTTAAGACGCAAAACCTCAAGCTCAACCTCTTCGCACATTCTTCTGATTTGTCGGTTTCTGCCCTCTTGGATTATGAAAATAAGAACAGTTCTGTCCGCCTTGCGTTCAGCCACAAAGCAGTCACAGGGCAGAGTTTTTCTACCGTCTAAAACAATGCCCTCTTGAAGCTTAATAAGTTTTTCGTCCGATACCTCGCCCTTAACGGTTACGCGGTAGGTTTTATTAACATGAGCTGACGGGTGGGTTAAAGAATTTGCAAAGTTTCCGTCGTTAGTCATAATCAAAAGACCCTCAGAATTGCGGTCAAGCCGACCAACGGGGAAAACCTTAACACCAACATCCTTTACAAGGTCAGCAACCGTCTTTCTATCAAGCTCGTCACTCAATGTAGTCACAAAACCTCTCGGTTTGTGAAGCATTATATAAACCTTTTGGTTAACAGGCACAACAGTTTTTCCGCTAACGGTCACCTTGTCTCGCTTAGGGTCAACCTTGGCGCCGATTTTAGCTACTCTGCCGTTAACTCGCACTTTACCAAGTTCTATTAACTCTTCTGCCTTTCGGCGGGAAGCAACACCGCTTTCGGACAAATGCTTTTGAAGTCTTATCTTATTATCCTTCATTTATATCTCCCAAATTTTCATAAATATATTGCTAAAGCTATCACTAACACAGTCCCAAAAATCTTTTTTTGGAACAGCCGTTTCTATATCTTTTGAAGCCTTAATTTCTTTTTTGTGAATTTCTTCGCCGTTTTTATAATATGTAACACTGCCTACCGTTTCGCCTTTTTTTATAGGCGCATAAAGAAACTCGGGCAGATTGATTTTATAAGAAAATCCATTTGTTTCAAGGGTATTTACCGAAAAATTCTCAATTTTTACCCTTAAACTCTCCCCACCCGACGAAATAACAGGAATTGAATATTCCTCTTTTTCGGGAATTATTTGTGCGGTTTTAATTTGCTCTAAACCGTAATTCAAAAGTTCTGTATGGTCTGCCCAGTCGTTGGGGTCCTTTAAGGTTACGGCAATTACCCGTTTACCGTCACGCTCGGCACAAGAAACCAAGCATCTTCCCGCTTTTTTGGTGAAACCCGTTTTAACTCCAACCGCTCCTTCAAAGGTTTTAAGAAGCTTGTTGTGGTTTGTAAGGGTTCTTCTGTAGGGCGGATTCCCGTATTCCAAGGTGGCGGATTTTGAGGATGCCGCTTCGTAAAAAAGTTCGTTTTCCATACAAACTCTAGCCAAGTTTGCCAAATCCAAAGCGGTGGTGTAATGCTCATCGCCGTCAAGACCCGAGGGTGTTTCAAAGTGTGTGTTAGAAAGTCCCAACTCCGCTGCCTTGTCGTTCATCATCTTGACAAATCCGTCTATGGTGCCGCCCAAGGCATAGGCGGTAACATTAGCTGCATCGTTGCCCGACGCTAAAAGCATACCGTAAAGCAAAGCCTTATAGCTTACTTTATCCCCCGCCAAGAGTCCCATAGAGGTACCCTCAACACGCACCATCTGGTCGGTTACGGTGATTTCCTTTTCCATATCACCCTTTTCGCACAAAAGCAAGGCGGTCATAATCTTGGTTGTACTCGCCATTGGCAGTTTTTCCTCGGCGTTTTGGCTGTATATAACCTCGCCAGTGTCGGCATTGATAAGCACTGCCGCCTTTGCCGAAGTGGTAACTGCCCGAGCGTTTATAGAAAAAACAAATAGAGAAAGCAACAAACCAAAACAAATAACCTTTTTCAAGGAAATCACCTCACCTAATTTTATTAGATGAGGAATATTGGTTATTCCTTATTTTCTTTTTTAGAAAAAAGCTCTTTTGCCTTTTCAATAATTTCGGGTGCCATTGTTATTGCCTTTTCAAGGCTTGTAACCTCGTTATAAATGGGAAGCATTTTAACATTTTCGCCGTTCACAACCATAAAAGCAATGGGAACAACGGTAACACCTGCACCGCCGCCACCACCGAAGAGCTGACCGTTTTTAGAGGGGAAATCACTTCCGCCCGAGGCCATACCAAAGGACACACGGGATACGGGGATAAGTGTTAAATTTCCAACCTCAATAGGTGTTCCTGTAACAACATCAGCGTCAACCAATGCTCTTATCTTATCCATAGTAACATCTATAATTGCTTTAATGTTATTTTCACTCATTTTTTCTTCTCCGTTTATAATAATTAGTTTTCTTCCTCATCGGTTGTCATTGTAAGCTGTTCAGCAACATCGTTTACCGCATTCTCGTTTTTGGGAAGAGGCGGAAGCTCGGATAGATCGGAAACCCCAAAACATCTCAAGAAGTTCTTTGTTGTGCCGTAAAGCAAAGGTTTGCCGGGAAGTTCAAGTCTTCCCCGCTCCTCAATAAGTCCCTTTTCAACAAGTGTTGAAACAACGCCCGAACAGTCAACTCCACGCACTTGTTCTATAAAGGATTTTGTGACGGGTTGATTATATGCCACAACCGCTAAAACCTCTAAAGCGGCAGAGGAAAGGGGTGTTCTGCGTCTTATATCAAACGCTTTTTTGATATACTCCGCATATTTTTCGTCGGTAGCCATCTGATAGGTGTTTTCAAGCCTTACAATCACTATCGAACTGCCGTTGTTTTTATATTCCTCAGCCAAAGCGTCAACGCCCTTAACTATCTTTTCGGGCGAAACCTCGAAGGTTTGAGCCAATCGTTCAATACTCATTGGCTCACCCGAAGCAAAGAGCACCGCTTCAAGCCCTCTTATCAATTCTTTACTGTTCATTTTTATTATGCCCCTTAATTAGTGTAATTTCCATATTTTCTCCGTCGCCCTCAACCTTTACTCTATTGGCTTTGCAAAGCTCCAGCACTGCCAAAAATGTTGCAACCAATTCGGAACGGCTTTTTGCGGTTTTGTAAAGAGAATTCAAACTCTTTTTGCCGCCCTTGAAAAGATTCCTTATAACAAAAACAATTTTTGAAGATACTGAAACAATCTTCTTTGCAACAATTCGTCTAAACGGCGTGTCGTTAACGGGCATTCGGCGTTTGCCTCTGCCAACAGCAGAAAGATATGCCGAATACATAACATCCTTTTCGTGAACAAGCTCATAGGTCTTGTCAAAATCATATTCACAAGGTTTGCGGACAAACTTGTCAAACCCACCCTGCATTAAGGAAAGCTTTTTAGCCATTTGCTGACAAACCAAATACTCAAGCAATTCGCCTGTAAGCTCCTCTTTAAGCTTTACAACATCCTCGTGCTTAGGCAAAAGACTTACGGTTTTAATGTAAAGCAAACGGGAAGCCATTTCCAAAAACTCGCTTCCAAGCTCCATTTGGTCTTCTTCCAAAAGTCTTATCTGCTCTAAATACTGGTCGATAAGCTCCAAAAGAGGTATATCATAAATATTAAGCTTGTTTCGGGCAATTAGTTGCAAAAGCAGGTCTAAAGGTCCCTCAAAGCCCTCCAATTTATAAGATAAAACAGTTTGAGACATAAATTAACCTCTACATAAAAATACTGAAAATGCCGCTACAAACAGCATCAATAAATCTGATAATCACTCCCGATACATAACCTATCGGTAAATCTAAAACATCGGTGAAAAGCAAAAGCAAAAATCCTAAGTATATATACCTTTCATACTGCATAATTTTGTAGTATGTTCTATCAGGTAAAAATGCGGTCAAAATTCTCGAGCCGTCCAAAGGCGGAATAGGAATTAAATTAAACACCGCCAAGGTTACGTTTATCCTAACTACAAATTGGCAGAACAGGATAACATAAAACAAAACAGTCGCATTGAGTGGCAGAAGCACAAGAATATATGCCAAGATATTAAATATAAACGCCATTATTATGTTAGATAAAGGACCCGCAAAGGCGGTTATTGCCATATCTCTTTTAGGATGTCTAAAATTATAATGGTTAACCTGAACGGGCTTTGCCCAGCCAAAACCGAAAAGCAAAATAAAAAGTGAGCCAACATAATCAATGTGGGCAAAAGGATTAAGGGTAAGTCTTCCCTGCCAACGGGGTGTGTTGTCGCCAAGCTTGACGGCGGCATATCCGTGAGCAAACTCGTGAATAGGCAAGGTTAAAAAGATTACCACTAAACTTGAAATTATATAAATTACGGCGCTCAAAAAATCAATCTGACCGCTAACTAAACTGCTAAGCACTGTGTATCACTCCGAAAACATATAATAACCCAAATTAATACATATAATGGTTATGGTTAGTCGAAACATTTTTGTTTCGACACAAAATCGGTGATTTTGTGTCAAATTTCTCATGAAATTTGCCCATATCCATTGCAATGATTGTTGTGCAAAATTAAATTTTACAATTTAATTTTGCCAAAGCCACTTAAAAAGTGGCTTGTCGAAGCGCTTCTCAGCGTTTCGACAAACTACAATCATTATAATTATACTATATATTCTTAGTAATTACAAGAGGAAAATCACTGTACTGTATAACGGACACCGCTGCTCTTAAAATAAAAACATAAAATAAATAAAAAACACTTGACAAAGACCGAATTATGGTATATAATTCAAATATCGAACAAGTGTTCGGGAGGAATCAAAATGACTTTTATCCAAGTTTTAACTACAATTTTTGAAATATCTATGGCAGTTGCCCTCTTCTGGTGCTTTTTCCATGAAGACCGCCTTATTGCTTTTGAAAGAAAACTTTTGGCTTGTATTAGAAGAAGAAAATTAAAGGTAGTTCACACAAGCTACAAAAACCCCCATATTGTAAGACAATAACCTCTGCTACATAAAAAAGGCAGGCAGCTCATTTTAGAGTTGCCTGTTCTTTTTTGCTCTATTCATAATATACAAGCCCTTTATCATACAATGGTTATGCAAAATTAAAATTTAATATTGCCAAAGCCACTTTTTAAGTGGCTTGTCGAAGCGCCTTTCAGCGTTTCGACAAACTACAATCATTATTAGATACCGAGGTGCTTTTTATGAAATGCTTAGTAATAACTAAAAAACAGTTAGTGCTCGCCTTGTCGGCGGTATGTGCTTTGGCGGTGGTGTTTGTGGGGTCAATGAGTGCCTTTGCAAACACCGACAGACTTTTGCCCATTTACTGTGTTGAAACCGAAAAGAAACAAATTGCCATTTCCTTTGACGCCGCTTGGGGTAACGACGACACCGAGGAGTTAATTTCTATTTTAAAGGAATATGATGTTCCCGCCACTTTCTTTGTTGTGGGCGCATGGGTTGATAAATATCCCGAATCGGTTGAGGCTTTGCATAAGGCGGGTCACCAAATTCAAAACCACTCCAACACCCACCCACATATGCCACAGCTTTCCCGTGAACAAATAAAGGACGAGATTTTAAGCTGTAACGAAAAAATCGCCGAAATCACAGGCAAAACCCCCACCCTGCTCCGACCACCCTACGGCGACTATGACAATGCGCTAATCGAAACTATGAACGAACTTAAAATGGCAACAATTCAGTGGGATGTTGACAGCCTTGACTGGAAAGAAAACGCCACACCAGACAGTATTTGTCAGCGTGTGACGAGCAAAGTTAAAAACGGCAGTATTGTGCTATTCCACAACGATGCTGACCACACCCCTGCCGCACTGCCAAACATCCTCAAATGTTTGAAAGACGAGGGGTATGAGTTCGTATTCATCAGCGATTTAATCTATAAGAAAAACTACGAAATAAAACACGACGGAACGCAATGCAAAATTAAAAATGATTAAACGTAGGGGAGGGTTTCCACGCCCTCCCGTTTAATATATGTCTAAAAATAACGGGAGGGGACAGAGCCCCTCCCCTACTGTCCGCCCACAAAACCCTTGACAAACAAGTGGATGAGATGTATCGTACATACATAGAAAACGGTAAAAAATTCTAAGGAGTTAAATATGAATTTTAAAGAAATTGCTGAAAATAGGCAATCTTGTCGCAGTTATGATGCTAATCGTGCAGTAGAAAACGAAAAACTTGACCAAATTCTCGAAGTTGCAAAGCTTTCCCCTTCTGCCTGTAACGGTCAGCCTTATCAAATAACCGTTTGCAAAGGCGAAACCGCAAAAAAGGTTGCAAAAGCAACACAAGGAATGGGTATGAATAAATTCGCTACTGATGCACCCGTTTTGCTTGTGGTATCCGAAATGCCTTATGTTAAAACTGCGGCACTCGGAGCAAAAGTCAAAAATAACGATTACCGCTCGATAGATATAGGCATAGTTTCGGCGTACATTACCGCCGAAGCCACCGCCCAAGGTCTTAGCACCTGTATTCTCGGTTGGCTGGAAGATAAAACAATTCGCGAAATCTGCAATTTAGAGGGTGCTGTTCGACTGGTTATCACCCTCGGTTACGCATCGGCGGATGACAAGTTACGCACAAAGAAACGCAAAGATATAAACGAACTTGTTAAAATAATAGAATATTAGGGAAATCAAACACTACGGTACGGAATGCAAAATTAAACAATAAATATGTAGGGGAGGGGCTCTGTCCTCTCCCTATTATTCATATATAAAAACACGGGAGGGCATGGAACCCCCTACACGATACGATAAAAAATATAGATTGTGAATATCGAGAAAATGTGCTATTATTTATTTGGTGATGAAAATGATAAGATTTGCAGAAATTAAAGACATTCCAAAAATATTAGATTTGCTCTCCCAAGTGGACTTGGTGCATCATAATGGCAGACCTGATATTTTTAAAATCGGCACCAAATACAATGCCGAGGAACTAAAAGAGCTTATATCCGACAAAGAGCGTCCCATACTCGTTGCAACAGACGAAAACGACAAAGTTACGGGCTATTGTTTTTGCATTTTGAAACAGCAGAAAAACGACTCGGTTTTAACCGACATTAAAACCTTGTATATTGATGACTTGTGCGTGGATGAAGGTTTGCGTGGCAAACATATTGGCAGCAAACTTTTCGATGCTGCAATGAATTTAGCAAAAGAAAATGACTGTTACAACATAACCTTAAATGTTTGGAGTTGTAACCCGTCGGCACTCCGGTTTTATGAGACACTCGGTATGACCCCACAAAAAATTTGTATGGAAAAAATTTTATAATTTAATTTTGTAGGGTACGATGCCCACATCGTCCCTTTAAAAATACAACAAATTCCACTTTACAAAATTTTTCAATTTTGATATAATTTAATTAAAGGGTGAAACCCTAAATAAAGGAGGAAAATTTATGGAATTTTTCGTTATTTTAGCAATCATTTTGGCTTTAGTGTTCCTTTGTTTAAGAATTGTTCCACAAGCCAGTCAACACGTTATTGAGCGTTTGGGTAAATACTGCAAAACCTGGGATGCAGGACTTCACTTTTTAATTCCTGTTATTGACCGTGTTGCAAAGCGTGTAACCCTTAAAGAGCAGGTTTTGGATTCTCCTCCCCAACCCGTTATTACAAAAGATAATGTTACAATGCAGATTGACACTGTTGTTTATTTCAAGGTTTTTGACGCTATGTTATTCACATACGGCGCCGTTAACCCCATAAGCGCACTTTCAAATCTTACCGCAACCACCTTGCGTAATATTGTTGGTGAGCTTGAACTTGATGACACCTTGACTTCTCGTGACACCATTAACGGTAAAATGACCGAAATTCTTGACAGCGCTACCGACCAATGGGGCATTAAGGTTAACCGTGTTGAATTAAAGAATATTATTCCCCCTGCCGAAATTCAAAACGCAATGGAAAAGCAAATGAAAGCCGAGCGTGACCGCCGTGAAACCTTGCTTGAGGCCGAGGGTCACAAGGCTGCAGTTATCACCCGTGCCGAGGGTGACAAACAGGCTATGATTTTAGCCGCCGAGGGTGAGCGTGATGCTCGAATTGCCCGTGCAGAGGGTGAAGCCAAAGCAATTTTACTTGCCAAAAAAGCCGAGGCTGACGGTATTGCCGCTTTGAAAGCCGCCAACGCCGATTTAAGCGTTTTAGAGCTTAAAAAATATGAGGCTTTGGTTGCAATGTCTAACGGCAGCGCATCAAAAATCATTGTTCCCACCGATGCTGTTGATATGACAAAGGCAAACGTTATCTTCTCGGAAACAAGCGGTCTTGGCGATGTTACCGCACCCGCTCCCAAAAAAGCACCAAAAAAGAATCCTGACATTTGTTGTGATTAATAAAAAAGACGGCGGATATCCGCCGTCTTTTGTTTTTATAACAACCCTAAAATTTCCTCTTTAGGTCTATAGCCTACCGAGGTGTTAGTAACCTTTCCGTCTTTCACAACTGCAAACATCGGAATACTCATAACCTGAAACATTTGCGCGAGTTTTGGCTCGTTATCAACATTAATTTTGCCAACAACAATATCCTCACGCTCGCCTGAAATTTCCTCTATGGCGGGCGCCATCATCTGACAAGGTCCGCACCAGTCGGCATAGAAATCGAGCAAAACAGGTTTCTTGGAATTTAAAACCTCTTTTTCAAAATTTTCGGTTGTAATTTTTAAAACTGCCATAATCATTCTCCTAATCTTTTTATATAGTCTTTCCCAAAAAGTTCTTCGGCAAACCAAACCTTATCCACAGTAAATTTCTTGCCCTTTAAGTAGTTCAAAATACCCGCATCGGTTTTAAAGTCAAACATAAGGCTATAGGAATAAAGCGCTTGTTTATCAAATCCCATTTTTCTATCCTCAGCCGATTTATTATATTTCCCCTCGCCCAAAAGCGGATGACCGATAGATGCCATATGGGCTCTGATTTGATGGGTTCTACCCGTTAAAAGTTCAATTTCCACCAAAGACAAATTGTTTTTGCTTTGCAAAACACGGTATTTTGTTCTGATAGTTTTATTGTCCTTTGTTTTATAATTCTTAAGGAAAACTTGGTTTTTATCCTCGTTTTTCTCGAGATACCCTTCTAAAATATCGCTTTTCTTTTTAGGAACGCCGTGCACCACCGCAAGATAGCGTTTATCCATTTCACGATACTTGATTTTATCGCACAAAACCCTCAAAGACTCGGCATTTTTGGCGGCAATAACAATTCCGCCTGTGTTTCGGTCAATGCGGTTAGCCAAAGCGGGTGCAAAGCTGTTTTCTGCCTTGGGGTCATACTCCCCTTTTTTATACAAATAATGTTGAATTCGGTCAATTAAAGTGTTTGTGTATTCGTTTTTGTCGGGGTGAACGAGAAGTCCTTGCTTTTTATCCACAAGCAAGATATTCTCGTCTTCATAAACAACATCGATATTATAGGGTGCGGAAAGGAAAGAGTATTTAGGCTCTATTTCGGCAAAAAATTCGTCATTAACATAGGCAGAAATTAAATCCCCCTCATTTAAGCGGGTGCTGATTTCCCCCTTTTTACCGTTTATCTTAAACCGCTTTGTGCGGATATATTTAAACATTAATGAAGACGGCAAGGTGGGGCAAATTTTAACAATGAATTTGTCAAACCTCAGTCCCGCATCATTTTTAGTTACAATAAACTCTTTCATTTATATCTACCCTTGAAAATATCCAAAATTTGTTATATAATATCACTATGTTTTTAAAAAAAAGGGGGTGTCCTGATGGCAAAGAACGATAATCCACACGCAAAACACCGTGAACGTGTTCGCAAGGAGTTTTTGGAAAATGGCTTTTCAGATGCCACACCGCCTCACAAAATATTAGAATTTCTTTTGTTTTTCGCAATTCCGAGAAAGGACACCAACGAAACAGCACACGCTTTGCTTAACCGCTTCGGCAGTATTGCGGCTGTGTTAGAAGCCACACCCGAAGAGCTTATGCGGGTTGACGGCGTCGGCGAATCCGCCGCCGCACTTATAAAACTGTTCTTGCCTGTTTTCAGGGAATACAATAAAGAAAAATCGGTTAAATCATCAAAGATTACAAGCATTGACCAAATCGGCGACGCTTTAATGAAGAAATACATAGGCTACACAACCGAAGTTTTTACTCTTGTTACCCTAAGCAATAAAGGCACGGTTATCGCCTTTGATACTATCGGCGATGGTGATGTTTCGTCCATTGGTGTTTCCACCCGAAGTGTTATTGAAAAGGTAATTGAGAGAAAGGCTGTGGGTGCTGTTATTTGCCACAACCACCCAAAGGGCAACGCATTGCCAAGCAGTGCCGACCTTGAAATGACCCATCGATTAGCCACTGCTTTATCCCACATTAATGTTTGTCTTTTAGACCACATTATAATTGCGGATGACGACTGGGTGACACTTGCAAAAACCGAGTGTTACGCCCATCTTTTCAAAGCTTGATTTCCCAATAATAACGCCTATTACTTTCGGGGAAATCGTTAAGTACGCCGTGTTCGGGGTCATAAAAGACACCCTCGAAATACAGCGACCAATGCCAACATTTAGGAGTTTCCAGACTTAAAAAGCAAAGTCTTGGAAGCTCCTCTTTTTTGTTTATTTGCACTCGCTTGTGGCTTACCGAAAACCCCTCTTTTTCCAAAAAAGAAAACATTTCCTTTAAAGTGGTTTCTCGGTCATTACAAAGAGTCTTTACAACCTCATCAGTGCTTTTACCCGTTACCATTGAAAGCACAGCCTGACCGCACTGGAGAGGTGTTGGCTCATAAATATGTTTAATTTCCATAGTTATCTTGAAAGGTAAATAAGTAATACCGATACATCGGCGGGGCTGACACCCGAAATTCGTGAAGCTTGACCGATATTGGCGGGTCTTATCTTATTTAACTTTTCGACTGCTTCAAGGCGAAGACCGTAAACCTTGTCATAATCAATATCGGCTGGGATAAGTTTCTTTTCAAGTCTCAGCATCTCGTTGACCTGAGCTTGTTGACGGGAAATATATCCCTCATACTTAACCTCGGTTTCAACCTTGTCTCTGACATTTCTCGGCAAGTCAGGTCTTTCCTTGTCAAAGGGTGCTAACATATCGTATGTGAGTTGCGGTCTTTTAACCAAGTCGGCAAGGCGCATACCTGTAGACATAGGTGCTGTGCCCTGTTCTTCCAAAAGCTTATTCAATTCTTCGCTCGGAGCCAAAAAGGTGGTATTAAGGCGTTCAATTTCCTTTTCCTTCTGCTCTCGGCGGTTTAAAAATTCGGCATAGGTCTCATCACTTACAAGACCCAATTTATGACCTATGGGCATTAGTCTTTCATCGGCATTATCCTGACGGAGAAGCAAACGGTACTCACTGCGAGAGGTCATCATTCTGTATGGGTCCATACAGCCCTTTGTTACCAAATCGTCAATTAAAGTGCCGATATATGATGACGAGCGGGACAAAACAAGAGGCTCTTCCCCCTTGATTTTAAGCGCCGCATTAATTCCTGCAACTAAACCTTGAGCCGCCGCCTCCTCATAACCCGAAGAGCCGTTAAACTGACCCGCGCCGTAAAGACCGTCAAGCCCTTTCATTTCGAGGGTTGCGGTTAAAAACTGTGGGTCAACACAGGTATACTCAATAGCGTAAGCATTACGCATAATTTTAACATTTTTAAGGCAAGGAATTGTTTTGTAAAGGCTAACCTGAACCTCCTCTGGCAAAGAGGAAGAAAGACCTTGAAGATACATTTCTTCGGTCTCCTCGCCGCAAGGCTCAATAAAAAACTGGTGCCTTGGTTTATCGGCAAAGCGGACAATTTTATCCTCAATGCTCGGGCAATATCTGGGTCCTATACCCTCAATTTCACCCGCATACAAAGGCGAACGGTTAAGGTTTTCCAAAATAACCTTTTTAGTTTCATCGTTAGTATAAGCAATGTGGCAAATAACCTTGTTTTGAGGGTCTTCCTTGGTTAAAAAACTGAAAGGAACGGTTTGCTCGTCCCCCTCTTGTACCTCAAGAGCAGAGAAATCTATACTGTCCCTAGCCACTCGTGCGGGTGTTCCCGTTTTAAAACGGCGAAGGGGCACACCCATTTTTTCAAGACAGCTTGAAAGTCCAATAGTAGCAAAACTGCCGTCAGGACCTGAGGAGTAGTTTACCTCACCTACATAAATTCTGCCGTCCATAAAGGTGCCCGTTGCAATAATAACCGCCTTTGAAACAAACTCTGCCCCCAAAGAAGAAACACAGTGCCAAAGGTCGTTTTCTTTATAAAGCTCAACAATTTCACATTGTTTAACATCTAAGTTTTCTTGAAGCTCAACCGTGTGCTTCATATAACCACTGTATCCTCTGCGGTCAACCTGAGCACGCAAGGAATGAACGGCGGGGCCCTTACCTAAGTTTAGCATTCGGCTTTGCAAGGTATATTTATCGGCCGCTTTACCCATTTCGCCACCCAAAGCATCAAGTTCACGCACAAGATGACCCTTAGCGGTACCGCCAATTGAGGGGTTACAGGGCATATTGCCAATCCAGTCAAGACTTACTGTAAAAATAATTGTTTTAAGACCTAAACGGGCGGGAGCCAATGCAGCTTCTATTCCGGCATGACCTGCACCGATAACGGCAACGTCATACTCACCCGCAAAATACTTTTTTATAGACATTTTTTCACTCATTTTTCAATTAATGATTTTTGCTGACGAATATCAACACCCAAGAACTTATTCGAATTATAATGACCGATAAGGCGGGAAGAAATTCTTGGAGAATACATTTCCTCAATTTGCTTAATTGTAAGGTTTGTGTTGATTATAGTGGGTTTACCGCTTAAAATTCGGGTGTTTACAAGATTGTAAAGCGCCGATTTTGTGAAAGAGGTTGCCATTTCCGCACCTAAATCGTCAATAACAAGCAGGTCGCAGTTAAGCATCATATCATAGTTGCCTCTGCCCTCGCCTGAAAACTTTTCGTTTTCAACCGCTGAAAATAAATTCTCAGCTGAGCCGTATATCGCCATATATCCTTTTTCGATAACACCTGCGACGATAGCCAGTGTTAAATGGGTTTTACCAACACCTGCGCCGCCTGTGAAAAGCAAGTTTTCGCTGTTTTCACCGAAATTCAAAACATATTCACGGCAAAGCTTTAAAATTGAGGTCATTCTTCTTCGTGGATTGGTGCCGTCGCTATCGGTTTTATCGGGATAAAACTTTAAATCAAAATTATCGAAACGACAATCGCCAAGAGGCATTTCACGGCTTAACTCCTCGGTCATAATACGGGAAGCCTCTTTTTTGATGCAGTCGCAAATCTTACCGCCAACATATCCTGTATCGCCACAAAGACTGCACTCGGGCTTATCAGACGGGATTTTGCCTTTTTTGAGAATTTCCTTTTTCTCTTTACTTAAAAGTTTGGATTTTTCTCTAATCTCTTTGAGTGTTGCCTTGTCTCCTGCCAAAGTGGAAAGTGCAAGTCTTGCGCCCAAAGATTTAAGCTCATTTTCAATTTCTACGAGTCTCGGCTCGCTTTTATACAAAGCAGAAAGCAACAACTCACGCTCGAATTCTCTCTTTTTAACTGCCTCTTTTTTGTTTTCAAAGGCTTTTTTGTATGTATATTCACGGCTTATCATAACTTATCAGTCCTTAGAGTTAATCATCTTTTCGTATAGGTCAATATCGTATAAAGCAATGTCATTCTTTTTGGGTGTTTTTTCAATGTCTTCGGGTTTCATATAACCCTTTTCGTGCCAGACTTCAATAATTTTTGCAACATAAGGAAAAGAAAACTTGGATTTTTTATTTACACATTCATCATAAGCCAAGCTTATCATTTCCTTTGACATTTTCCACTCGGCTATCCATTTAGTGACGGCTTCGCTTTCCTTGGCACTCGGTTTTCTTTTGTCAATGCCGAATATTGCAGAAACAATTTGCCAACATTTTTCAGACAAATCCATTTTATGAAGTTCATTGTCGGCATCGGCGATATTGTCAATCTCTTTATCAATTAATTTCAAACATACATCCTCAATAAAACGGATATTTGCTTTTTCTTTGGATATTGCATATTGAATAACAAGTAAAATTACCGAAATGTCGAGACCTTGGTCATCATAAAGCCAAACTAAATCTCTCGTCTCATTATCCTTTAAAATTCTGCCAAGGCGTTTTTCGGTTTCAAGCAGTAAAAACTGAATTTTGGGGTCTGCTTCGCTTTTTTTGGCAATATCGTTTCTCGAGGGCTTAGAGTTTTGTTTGACCGCAGTTTTCTTTTGCTTTTGTGCCACCACAGGAGCCTCTTTAGGCAGCAGAACATTAGCGTCTGCCCAATAAAGCAACGCTTCTTTTACTTCATATTCACCAAAACCGCATTCCTCGGCGATTTCGCTGATTTCGGGGTCTTTATACATATTCCTTAAAACAAACAGCAAAACCTTGATATGCTCAGGCTTTGAAAACTTGAAATAATTATCAACCACTGTGTTTGGAACGGTAAAAACACCCAAAAGGGATTGAGGATTTATGTAGTAATCCATACTCTGCTCCTTAAATTTCAAGATACAGAATTATTATATCACACCCGCAACCTTTTTGTAAATAGGATAAATAAAAATCCCCGTCTTAAAGACGGGGAAAGTTTTTAAAGCAGAATTGCCAAAACAATAAACATTATAACAACCAAAACAGCCGAAATGTAAATTATTCTGAATAGCTTTTTATAATATCCTTTAGAGCGGATTGCTAAAATCAAGAAAAGAACGAAAGCCGCCAAAGGCAAGATAAGAAATACTATTGTTAAAAGTGCCTTGGAAACCGAGTCGGTGAAATTATCGTCATCTAAAAATCCGTAATCATCATCATAAAATTCATCAATGCATTCTTCAATTTTATCGCAAAGATTTTCGTCGGTAATCTCAAAGGCTAAAATCTCAGCATAGTCGGCAATATTAAAATACTTTATATTGCCAAGTTCTGCCTTTGCATAATCTATATAATAGTATTTGTCATTGCTGGTAATAAGCATACCCTTTTCGGCTTTTAGTTCACATTTATCGGTTGTGGCGTAAACACGAAACTCGTGATAATTTGTGTCACCGATTTCATTTGTAAAAAGATTTACTTGCTTGCCGTATAGTTTTTCTTGTTTTATGAAAAGTTGATTGTCATAAGGATATTCAAACTCAATTTCACCAATCTGCCAATCATCACTAACCAAACGGTCAAATTCTCTTACAAGACTGTGCTTTAGATATTTTGCGCTCAAAGAGGTGCCGTCTGTAAAATTATATGTTGCACTAACAACAGATAAATCAGGAGTTATATACAAATCAACATCTTGAGTTTTTTCTTTTAACTCATCGCTCATTGAGATTGCATATTGAAATTCATCAAAACCGTCAGTTTCAATGTTGTTTGCGTTAAATAAAGTATAATACTCGCCGTTAACAAACAAACCGTTTAGTTCATCTTCCAAAGTAACCTGATATACAATATCTTGCGAAATCACAGTAGTTTGGTCTTTTTTGGTTTCAGCTACCACAGGTGCAGTAGCATATGCCGTAACTGAGGAAATACAAAACAGTGCTAAAATTAAAGCTATTATTTTTTTCATTTTCATTTCCTCCTTAAGACAAATTAAGCTTACGGTCAAGCATCCAATATTGCAACGCATACAAAAGCATACAACCCATAAAGCAGAATACTACCGCAGACAACAAACTTATTATAAATGCAATATGAAGTGTGTTCTCTGTGAGTCCTACCATTTTTTCAATTAATGAGGGTGCAGCGAAAATTATAATCATTTCTAAAACAAAGGAAAAGATACCGTTTGCCGCATAATAAATTCCGATTGCTGTGATAACCCTGGCTTTCTTGGTAATTAACGCCGCAAATGTAATGCAACAGTTTAGGAACAACTGAGCAAAGAGCACAAACAGTCCAAAAAGTAATATAAACTCAAAAACATAAACAGGTAGATACCAACCTATTTTTTCAATAAGTATCTTCAAAATTTCTATTAAATGACGATAGTTTTCGATATTAAATATCTCATCAGGAATACCAATTGCCAACATAATAAACACATCAATAAAGGTAACGATTAAAGCGGCAATCGACACAACCCAGCCCAAAATGATTTTGGAATTTAAAATTTGCGAAATCTTAACAGGCAAAGTAAAGGTCAAATATCCTTCATCGGTAAAAAGATTTTTATAAAATCTAACATATACCAAAATCATAGATAAAAAGGAAAATGCCACAATACCTATCAAGGCTATCACAAATAAAATAACAGCAGAGGTATCAACAATCATAGGAAGATGTCTGTCGCTATTAAAAACATTTATACATCCACCGGCAAGTAAACCAAGCCCCAAGGAGGTAATTGCCGCTATAAACCAAAATTTAATGACCGATAAAAAGTCATATTTCAAAAGCTTTCTTAACATCTGAATTCCTCCCTGAATAACATATCAAGCGATTTTCCGCTCTCGTTTCTTGCTTCCTCTGCATTGCCCGACTTTAGAATTTTACCGCCGTAGCCTAGAAAATAAAAATCATCCAAAACCTGTTCAACATCGGTAATCAAGTGGGTGGTGATTATAATCGAAGCCTCGGGATTATAATTTGAAACAATTGTGCTTAAAATATATTCTCTGGCAGCAGGGTCAACACCCGCAATAGGCTCATCAAGAAGATAAAGTTTAGCATCTCTTGACATTACAAGGATTAACTGCACCTTTTCTTTTGTGCCTTTAGAAAGAGTTTTAAGCTTATGGTCGGGGTCAATCTTAAGGTCGTGCAAGAGTGTTAACGCTCTGTCACGGTCAAAATCTTTATAAAAATCCTCAAAGTAATCAAGCAGTTCAACTACCCTCATTTGAGAATTAAAATACGTTCTTTCAGGTAGGTAGGAAATTACCGCCTTGCTTTTTTCTCCAACTGGATTACCGTCAACCAGAATTTCACCGCTGTTTGGCTGTAAAATACCACAAACAAGCTTAATCAAGGTGGATTTCCCGCAACCGTTAGGACCCAATAACCCTACAATCCTACCCGCGGGAATGGTCAAACTCATATTCTGCAAGACGGGAATATGCTTTTTATAACATTTTGTTAAATTGTTTATCTCTAAAACATTCATTTCATTTCCTCCTCCAAAATCGAAATAATGTCTTGTTTTGATAGTGCCATTAGATTTGCTTGTTTTAAAAATCCGCTAACCAACATTTTCGCTTGTTTTTTGCGGCATTTTTCAATTACCTCTAAATCTTCAGTAACATATCTTCCCATTGTTCCCTTGGAAATTATAATTCCTTCGTTTTCAAGCTCTGAAAAGGCGTGTTGCACCGTGTTAGGGTTAACCGCCGCCTCCAGCGCCAACTGGCGAACACTGGGTATTTGCTGACCCGCTTCATACTCTCCTGATAACACCGAGGTTATAATTCTCTTTGCAATTTGAAGATAAACGGGACTGTCCTGTGTAAAGCTCCAAGCCATCATATCACCCCTCTGTATTACTGTACTACCACAATAATACATTATTTTCCTGAATTTGTCAACAGAAAAATTAAAAGCGCCCGTAAAGGACGCTTTAATTTTAAACTTGTTTAATAAGTCTTATATAAAACTCAACCGCTCTTTCAAGCGCTTCAACACGGATACGCTCGTTGTTTCCGTGAATTGTTGCCCTTTCCTCGCTGCTTAAATCCATTGCAGAGAATTTATAAACCTTGTCACAAATCTGGGCATAATGGCGACTGTCAGAGCACTGCACCATTAAATAGGGAGAAATCTTATCTATTTGCCAAGTATCAGCCACCGCTTTTGTAACCTTTTTAAAGGCATCACAATCGGTCTTGGAAATAGGGCTAGGGTTCATACCCTCAATAAGTGTTATTTCAACATTTTCATCATTTACAGTCTTCTTTAAATACTCTAATGCCGAGTCGATATTATCCTCGGGGTTAAGTCGCATATTAGCAACAAAGGAAGCCTCGGGCGGAATAACATTGGGAGCTTTACTGCCAAAACCTTGGGTAAATGCAACGGTTGTACGCATTAGTGCGTTTAACTCTCCCCCGCTCTTTTTACAAATAAGGTCAAGCACACCGCTAAAGAGCCAAAGGTTTGAAAAAATCATTCTGTAAAGGAAATTTGAGTGTCTGCCCAAGGTATCAAACATCAAGGCAACAGGTTTTGTTAAATGACTCTTAAAAGGATTATTTTCAATTTTTACACAAGCTCTTGACAAAATGCCGATGGGTGTATGGGGTTTTGGCGCCGAAGCGTGACCGCCCGCACTCTTGCAGGTGTATTTAACATTCATCAAGCCTTTTTCAGCAATGCCGATAAGACCGATTTGACCCTTAACACCTGGGAAAACATCCTCAACAACAGCTCCGCCCTCATCCACAACAAACTCGGGAGTAATGGAATTTTCCTTAAAATAGTTAACGATGTTAACAGCGCCCCGGCCGTTGATTTCCTCGCCGCCCGAAAAGGCAAAATAAACATCATTTTCGGGGACAAAACCCTCAGCAATTAAGGTGTCAGCCGAGAAAAGCACACCGTTAAAGGTGACCTTTGTATCAAGCGTTCCTCTGCCCCAAATAACGCCGTCAATAAGGTCGGCGCCAAAGGGCGGTTTATCCCACATTTCCTCGTTTACGGGCACAACATCATAGTGTGCCATTAAAACGGCGGGGTTGCCATTATTTCTGCCTTTCCACTTAAAAAGCAAGGCTCTGTCAGGCAAGGTTTCAAGAGAACAAACCTTGAAAACATTGGGATAAAGTTTCGGCAAAGCATCAATAAGTTTTTTAAACTCAGCATCATCCTCAAGGGAAGAATCAGCATAAGAAACAGTCCTATATCTTACTAACTCTCTAAGATTTTTCACCGCTTTTTCACGGTCAAATTCTATTTTTTCGTCCGAAATTTCAATAGACGCTTTTGGTTTAAAGCTTAAAGTTCTGACTATAATTACAGCCAAAAACAAAACCAAAAAAGTTGATATAATATAAAGCGCTATCATTTAAAGCATACCTCTTTTATACATAATTCTTGCAACAGCAACAGTAAAGAGAACACCCACAGGCACCATAATTCCAACTGTTCCCGCATTAAGAGCAGGTACGAAAATAAATAAGATAAGCATTAAAATTATGGGCGCTATAGAAAGCTTAGGATTCTTTGCAATAAACACAACTGCAAGACCGCCAAAGAGAGCGGGTAAAATCATATCAAATGCAGGGGTTAAAACAGGGTGATTAATAACGGGGGCTATAACACCGATTAAAACAACGCCGATTAAAATTATAATAGTTGTAACAATGGAAGAAACGGCAATGGAAATAGTAGAAATTATCTCGCCCTCTTCGTCGTTTGCCTTAACACCCGCACGTTCCATAGCATCAACAGCGCAAGGAAGTTTAAGGTTTGAAATGTTACCCGTTACAAAAGAAAGATATGTTCCGCCGGCACCGAGCATTGGAATATATGTGAAAATCTCAACAATTCCAACCGCCCAATACATAGGAACGGTTGCAAACATGCCTTTAGCCAAAGCCTCCCACTCGGGAACAGCGCCAAAAACAATACTTATAGCCACAGGGAAAGCAAAAATTATAAGACAAAGGGCAATGCCCCATATTTTACCGTCACGGTGAACAGACTCTAAATATGTAAGATTATTTTTCTTCATTTTTCTTTCCCTCCTTATCCTAACCAATTTGTAAGGGGTATGGCACTTGCCATACCTGAAATTAAACTTATAGGCAAAGCATAGTCAGTAAGCCAACGGATTTTAAACTTTGTAGAGAGTCCGCCGCATATAGCCATTGCTATTGCCGAAACTGCCATAACAAAAACGGGAATAAGACCCGAAAAATCGCCCTTGAAAACCAAGGTTACATCGCAGAAAACATATCCCAAGAATGCCGAAATCATACCGAGAAACATGGCATTATTGAAAATTTCTCCCCACTTCTTGTCCTTCATTCCGATTTTACTGATACCGCTTTGCACCTTTTTTGTGAGAAAAGGAACTAAAATCAGTCCTGCGGCAATACCAACCGTCATAACCCAAAGCACAGTTATAAAAACATCGGGGTCGGTAATTTGTGTTCCAGCAGGGATACCGAGTGCAGTCAAGGCATTGTTTGCCGCAACGGTTTCGTATGTAATGGAGCCGATAATTGAAAGTCTAAGCCAAGGGAGTGCAATACCAAGACTCTTAGACAAAGCAATAACACCCACCAAAATTGAAACTGCGGGAGCTATTGTAAACACTGCCGACGAGCCGATGGTTTTATTTATTACCTCTTTTTTAATTCCTAATTCTTTTGCGCGTTTTAAAGCGCGAACCAAGAAATACACCGACTGTCCCAAAACAGTCAAAATAATCAAGCCCACCATTATGAAAATTATAGGATGATTAACGCTAAATTCCATAACAATTCTCCTTAGGTTTAATTTTCTTCATTTTACCATAAATCGACATATTTTACAACAAGTAAAACCGCAATTTGAAGTATAATTATAAGGGGTATTCCTATCATAAATCTCTTGTGCCTTGTTTTGTGGCGTACAAGCCTCATCATAAAATACATGCCAACACTGCCACCCATTAAACACAAGGTAAAAAGAGTGCTTTCAGGCACTCTATAACCGCCTTTTTTAGCACGGTGTTTATCAAAAATACAAACAATAACAGAAATAAAATTTATAATTAATAAATACGGCATTTTACCACCTCACTTTAATTTTATAAAAAAATAAGGCTCTTTTCAAGCCTCATTTTTTTCTATCTGCTTTTTAAGTTTTACAATAATTCTTTTTTCAAGTCTTGATATATATGACTGGGAAATTCCGAGCGTGTCTGCAACCTCGCTTTGGGTGTATTCATCATAACCGTTCATACCAAAGCGCATTTCCATAATTTGTTTTTCTCTTGGCGGAAGACCGCCCACAAAATGTATAAGCTGACACCTTTCGTCCTCCATCTCAACATCTCTGCCAACCTCGTCGGCATCGCTCCCCAAAATATCCGAAAGCAAAAGCTCGTTTCCGTCCCAGTCAACATTCAAAGGCTCATCTATTGAAATTTCATTCTTTTGGTTAGAGGTTTTTCTAAGATACATTAAAATCTCATTTTCAATACATCTTGAAGCATAGGTGGCAAGTTTAATATTTCTGTCAGCACAAAAGGTATTAACCGCCTTTATAAGACCTATTGTGCCAATAGAAATTAAGTCCTCTATTCCCGCCGAGACATTATCAAATTTTCTTGCAATATACACAACCAACCGCAAATTATGTACTATGAGTGTGTTTTTTGACTCCTCACTGTTTTCCATTAAAAGCCGATTTTCCTCATCGTTGCTTAAAGGAGGAGGAAGGGTTTCGGGTCCGTTTATATAATATGTAGGCGAAACCAGTCCTAATTTTATTAGCAGCTTATACACTAAGTTTTTGAGTTTTCTCATTTTCAGTACCTTCTAAACTTAAAATTTTGGGATTTAATATAACCGAATAATCCTCTTTTATCGGGGTTTTAGAAATTGCTAAAATGGGGTTGTTTAAAGAGATAATTTTATCCTCTAAATACACCTGACAAATATCACAGCGAAAGCCCTCTAATATACTGTTTCCCGAAACTGTGTTACAGGGTATTGTGCGGTATCTCGTTGCAAGTAATGGGTCTTTGGTAATATCAAGATTTCCAAAAAGCGCTTTTGCTACCGACTTGTCAGCAATAATTACTTCCGAATCAGACATAATATCGCTTATACTGTTTCCTGTGTCAATAATTGCCGACGCACCCACGCTTTTTCCTAAAGCGTAAAGGGTGATATTGCACCTCTTTGCACCTTTTGAGGTTATCGCAAATATTTTTGAGAAAATCATATACAAAAAGTACCCAAAAACAGTGGTAATTATAAGCACAACAGGAGATATATTGAAATAGACCACCGAATTGTTAATAATCATACCTTGGGGTTTAAAAATTTGCCATAAGGCGGTCATAACACCGCCATAGCAACACACCACACCGAAATGGACAAGCATTCCCCTTAGAAAGGTTTTAACACTTTTAAAGCCCATACAAACGAGCATCATTACTGAGTTCATTAAAAGATGCGCTAAAATTTCAATTAGCAATGGGGATTTTGGTAAGAATATGTAGAAAGAAAACAGACCGCCGATTACAGCTGATACAGCTATACGCCAACTTTTGGGTGTGGTTTTTAGTACTTTAAGGGACACCCTCAAAAGAAAGTAATCCACAATTAAATTTACCACAAAAAGTATATCGGCATAAACCACCATAAGACCACCGCCCCCTATTTGAATTTTACCATTTTTACACCTTGAAAACTGTCAAAAAAAGGGTTAAAAAAATGAAACTTTGGGTCGAAAGAAGCCTTGACAAAAATTGAATAAAAATAGTATAATTAGCGTGTGCTAACTTTGGAGGTTTTTTATGAAAACTAGTGTATATAACATAAGCGGAATGTCCTGCGCAGCTTGTTCGGCGTCGGTAAACCGCGTGGTTTCCCGTTTAGAGGGTGTTGTTGATTGTGAAGTGAATTTAATAACGGGTAAAATGACCGTAACCTTTGATGAAAAAAAGGTCTCAGACACCGACTTTTTCAGAGTAGTTGAAAAAGCAGGTTTTGGCATTACGCCCGAAGAAAAAAAAGAGGATAAAAAGGAAGAAAAGGCTCCACTTTATCCAATGATTATTTCCTTTATTTCAACCGCTGTTTTGCTCTTTATATCTATGGGCAGTATGCTTTTTGAAGGTCTAAAACTACCCTCTATCATTAACCCGTCACAAAGCCCTTTGAATTTTGCTTTAATTCAAATTTTACTTTGTATCCCTGCATTATATTTTGGAAGACATTTCTTTATAAAAGGTTTGCCTTTGCTTTTTAAGGGACACCCAAATATGGATTCCCTTGTGGCAATTGGTGCTACCGCCTCATTTATTTATAGTTTAGTTATAACTTTTACTATTCCCAATAATCCACACGCCGTACACAATCTTTATTTCGAAAGCGTGGCAACGGTTATAACCCTTGTTATGTTCGGCAAGTTTTTAGAAACAAAAAGTCGCAATAAGACCCTTAGTGCCATAAAAAGTCTTATGGAGTTGCAACCCGACACCGCTGTTGTAAAACGGGACGGTGTTGATATTTCTCTCCCCATAGAAGAAGTCCAAATCGGCGATATTTTGGTTGTAAAAGATGGCAGTAAAATCCCCTTGGACGGTGTAATTTTAAAGGGAGAGACATCGGTTGACGAGTCTATGTTCACGGGCGAGAGTCTGCCTGTAGAGAAAAAAGAGGGCGACTCTGTTACAGGCGGCAGTCTAAATATTACGGGACTTGTTTTAATAAAAGTCACCCACAAAGGCGAAGATACCGCACTTTCCAAAATAATTAAATTTGTCGAAGATGCTCAAAGTAAAAAAGCGCCAATTTCCAAAACTGCCGACAAGGTGGCGGGTGTATTTGTTCCGCTAGTTATAGTTATCGCCCTTATTTCTGCTTTGATTTGGCTTATAATTACCAAAAATATCGGCACCGCTCTTAAAATATTCACAAGCGTTTTAGTTATCGCCTGTCCCTGTTCTTTAGGACTTGCAACACCCACTGCAATTATGGTGGGAACAGGTATGGGTGCAGTAAGCGGAATATTAATCCGAAACGGCGAAGTTTTGGAGACCACCCACAAGATAAAGGTTGCCGTTTTCGATAAAACGGGAACACTGACCGAGGGCAAACCTGCTGTTACCGATATTATTGCAAATGATGAAAATCGACTTCTCTCTGCTGTAGCCACAGCGGAGCAAGGCAGTATCCACCCCATAGCAAAAGCAATAAATGAATATTGCCTTTTCAAGAATATAAAAGGTTTAGATACTGAATCGATTTCAACTGTTACAGGTAAAGGAATTGCCTGTAAAACTGACAAAAAAACCATACTTGCCGGAAACAAGGAATTTTTAGAAGAAAATGGAATTGCAGTAAACGAAGACACAGCTGACCTCTTAGCTTCACAAGGAAAATCCCTTGTTTTTGTGGCCGAAAATGGTGAATATTTAGGTTTGATTGCTTTGGCAGACACCTTAAAATCCACATCAAAGGAAGCTATTGTAAAACTCAAATCAATGGGTATAAAAACTGTGCTACTTTCGGGTGACAATAAGCTTTGTGCCGAATATATCGGCTCACAGATAGAGGTTGACGAGGTTTATTCAGAGGTTCTGCCAACCCAAAAGGCTGACATCGTCGAAAAAATCCGCAAAGAAAACGGCAGTGTTTTAATGGTAGGTGACGGCATAAACGACGCCCCCGCCCTGACCGCCGCCGATGTAGGTTGCGCTATTGGAAAAGGCAGTGATATTGCCATCGAGTCCGCCGATATAGTACTAATGAAAAGCGACCCAAAAGATGTCTGCAAAGCCATCAATTTGAGCCACTATACAATTAAAAATATTAAAGAAAATCTATTCTGGGCGTTTTGCTACAACACTATTTTGATACCCGTAGCGGCGGGAGTGCTTTTCCCCTTTACGGGATTACTCCTCTCGCCAATGCTTGGCGGACTTGCTATGTCGCTAAGCTCAGTTTGTGTTGTAGTCAATGCACTTAGATTAAAATTAAAGGAGAAAAAATTATGATACACAAAATCTCAGTACCCGATATGCACTGCGAACACTGTGTTAAGAGAATCGACAATGCTTTAAAGGAAACAGGCATCAATTTCGCCGTTGACCTAGAGAACAAATTAGTTACGGTTGACGGATGTGAAAAATGCCTTTCCACCGCATTAAACGAGCTTTATGATTTAGGTTTTACCCCCGAGGCAAAATAAAAAACTCCCGAAAGGGAGTTTTTTATAGCCTTTTTATTTTTTCTACAGGCTTTTCAAGAAGTTTGAAAAGCGCCACACCGCCAATTACCGCGATGACCGCATTTAAAAGGGTTGAACTTTGGGATAAAAGCGATGTTACAAATGCCGCATTTATACTTGAACCTGCCAAGGAATACTGCACTGTTTTCCAAAGTATTTCGCCTGTGAGATTAACTATCATTCCGCAAACAGCACCGACAGTTGCATTCAAGGTTTTTCTCTTTGATATGCGGTTTAAAGCGACAAAAACAAGACCTACAGTAAGTCCTATTAAAAATTTTAAAATAAATGTCTTAGGGCTTGAGTCTGCATGGCCGTTTAAAATATCGTAAAGTCCCATACCGATACTTCCCGCAAGTCCACCTTGCCAACCGCCTATAAGCAAAGCCGCCAGAACAACTATAAGATTTCCAAAGTGTACAAACATTGGCCCCACGGGAAAGAAAAATACCGTTAAGGCTATGTAACAAAGTGCGGCAAAAAGTGATATAAAGGTTATATCTAGCAAACTTTGATGTGATTTTTTAGTGAACATAATTACCTTCTCCTATTGCATATTGCTTCATTTGATGGTATTATATAACAAAAGTGTCCGCTTTAAAATAGCCAATTTTAACTTTTTTTGAAAGGACAGTTTGGTATGCTTTTAAATTTTGCAAATATTGACTTAACCAAAAAAGGTAATCTTTATATTGAACTTTATGAAAAAATCAAGAACGCGGTTATCGAAGGTGTTGTAAAACAGGGAGAGCGTCTGCCTTCTGTTAGGGAAGCTTCATCTCAGCTTGGTGTTAGCCGAACAACTGTTGAAAACGCGTATACCCGTCTGTGTATTGAAGGCTTTATAGAAAGCCGTCCGCAAAGGGGGTATTTTATAATAGGAATTCCTCAAGTTATCCAAAAGCCCACTCCAGTAAAAGAACAAAAAACGAAGATTATATATGATTTTTCGAGCCGCTCGGTAGACAGCGAAAACTCCGACACCGAGCTTTGGAAAAAGCTTGTTCGCAGTGTATTGTGGGATTCGGGAGAACTTAATTCCTACGGCGACCCTCAAGGCGAACTGGGGCTTAGAAACGCCCTTGCCGATTATTCATATAAAGCAAGAGGCGTTGCTGCATCGCCCGACAATATAGTTATAGGCGCAGGTGTGGGACCCCTTTTAAATATATTATGCGGACTTCTGGGAAGAAACCTGACAGTTGGTTTTGAAAGAAATTTTAAAGAAGCTGAACAAATTTTCAAAGGCTACGGAATAGAAACCTTTAAGCTTGAAACCGATAAAAACGGTGCAAGTGAAGAATCAGTCAAACAAAGTAATCCTGACATTTTATTCTTGCTTCCCTCTTCACTCTCTAAAATCAGTCCAACCTCACTATCTATAAGACGAAATTTTCTAAGTAGTTGGGCAAAGGAAAATAATCGACTGATAATTGAAGATGATTATAACGGTGAACTGCGCTACACCGCGAGAAGTATACCCGCATTTCAGCAAAAAGCACCCGAAAACACTATATATATAGGTAGTTTCTCGAAACTTTTGCTTCCAAGTGTCCGCATAGCTTATATGGTTTTACCCGATTATTTGGCACAAAAACTCCACGAAGGCTCATATATATATAATCAAACCTGCGGAAAAATTGAACAATTAGCGCTCCAGAAATACATTGTTTCGGGCGCTTTAGAAAAGCATCTTAAACGGTTAAGGCGAGTATATTACAATAAAAGTCAGCTTCTTATAAAAGAAATTAAAGAAAATTTTGAGGATGTTAAATCTGTTACTCTTTTTGAGTCCTCACTAACAGTCGAAATTGGGTTTGCCCACGAAATAAAGGCTGATTTAGATAACATTTTAGAAAAAAACGGGATAAGAATTGCAGGTCACAAAGATAACAACACGATAAAACTGTGCTTTAGCTCAATACCCTTAGAAAAAATATCTGATGGAATAAAATGGATAAAAAATTTTTTATAAATCTTGTAGTTTTTTGTTGAAAATAAAAATTATTTGTAATATACTATAATTTGTAGATATACTTATAGGGTATATACTATATATTTAACTCGGAGGCTTTTAAAATGTTTAAAAAATTAATCAGTTTCACACTTTGTTTACTTATGATTTTTTCCTTTGCAGGATGCGGAAAAGAAAAACCAAAAACCGAAAATAAATCCGATACAGGCAAGCCTGTTGCCCAAACTACTACATATATAAATCCCTTAACAGGCGAAGATACCGACAAAGAAACTGCTTTACAACGCTCTGTTGCAGTTATGATAAACAACATTTCTATTGCTCAACCCGTACAAACAGGTCTTAATGACGCTGATATTGTCTATGAAACCGAGGTTGAGGGCGGTATCACCCGTCTTTTAGCAGTTTTCAAGGATTTGAAAAGTGTAAAACAGGTAGGCACCGTGCGTTCGGCTCGCTATGTTTATGTTGATTTGGCAGCAGGTCATAATGCTGTGTATGTGCATCACGGTCAAGATGCCGAACACGCTGTTCCCCATTTTGGCGTTGTAGACCGAGTAGTTCTCGGCGAAAACAATGGCGGAAAAAGAATATCTAACGGACTCTCTACAGAGCATACTTTATATGGATACGGCAACAAGCTTTGGGCAACCATTCAAAAGAATGTTAAAAATTCTACCCTTAAAAGCCCCGAAGATTCTTGGGTTAATTTTGAGAAAAAAGATAAATCTGTAAAACTTGATTACACTGCTCAAAGCGTAACAGTTCCATTCTCTGCCTCCTATAAAACAACCTTTAAATACGATGCCGAGACAGGTAAATATATAAGATACTTTGGCTCAACCGAGCGCAAGGATTACAACACAAAAGAAAGTGTTGCTGTAAAGAATGTTTTTGTTCTAAACACAACCATAACAGACTTTGCAGGTTGCAAAGAAGTTGCTAAAGGCAAATCTGCCCACAAAGATATTAAATTAACATCGGGAAGCGGTTACTATTTCGTAAACGGAACTTACACCAAAATCAAATGGTCTAAAGGTAGCGCGTCTGACAGCTTTAAATTTACAAACGAAGATGGCACTGAGCTTAAAGTTAATGTAGGTAATTCTTGGGTTTGCATTGCAGACAGTGCAAAATCCCAACCCGTAATTGGCGGTTAAAATTCAAAAATAAAAGCGTAGCACAAATTTGTGCTACGCTTTTTCTATAAGTTCTTTTAAAAACTGCATTCTTTCTTTTGTCGGTTCGGGAATATCCTTAAAAGGAAATTCAATTTTCAAATTATCATATTTTGTTTGGCAGAGCTTTCTGAAAGGTAAAAGCTCTGTCTTTTTTATATTTGGATATCTCGAGATAATTTCCTTTAGTTTAAAGATATTTTCCTCACTGTCATTAACAGTAGGAATAATAACCTGTCTAATCCAAGTTGGTATATCTTTTTCCTTCAAATAATCAAGAAACTCTAAAACTTTACCAAGTTCAGCCCCTGTGTTTTTCTTATAATCCTCAGGGTTAGTATATTTAATATCCAACAAAACCAAATCGGTATACTTTAACAGTTCTTTAACTTCATCATTCAAGGTGTATCCGCTTGTATCAATACAGGTGTGAATCCCCTTTGCCTTGCAAAGCTTTAGTATTTCGGCTGCAAACAAAGGTTGAGCAATAGGTTCGCCGCCTGACAGTGTAATTCCACCGTTCTCGCCAAAATATTCTTTATATCTTGCCGCTTTTTTCACAATATCGTGGGCAGTATATTCCTCGCCACCCGAAAAAGGTATTGTTTCGGGGTTATGACAACAACGGCAGTGTAGCGGACAGCCTTTGAAAAAGACTACAAAACGTACTCCGGGGCCGTCCACTGCACCTAAAGACTGAAAAGAATTAATTCTTCCTGTAACTGCCATATTAGAATACTTCGTGGAATGTGCGGCTTATAACCTCACGCTGATGCTCACGGGAAAGCTTGTGGAAGTTTACAGCATAACCCGAAACACGGATAGTAAGGTTAGGATACGCCTCAGGATTATTGTATGCATCAATTAAGGTCTGACGGTTAAGAACGTTAATGTTAATGTGATGAGCTTTCTTTGCAAAGTATCCGTCAAGAATAGTAACAAGGTTATCTACTCTCTCGCCCTCATCCTTACCCAAAGCCTCAGGTACGATAGAGAAGGTGTTAGAAATACCGTCGCGGCAGTCATTGTAATCAAGTTTTGCAACTGAGTTAAGAGAAGCCAAGGCACCGTTTTCTTCACGGTTGTGCATGGGATTAGCACCGGGAGCAAATGCCTCGCCGTCTTTTCTACCGTCAGGAGTAGCGGCAGTATTCTTGCCGTACATAACGTTAGAAGTGATAGTAAGAAGTGACAAGGTATGCTCTGCATTACGGTAAGCAGGAGTCTTGCGAAGCTCAACAATAAACTTGTGAGCCATTTCCTTAGCGATTAAGTCAACTCTGTCATCATCATTACCGAATTTCGGGAAATCGCCCTCAGTTTCAAAGCCTGTTATAAAACCGTAAACATCCTTTTTGGGTTTAACTGTTGCATACTTAATAGCACTTAGTGAGTCAGCAACAACCGAAATACCTGCAATACCAAATGCCATAAAGCGATGAACATCGGTATCGTGAAGTGCCATTTGAGACTTCTCATAAGCATACTTATCGTGCATATAGTGAATGATATTCATTGTATTTACATAAAGTCTTGCAAGCCACTCAATGTAAATATCCATACGCTTCATTACGGTATCATAATCCAAAACTTCACTATCCAACGGTCCCATTTTAGGTCCAATATGGATGCCGCTTGAAGTATCATAGCCACCGTTAATAGCAATAAGCAATAATTTCGCCATATTACAACGAGCGCCGAAGAATTGCATTTGTTTACCTATCTTCATAGCAGAAACGCAACAAGCAATAGCATAATCATCTCCATAGATAGGACGCATAATATCGTCATTCTCATACTGAATAGAGTCAGTATCGCAAGAAACCTTTGCACAGAATTTCTTAAATCCCTCGGGCAAAGCAGTAGACCAAAGAATGGTTAAGTTGGGTTCGGGAGATGAGCCTAAAGTATAAAGGGTGTTTAAAATACGGAAGCTGCTCTTGGTAACCAAGGTACGACCATCCTCACCCATACCGCCTACAGCCTCGGTGATCCACATGGGGTCGCCACCAAAGAGTTCGTTATACTCAGGTGTACGAAGATGACGGGCAAGTCTGAGTTTCATTACGAAATCGTCAATTAATTCCTGAGCTCCCTGCTCGTCCAAAATACCGGCTTCAATATCACGCTCAATATAAATATCAAAGAATGTACTTACTCTACCCAAAGACATAGCAGCGCCATTTTGCTCTTTAATAGCAGCAAGATAAGCAAAATAGGTCCACTGAATAGCCTCTTTTGCATTACCTGCAGGTTCACTAATGTCGTAGCCGTACATCTCAGCCATTTCCTTCATAAGTTTCAAAAACTTAATTTGACGGAAAAGTTCCTCATGAAGTCTTATCTGCTCATTTCTGAGTACAGCAGAGCTAAGGTTTGTTCTATCCTTTTCTTTTTCCTCAATAAGGCGGTCAATACCGTAAAGCGCCACACGGCGATAGTCACCGATAATTCTTCCTCTACCGTAAGCATCGGGCAAACCGGTTATTACATGGCTTCTGCGCGCAAGACGCATTTCATCGGTGTATGCTCTAAAAACACCGTCGTTATGGGTTGTTCTGTAACGGAATTCGTTTTCAATTTTATCGCCAAGTTTATATCCGTATGCAGCACAAGCCTGTCTTGCCATTCTTATACCGCCAAATGGATTAACGCCTCTTTTTAAAGGAGCATCGGTCTGTAATCCAACGATTAATTCCTTTTCCTTCTCAACATAACCGGGAGCATAGGTAGTAAGAGAAGAAACGGTATTAGTATCAACATCAAGCACACCGCCGTTTTTTCTTTCCTTTTTGAAAAGTTTTTCTACCTTGCCCATTAAATAGGCAGTTCTCTCGGTAGGGGTAGATTCTAAGAAAGAATCATCGCCTTTATACTCTTTATAGTTCTTTTGTATAAAATCGCGGACATCGATAGTATTTTTCCAGTCCCCGCCTTTAAATCCTTCCCAATTTTTGTGTTCCATTATTTTCTATTCTCCTTAGTGTTAATACATTATCTTGGCGTATATTATTTTAACACACCACAATATATAGTGCAAGTATTGTTTTTATTTTAACGAAACAAATTTAAGACTATTTTCTTAAATTTTTTTATTTAAAAGTGCCAAATTTAAGCTTTTTTATCGTAAATTTCCTTAAAAGTATACAAATGTCCTGAATCGCTATCTCTATACCCCGGTAAAGTAGCCAAATTGACATTATGCAAACTTCTGAAAATACTGTCATCAGCCTCAGGGTTAAACTTTAAAATATCCTCTATTAAAGCCTTGGTTTCTTTTCGTTTGGAATTATTCTCTAAATCAGAATTTTTCTCGGTCATTTTACAAGCACACTGCAGAAATTCCAAGCCGTTATATCTGCTCCAAGAGATAATATCCTTTTCCTTTACCTTATATAAAGGGCGGATGAGCTCCATACCTTCAAAATTTGTGCTGTGAAGCTTAGGTAACATAGTTTTTATTTCGGACGAATACATCATACTCATAAGCACAGTTTCAATAACATCGTTAAAATGATGCCCCAAAGCAATTTTGTTGCAACCAAGCTCCTTAGCTTTGCTATAAAGACAGCCGCGACGCATACGGGCGCAAAGATAACAGGGCGAGCCACCACAACGTTCGGTAACCTCAAAAATATCGCTTTCAAAAATTGTAACAGGAAGATTCAGCGTTTTAGCATTTTCCTCTATCCGTGCTCGGTTTTCTTTGTTGTAACCTGGGTCCATCACAAGATATACCAAATCAAACTTCGTTTCGCTATATCTCATAAGATTTCGCATACAAAGTGCCAAAAGCATTGAATCCTTGCCGCCTGAAATACAAACGGCAATTTTATCGCCCTCTTCTATCAGACCGTATTCCTGCACTGATGCCACAAAATTGTTCCATATTGTTTTTCTGTATTTTTTTATAATACTGCGCTCTATTGCAACATGTCTTTCTAATTTTCTGTCTGCCACAATACTCTCCTTAAAAACAAAAAATCCGTTACAGATATTATACCTGTAACGGATTTTATTTTCAATAGTAATTATACGGATTTTTTGGAAGTAATCGCCTTAATTACAAACAATGTAGCAACTGTAAGAACTGCTGCCGCTGCAACAGAAATGTAAACATTTTGAACAAATCCTGCAATAATATAGCTTACAAAGGTAATAGCGGCAACAGTAATTGCATAAGGCAACTGTGTTGACACGTGGTTGATGTGGTCGCACTGCGCACCTGCAGAGGACATAATAGTTGTATCGGAAATTGGTGAGCAATGGTCACCGCAAACAGCACCTGCAAGACAAGCCGACATACTCATAATACCGAGCGCACTGTTTACATCGAAAATACTTGTAACGATAGGAATGAGAATTCCGAATGTGCCCCAAGATGTACCTGTTGCGAAAGCAATAAGACAAGCAACAATAAATATAATTGCAGGTAAGAAATTATTAAGACCGCTTACACTTGATAAAGCATTATTTACAAATGTATCAGAATCCAAAAGACCTGTCATATTTTTAAGAGATGTTGCCATTGTAAGAATAAGAATAGCAGGTACCATTGCTATAAAGCCTTTAGGTATACAAGCCATAGCCTCCTTAAAGCTTATAAGTCTGCGTGCTACAAAATAAATAATAATAAATACTAACGCAATTATTCCGCCCCAAGGAAGACCGACAGTAGCATCAGTGTTAGAGAAAGCATCAACAAATCCAAGAGATTTATCATAATTTGCAGAAGCAAATACCCATTCTTCACCCATACATCTGCCAACATAGAAAAGTGCATAAACACAAATACCAATAAGAGCAGCAATAGGAAGAATAAGGTCAATAACCCTTGCATTATTTGTAGCAGGAACTTCATCCTCATCATTAGCAGAGAATGTGCCTGAAGTAAATAGGTCACCGTTATCAGCATTCATTTCGTGAAGCTTCATAGGACCATAATCAAACTTCATAAGAGTTAATGTGATAATAAACACAAAGGTCATTAGTGAATAGAAGTTGTAAGGGATTGCTTTAATAAACATAGAAATACCGCTTACGCCATCAGGAGCATATTCTGAAACTGCGGCAGCCCATGAAGAAATAGGAGCAATCATACAAATAGGTGCTGCAGTAGCGTCAATAAGATATGCTAATTTTGAACGGGAGATTTTAGCTTTATCGGTAACAGGACGCATAACGGCACCAACTGTTAAACAGTTGAAATAGTCATCAATAAAGATAAGCACACCAAATGCAAAGGTTGCAAGTGCCGCACCGATTTTGCCCTTAACATGCTTTGCAGCCCAACGACCGAAAGCCTGAGCTCCACCCGCCTTGTTAAGAAGTGCAACAATAACACCTAAAACAACAAGGAACACAAAGATACCTGATGTGCCCGAAACAGCCGAAATCAAACCCTCGGTTGTAACAGAGTCAATGGTATGTATGGGGTTAAAGTTTGTTGCAAGCAAACCACCTGCTAAAATACCGATAAAGAGTGATGAATAAACCTCTTTAGTAAGAAGTGCTAAACCAATTGCTATTACAGGTGGGAAAAGAGACCATAATGTGCCAACAGGATTTGTAATATCGCCTGTAAAAGCACAAAGAACTCCAAAACCAACCACGAAGGCAATAATAAGCACTTTGGGAAGAATTTTTTTGACTTGCATTGTTTTGAAACTCCTTTATATTAATATACCCACATATAATACCATATTTTAACACCGCAAGTCAAACATAAATTAACATATCCTTAATAAAATTGGCAATATTGTAATGTTTTGGCAAATAGCACATATACTATATATAAAAGCTTGAGATTTGAAAAAATATTTTTCACAATATTTAGTAGAGTTTTTTTGAATTTGAGTTTTTTTATACCTTTTATCGTAAAAATGCTTCGATTTTGCCGTTTCTTCCTCCGTAAATGCCCATTTTTGTTAAACTCGACAAGTTTGCTGACAAAAATTGTCAGTAAAACGGTGTTTTTTAAAAAGTTACAGCTTTGTAACTTTTTAAAAATGAAGTTTTTTGTGCAATTTATACAAATCAAACCCCGTTTTTTAGTTTGACACAGTGAGTTTTATTGGTTATAATGGCAAACGCTTGAGAAAAACACTAATGAGACGCCTTAAAAAATACATTTGTCTCATTAATCAAGGAGTTATTGGATGATTAAAAATTTAAAGTATCGTCTAAGCGATTTCATCGCCAGCAGACGGGTGCGAATTGGTGGCATTGCTCTTTTCTTGGCATGCACTGTTGCAGCAGTTACTTTACATGGATGTCCCATTCACACCGCAGATATTCTCGAATCACAAAAGTTTTTTACATTAAATAAGACTTTTTATTCTACCGGCAGTCACACAGTAACAAAAGACGAAGAAGTTACCTTCCCCGTATTCATTACCTGTGGTGACCAGACTGTTGAAATTGTCTTCAGTGAAGGTACCGTTTCGGACGCTTTGCTTATAGCAGGTTTCACCGCTGACGAAGACGATTTTGTAGAGCCTTCTTTAGATACTGTTATTAATAACACAACTTACATTGATTTTGCTAAGGTTGACTATGTAACAGGTAGCTACAAGGAAACTATCGCATTTGATACTAAGATAGTTTACTCCTCTGATAAGGAGAAAGGCTATCAAGCCATTACACAAAACGGTGTTAACGGCGAAAAAGAAATTTTCTACACCGAAAAGCTTGTAAACGGCGTAAGTTCTGAAAAGAACGTTACCTCTTCAACCGTTTTATCTAACCCCCAAGATGCTATAAAGGTTATCGGCACCAAAGAAAAGCCTGTTAAAACAAGTGAAAGTGTTAATAGCATTTCCACACTTAAGGCACCTTTCGAAATTGCGCTTGATGAAAATGGCAACCCTGTTAACTACAAGTACAAGAAAACTGTAAGAGCAACTGCTTACAGCCATACAGGTAATAAATGTTCAACAGGTGTATGGCCCCAACCCGGTCATATTGCTGTTAACCCCAAAATTATCCCCTATGGTACAAAGCTTTATATTAAATCTCCCGACGGTAGCATTATTTACGGCTACGCTGTTGCAGCCGATACAGGCGGATTTATCAGAAACTATCCCCACGGAATAGATTTGTTTATGGCAACAGAAAGCGCTTGCACCAATTTCGGTGTTCGCAATATGGAAATCTACATTTTAGAGTAATTTAAAACAGTCAAGGATTTGTCCTTGACTGTTTTTTCTTGAAATTAAAGTTTTTGTGTGGTATAATTTGTCAGTAATTTCATTTTAGAGGTGGATTAAAATGGACTGTCTTCGCAGAACTTGGATTGAGGTTGACCTTAACACCATAAAAAATAATCTAAACTTAGTAAAAAAAAATACAGGCAAAGATGTTTTCGCCGTTGTAAAAGCAGACGCTTACGGTCACGGTGCTGTACAGGTTGCTACCACTTTAGAAGAGAGCGTTTCCCACTTTGCGGTTTCTAATATTGACGAGGCTGAAAAGCTTCGACTTGCGGGTATAACCGTTCCCATACTTATTTTAGGTTACACACCCGAGGAAATGGTTTCGAAACTTGCCTCTTTAAACATTTCTCAGTGTGTTTTCTCTAAGGAATACGCTGCGTTACTAAATGAATATGCAAAACAGGAAAATGTAACTGTTGATGTTCATATAAAGCTTGATACAGGTATGGGACGCATCGGTTTTGACTGCCGAAGCGACGAATTAAGGGGTATCGACGAAGCGAAAGCTGTCTTAAAACTTGAAAACTTAAATTCAGTTGGCGTATTTGCTCATTTTGCGGTTGCTGACAGCGTTTCTAAAAAAGACAAACAATTTACCGATGGGCAGTATAAACGCTTTGTAAAAGCAGTTAAAAAGCTTGAAAGCGAGGGTCACAGTTTTAAATTCTGCCACTGTGGTAATTCTGCTGGTTCTTTAAGCCTTGTTTTAGAAAACACAAACGCTGTACGCGCGGGAATTATCCTTTATGGACTCACTCCTGATACAGAATTCCCCCTACCCAAAGATTTCAAACCCGCAATGTCTATGTATTCGGTGGTTTCAATGGTTAAAACCATCGAAAAGGGTGAAACTGTAAGTTACGGCAGAACCTTTAAAGCTAAATCAAAACGCAAAATTGCCACTGTCAGCGCCGGTTATGCCGACGGTGTGCCGAGACTCCTTTCAAATAAAGGTTATATGTTAGTTCGCGGTCACAAAGCTCCAATTGTCGGCAGAGTTTGTATGGACCAGCTTTGCCTTGATGTGACCGATATTGAGGGCGTTTGTGAAGGCGATGTAGTTACTGTTTTCGGCAAAGGTTTGCCTGTTGAGGAAATTGCAAAAAGAGTTAAAACCATAAACTATGAAATAGTTTGCGGTATTAATAAACGAGTACCTATAGTTTATATTTAACACATAATATTAATTAACAAAAAAACGGTCGATTCTCGACCGTTTTTTATGCTTTAAAAGTTGTTTTATTTTTCTTTTTGAGAACCTATTGGACTTACAATACTGTAACCAACATTAACAAGGTGGTCTGCAACACGCTCAAGACCCACGACCATTGAGGAATAATAAGGACTCACTTCCATACTGCAGTCGCCATCGGCAAGGCGATTAAAATGACTTGCAGTAAGTTCTTTTTTTATTTGGTCTGTTTCTTCCTCTAATATTGTTAACTCACTCAGCACCTCTCTGTTGGAATTTTCAAAAGCTTCCTTAGAAATCCCAAGCATCTTCATAACCTTGTTTTGCATTTTTCCAATATCCTCTTTGGCTATCTGAGAAAAAACAATATTTTTCGAAACCATTTCTTCCCTGATTTCAAAGAAGTTTTCTGCATGGTCACCTATACGCTCAAGGTCATTAAGCACATGAAAATAAGAACCAATAACCTGCTCATCACTTTGTTCCACTACGGATGACAGTTTAATAAGAAACTTCGTTAATGCACCGTTTGTAAAGTCTATAATCGCTTCGTTATTACTCATTTCATCGCCGCACTCAATATTTTCAATATCTAACGCATTAAAAGAAAGGGTTATATTCTTCTCAACCAAGCTGAACATATAATCGATTTCTTTTTTTACCTGCATAAGCGCAACAGAGGGCATAGTTAAAAGTCTATCGTCAACATATTTAAGCGAGTAAACATTTTCGGTGGATTTTTTATCCTTTATAACCTTGCACGAGTATTTTACAAGTTTAGATACAAAGGGTAAAAGAACGCAGGTTGTCGTTACATTGAAAATTACATGGAATAACGATACTCGCATCTGAAGTGACATTGAGTCGTTACCGGGGAACATCGAAATCAGCGCATTAACCATAGGTTCCTTGAATATCCAAACAATCGCAGTAAACAGAGCCGTTCCAATAACATTAAATGTGAAATGGATAAAAGCAACTCGTTTTGCATTAGCATTTGCACCAACAGATGCCAAAAGTGCAGTAACACAAGTGCCTATGTTAGCGCCAAGAACAATAAACAATGCTAAGTCAAGGGGAAGTATTCCTGTTCCTACCATTGTTATAACAACACCCGTTGCCGCCGAAGAACTTTGGATTAAAGCAGTGAAAATGACACCAACTAATATAAGCAATAGCGGAAAATTGATAACACTGAAAATCCCTTGGAACATAGATTCCACCAAGGGATTTCCAAATGCTTGTTCACTGCTCATAACATTGAGTCCAACGAAGATAAGACCCAAACCGCTGCAAAGCAGACCGGCAAGCTTTATCTTTTCGCTTTTAAAGAAGCCCATCATAACACCGGCAAAAGTAAATAAGTACATGAGCATATTAAAATAATCATTTTTGAGTGCAACTAAAACACCTGTAATTGTGGTACCGATATTTGCACCCATAATAATAGGTGTTGCCTGCATAAGCGTCATGACTCCGGCATTAACCAAACCTATCACCATAACCGATGTTGCAGATGAACTTTGAATAATAGCTGTAACAGCAGCACCGATTCCAACGCCCGAAAAACGGTTGTTACTTATGCGACCTAGCAGACGTTTCATTCCCTCGCCAGCGCTCTTTTCAAGTGCCTCGCTCATAAAATTCATACCAACAATAAAAACACCAACACCCGCAAGTAACCATATTAAGCTTTGTAAAAGTTGAATTATTTTATCTGCTGATACCATAATAAATATCCTTTCAACAAATCCATAGAAGTTTTATAAATTTCCATCGATGGTGTGATAGAAAATTGAATTTCGTACTTTTCTTATGATTTTATCATCACATAAAAACAAAGTCAATTTTTTTCGGTGACTCAAAAATATGTTTTTAAATTCCGTCAAAAAAACGACCCCACTTTTAGTGAAGCCGTTTTGATTTTATCAACTATTCCATCTGTTTTCCTAAAAAAGAGGCTGCAACGCCGACTAATTTAATGTCACTGTCACTGGGCTTAGTTCCGTTTTCATCACTTATTAATACCACCGCACCGCTTATGTCACCCGAGCTTAAAATCGGCGATGCCACGCAGATATTTCGCTCAATGCCGTCAAGCGCTAACAAAGACTTGTCGCCATCAACACAAACAGTCTTGCGTTTTTCCATAATGTTTTCCAAATCAAGACTGACATTTTTGGAAATAACACTCTTTTTAGAAATTCCTGCCGCCGCAATACAGTGGTCTCGGTCGCATATAAGCACAGGCAAGGAAGCCGTCTCCCCCAACGCCTCGGCATATTGGGTGGCAAGACCCGACATCTCCCCCACCGCCGAATATTTTTTAAAAATAACCTCACCCGAATCGGTGTAAATCTCCAGCGGGTCGCCTTCTCTGATTCTCATTGTGCGACGAATTTCTTTAGGGATAACCACACGCCCAAGGTCGTCT
>JAGAMO010000019.1 GCA_017624675.1 Clostridia bacterium | reverse complement strand
CCAAAAGCAGTGCTTGCTAAGAGTCGCAGACACGCAGCGAGCACATTTGGATATACAAAAGCAGTGCTTGCTGAGAGTGATAGACACTCATGCAAAGGGATTTGTCATTACAAATCCAATGCTTGCTAAGAGTGAAAGACACAAAAGCAAGCCAAGCGCCGTTGCAATGACAAAGGCAGTGCTTGCTCAGAGTGACGGACGCTCTGCAAGCATCAATTGTTTGTGAGAAAACTCACTCGACATCGCACCTCCGAGCCGAGAGGCGAAGCCCATTTCTCTCCTTCACGGGCGGTAATTTCCTGCGACTTTTAAGGCGCGATATGTAAGAAATAAGCGTACTCGATACGCAAGATTAGCGTTGATGTTCCCTCAATTGGTAGCCAACGAGAAGGCACAAAAAGGGCAAGCTTTTTGAAAAATTCTAAAAGTTTTTTACAATCCCCCCTCACTTATACAAGGGAATTCAGAGGACTCTTGCACAACCAAAAAGCGTACAGTTTACAAATTGTTTACGACTTGCACTGTACTATATCTGCCGACTCAGGCATGTTTGCACAACCGATATAGATAACAATTTACTAATTGTTCACGGGTATTTTAGCAAGTGAATACGACGTCTAAAGGCGTATTGTTTTTATTTTATCTCTACTTATCCAAAGGAATTTTTGAGTGGTACTTTGCACACAAAATTTCAATCACTCCTACAACATATAAAGGCAACTGCAAAAGAATTTTGGTGGGGTGCTTTGCAAAAGTTCTCTCACTTAATAGCCACGAGAATGGCGTTTTGGCTGGGTGCTTTCTCAAAAATTCAAAGTATGTTTACAATATCCCCTCATATAAAAGCCTTGGGAAAGAGTAAAAGTTAAGGCATAAAAGAAAACCTCCTCATTTATTGCCACCAAACTGCCGTTTTTAGGGGGTATATCTTTGAAATTCATCTCTCTACTTATGTAAAAGCAGATTTTTAAGAAAAAGTTGATGGTCTTTTAAGAAAAAGCTCTCTACTTTCATAAAAGTAAATTTTGGTGAAAAACTTAGACATTTTGCAAAAATTCCTCTCACTTAATAGCCATAGAAAACACCAAAATTAAACGGGGTAGCAAACTTTTCTCTCATCTTATAGCCGATGAGAATGTACTCTTTATTAGATGCGAGATATAATTCTTTCACTTATAATCTGCCATTTGCCAAGACGATTTGAAAGGATTTCAAGAAATATCTTCATATATAACCACACATCAGGCACCGCATTTTGGAACCTCTTTACGAAATATTTATAAGAAACATCTATACTTAATAGCCTTGACAAGGGGCAAATTCGTAGGCTCTTTTCAAAAAATATCCCTCATATAGAATCCTTGGGAAAGGCAAAACCGTACCCCCATTTTCAAAAAATACCGCCCGCAAGCAAAAAGAAAAAGCCGCTATCACTGCGGCATCATAAACAAAAAGAGGCTGCCATTTTGACAGCCTCACGTTTGCGAATCACTAATTAAAACACAACAGATAAAGAATTGCTGATAATAGGTTGATAGTCCACCAATCTACAAGAGTATGCTTTGACAGTCATTCCTGCTTCTATACATCTCATAAATTCTACATAGAACTCGGCATCTTTATTTATCTCAATTGATTTCAGATATGGATTAAGAGAGATTATCATAAAGCACACCTTATATCCATTGTGCATTAGCTCTCGAAGTTGTTTCAATTGCTTAATGCTCCTCTCGGAAAAAACCGTAGGAAAGCATCCCTTGCTTTGCGTTGAAATAATGCTTTTAATTTCTATAATCGTGTTAGAATCTTGTATGTAAATATCGGTTTTGTAATTACCTATGCTGTGCTCTGTTTGGTAATTTTTCCTTCGTCCCAAACAGGAAAACCTTCTGCTTTTTAAGCTATTCGCTACAGCTACATTCGCCATGGATGTATTTAATACTAAATATCCTCTTTTGTATGCAACGGCTAATAGCGCATATTTGGTTCGCGAATTCGGCGTTTGTGTCGGAACAAGCAAAACCTTTTTATTCTTTAGATCTAAAAAATTGCTCAAATGACATGAGGAAGGAACATAACAGACAGTTGATACACCATCTATTATAACCTCGCAAAGAAATCTGTTCTTTAATTCCTTAACAAAGATTCCTTCTATAAAATTTGAGGGTGCATCAACCATCTGCATAACTCATTATCCCTTCTTTGAATCAATATAATCCTTTACCTGCTGTTCAGGTATAAAGAAGCCTTGCATACGCAAAACATCACTGTCCGTCAACATGAGCATATCGCCCTTGCCAAGCAAATCCTCTGCTCCAGATCTATCCAAAATTGTCTGTGAATCCGTATGAGACGGAAGCTTAAACGATACTCTAAACGGCAAATTCGCCTTAAGAGCAGAGGTAACATAATTGGCAGTCGGGTATTGTGTTGCAACAATGACATGAATACCAAAGCTTCGTGCCATAAACACAAGTGAGCAAAGGTTTTTCTCAAAGGAATCCCTAACCTTTTTTCCTTGCATCGTGGCAGCATTGACTAATGCAGAGTACTCATCTATTACAACAACGAGATACTTCATTTTATTGTTCGGATTTTTCTCATTATACGAAGCAATGTCCTTACTTCCTGATGCCTTGATTTTTTCTATTCTTTCGGGCATATCTACCGTTCTTATATGCTCCAAAAGCTCAATAGCTTCCTCAGGATCCGTATATACCTGCTTGTTTCTTAAATATGGAAGTCCATTGTAGAAATGGAACTCCATTTGCTTCGGGTCAATAATTACAAGCTCAAGCTCGTCCGTAGAAAGCTGATCGATAAGGCTTACAGCAATCGCATTTAAGAACACAGATTTGCCTGAGCCAGTAGTTCCAGCAACAAGCATATGAGGTGCTCTTGCAAGGTCAACAATATGATGCTCTCCATCGGGAGATTGACCGGCAAGGAAAGGCAGGGCGCCCTTGGCATCAGCTAAACGATACAGATTATCTGTCAAGGAAAGCACCTTTCCTCCGTCCGAAAAAGGAACATCCACACCAATATAGCGTGTTCCCTTAATACGAGAAATAAAGATTTCACCTACTGCTTCTAATTCTCTCGCTATATCCTCGCTCCGTCTTTTAAGATTAGCCTCCGTTTCACCGGGCTTAAGCTCAAGCTTAAATCGCGTAAAGCGAGCAGCCTGTTGAACGAGCGATTCATCTACAGGCAGGGATTGAATACCATAGCTTTTTAATACAACATTCAAGCGAACACACTTTTCATGAATATCCAAGCGATTATCATTCTCCTCAAGTCGTACAATTTCATCTGAAGGCTCGTTTTGCGTGGTAACCAACGGAGCTTCTGCTGTAGCTATTGCAGTGGCAATTTGTTGGCGAGGCTCTCTCTCAAGTGTCGAAGCTATCTCTGTGCTTTGGACGACTGTTCCTTCTTCAGGCGTAGCCTCTGAAATTGTTTCAAACACATTTGGATCGTAGCTTCCGGAAAGAAGGGCTTGAATCTCCTTTGCTCCAACTATGGTAAGAATATATTCCTTGCCTATGGCATCGTTGTAGCTATTTTCGCTACTCAATGCAGTTGAAAAATCCACATGACATATTCTTCTAATAGCGTTCACAGCATATTCGCCAGCAAACAAGCTATTCATCCTTTGTGCGACCTGTTGCTTTTGATTTGCGTCATAGCTATTATTGTTGAAAAGCCCCTCAAAAACCTGTTCACGCAAAATTTCTCTTCTTGAAATGGTAGTTATCTTTTCACTCTTACCAAACATTTCAACGATTAGATCCTCAAGTATACCCGCTTGCTGAACAGCACGCCCAGAAATTATACCATCATCGCTAATAGAATAGGCGGCATAGGTCTTAACCTCTATTAAATCGATGGTCTGAGGCAGCAAATCGGAATCGTTAAAGCGGATGCCAATCAAATCGGGGAGCTTACCCTCCTCGCGTTCAGAAAGCCATTCGCGTGCAAGCTGAGTATCTAAGCCTACAAGCACGGCATCCGGATACTTTGCTTTATACTTTAGTGCAGTTAATGCTAAGCCTAAGCTGCCTTGCCCATGCTTCTTATCAAAAATCTGATTGGTTGAGTGTGAAACTATACTCAACAATCCATCATCATTGATAGATCTGGTCGCAGAAATAATGTTGTTGACGCTTTCGTCAGTAGGCACATAATTACCTAAGCCGGAAATTATTTCGTTATATCCCAATGCGAATTTTTTGCTGTTTTTAGAATAAATACCTAAGGAACGATAATCCGAGCCCTTGTAAAAAAGTCTCTCTCCTGTGGATTGTAAGGATACATCCCATGTTTTTAAGCTTTGATCCAAAATCATCAACCAATCTGCTTTTTCAAGCAAAGAGGTATATGTCTCCTTTTGCAGGGGAGATTTTTCGAACACGTTTCTGTGCCCTAAAGCGGAGGGCTGATCATATAATCTTTCTACTATACTTGCATAATCCGCAAATATCCCGCCTTCGTTAGCAGCACGAATTTTCACGTCTCCGCGCATCTTATTGTACTCATATACCTTTGGTACGCAAAGAGGATGAATGTGAATATTTCTGCTATTCTTGGCAACGCCAACCTCTTTTTCGTTCGGATCAAAAATGACAATAATATGCTGCTCGCGGGAAATATCCTTGATAATCTCGGGATAGGTTAAGCATTTGTTTTTTATCGAAAGATTAAATTTACCACTCTTTTTCCCTTTAACCTTACCCAGCATACCATCGTTAAGCACCTTATCCTTCAATTCCACCCAATCAGAGGAGGTTTCCTTGGTGCGGTAAATTGACAAGTCTACCCCGACATTTCCAAAGGCTGAAAATTCCTTGTCCTTATCAAGCTTTTTTAGCATATCAACCACACAATCTACAGACGGAGGGTTTATTATGCTAATTCTTAACATCATACTTGAATGCGGATATAAGCACATATATCTTATAATCTCGCGTTTTACAGAATCCAAGCCTGAGTCATTATCACTCACCTGAGGCTTGGTGGAATAAATAGGCATACATCCAATACGTCCGGCAAACGGCAAGCATTCGGTAGTGGTAATTTCATTTTTGGGAAGCATAATTAACGCTAACGGATCAGGAATGTCCTCTGCCTTTCGGATTATAAAATCCTTATCTGTTTCTGACAGATGATGCACCTCTCCTTCAGGAATACCTTTAGAATTTATCATTTCCTCGGCAAGCTTAATATATTTCCACAAATACAGTGGATTAAGCGGTGTAGGTATAGCGTGAGAATTGCTTCGTCCTACTATATAAACAACATCCAAGGCAACAAGTGCAGCTATTACATTTTTTGCGCCTATTGAGTCTAAATCCTGAAGCTTGCTGAAATTCTCTCTGATAGCAGAAAGCAATTTCTCATATGCAGATAAATATTCAGAAAAAACGGTGCATTTCGAAGCAACCTGTAGCATGGGCATATCCTGCAAGCGTAACGTATAAGGTAGGACACTCTTTCGCTTTTCCATAAAGAAATCAAATGCCTTTAAGACAGCCTGCGCAGATGCTTTTGCCTCATCAAATTCCATAGCACGCTCAAGATATGCGCGCATCTCATCAATATCATTTTGATTAAATGGCTCAAACGAATATTTATCACGGTTGTCTAACGCATCCTTTGGGCTGTTCACATCCGCCTTGATAATTCCACCCCAATGCATATCCGACACCGCAAAATCCGCAAGAGCCTCGGTTGTAATGTTGGCTTGAACATCAACCTTAATTCCATCGAACTCTAACGTAACAGTGCTGTTCTTATCCTTATCAGGGCGATTATCAACCTTTTCTGCCGCAATTTCGACAAACTCATCAATCGCTTCTTCCTTACCATCAAAAATCATTTGCGAGGTCGCCACCGTTGGCTTTGCACCAGACTTTTTTGGCGAACGAGGTGGAGTATTCCCCGAGGTTGTTGCCACCTTTAAGCATTTTTCCACCTCCGATAGCTCCATTTCCTTCAAGGTGTCGATTGCAGGCTCTCTGTAATAACGCAAAATAGAACGCACCAAAGTGTTATTCGGATTTTTAGCTGCATAATTAGCTATGCTTCGTCTCTCAACCTTTTCCAAGCTCGAAATACGCTTAAGAGTATTAAAGTTTCTCTTTATGCTTTCACGTATCTGGTCATTGGTTGGTGAGCCGATTGCAAAGCTCGAATCTGCCAACAACCCAAGTCTATACAATTGTGAGGTTATATTGCTTGGTAGTTCAGCGGGCGTTGATTCAATAAGTGCTTCCAAGTAATCAAGGACTCTTTCAAAATTCAAGATTGCACGAATATCCTTACGTGCTAAAGCCTGCAAAAGATTTTTAATTGCGTCATTACTGTATGCAAGCTTGGAAAGAGCTACCTTGCAGCTTTTCTTGTAGACGAGCTCCATGTCAATCTCATCGTACCATCTTAACGAAGAGAGCTTTTCCAACTCTGTGTTTTTGATGAAATGTATTCTAAAGGTATCCTCTGCACCGAGATTTCGAGATTCCTCCGCCTCCTCTACAGAGTAGTACACCGACAATTTTTCGGACTGTAAAATTGATCGCTGAAGCTCTTGTTTCTTGTTTTCGTCATATCCAAGAAAATAAATCTCAAGCTTTTTGTCGCTGTCCAAAAGAGCGACAAACTGAAGGTAATCAATATCCGGCAAGCTTACAATTGATACACCGAAGCCGTTATCTTGCTTTATTTTTTCTTTCACTATTTGAGAAATGGTTTCTGTCAATAAGCCTTTCATTTTATACCTCCCAGCCAATCAAGGTTACACCGTCAGCATAGCGCTTTGCAAGTCCCATAGAAATAAGCATATTGGCAATTTCCTTAGCATTGTCAGGCAACTCGCCTCTCAAATCCTCAGGTGTAGCACGGGCAATACCATATTCTTCAAGCATTGAATAATCAACATCTGTGTCTGTACCTATGATAATATTATAGTTATCACGCAGCAATACGCCTAATTCGCGAAGGTCTATCCCTGCCTTTAGCTTTTCAGTGCTTACGATGCTTAATACAATCGTTTCCAATAAAAATCTGTTTATAAGAAGTCGCTTATATTTTGAGGAATAAGGTCCAACAAAGCCAGATTTGCTACCCAAAACATTACAAAAATCCGAGGGTGTGGTATCAGGATAAACGTATGTATAAATCGCAAACTGAATTGCTTTTGCAACTGCAAGCAAGGGTGCGTCGCCCGCTTGGCAATTACCCGATATGTGCTGGAGCATAGTTTCTCTTATGTGCTCCTTATCATCAAGCGTTGCATCAATAGTAAATCCATCAGAGATATATTTCTTACAAGAATCCACGCTATTGACGTCACTGATTAGATTTGCAGAGGTTAGCCATTGCTCAATAAAGGAAATTGTATAATCCTCGACTGCCTTTTTGCACGCCACAAAGCATGCCTCGCTGGCACTCTCTATAGCTCCCATACCCGAGCCGGCATCAAGCAACAAAGGAATTTTCTTTCCGTTATATGATGTACGATTTATATCCTCGAGATAGAAGAATGTTGCAAACACCGCATAATTCACCATACGGCGCAGAGTTAGAAGAGAGTTCTTTCCATTTTTAAAGTTGTAGGCTTCACAATTATCAGCTATGCAATCAAATCCTTTTCTTATAATCAATGCCGTGCTATTCAGCTCAATTTCAGAATCAGCCAAGCCATGATCCCGGATGCGCTCCTCCTCGGGCTCACGCACAATAATTGGCTTTACGGTTCTACTCAAATCATCATCGTCGTCTGCCAAGGCATCTTGAATAACTCTTATTGCTCTTGACTTTTCACCATCAATAGGAGTATTCAAAATCGTATATAAAAATGCTCCTATACCAGCCTCAGCCTTGGTATATTCTCTAACCATCCACCTTGAAGAAATATTTAGCACAGAGCTTTGCTTGCTGGGCCAAACAGTGGAATCAGGGTTAAAAAGTCTTTCGAGATAAAATCTAATCTCTTTAATATCGTTTACAACATCATCTCCAGAGAGATAAACGATTTCCTTATATTTTTCAAGCAATGAAGCAGAGGGAATAGCCTTTGCACTTCTCTCACTTAAAATCCAATCGTGAATGTCATCTATTTTGCACTCCTTACCCGTACAAGCGCGAAATAGCGAGTTAGCAACATAAAGCGGTTTTGTAGAATTCGATGTTGGCTTAAAGCCTAAGCTCTTACACAAATCATTGCCTATTTCCGCAAGAGTGCCTATATTCTTTGCCATTAAAAGTCCTCCCCCTCTCCAAAGTAATACTTATTGTTGTTGATTCTCATAGTTTTATGAGTACCCTCCTTGCGGTTTGCAAGAATGATTTCACCGTCACTATAATCGCGAGAATCTCCAGCCGCACATAACGAGAGAATGAATTGCGAAACTACCTGCTCGTATTGTGATGACAACAATGCCACGGGATATCCATATCTAATCATTATTAGGCTTCTAAGCAAATCCGTACCTATTTCCAAGCGCACATCAGGATGCTTAATGCTACGTAGCACAATATATGCTGGAGTAAATTCCATTTCATTAAGCCATGGTGCTGGCGTCGGATAAGTCAATTCTAATGCATCGCAGTCTATATATCTTGTAGATACTGCAGCAGAAGGTGATCTGCTCAAGTCAAAGCTATGACTTGTCCAAACACGAAGCTTGTCCTTTTCCTCGTCTGCCGAAAGAAACAGCTTATTCATTGAGGAAATAATCATTCTTTTGATCCTCTTGGGATCCTCGTTTATTTTAACAAAAACACTTATGCATTCCTTAAAGTCCTGCGGTTGAAGCTCAGCGAGCTCCTTGGAAAAGATGTTTTCAAAATAAAACTTGCGCTTAATAGATTTGAACAATTGAGTTGCTTCTTCGACAGAACCCGAACCGTTTGTTATCTCAATAGGCCACTTCATAGGGCAATCAAATTGCCAGCCTTCTGTTATTTCGCCATTCCATAGCTTCTCATCCCATGTAGGAGCAGACAATAAAATAGGATCAAAGTGAGACGAATATTTCATAAGATCATTATTACCTGCGAACAACGCATCATAATAGTAGCCAGTGCCTTCATTATCGCTATCGGTACAAGAAACCATCATATATGAAATTGCCCCTAAAATATCGCGAATAACAAAATGCTCTCCGCTTAGTGAAATATAGGAAAAAATATCGAGAAGCTGCTGTTGCACTAAGGGATGGGTCAATGCCTTTACATTGTGGTCAAGAATATTATTACTCGCACAATACGGCTTTAATAGCTTTGTAAAGCGATCCAGTATGCTTTTTACAACACACCTGTCTTTATCAAGAAGGTTACGCTCATTCAAGTCTACTATACAAATGCGCTTTAGCTCAATAGTCGGACAACCGAAAAACAAAACATTTTTCTTTACCCCTGAAAGCTCCTCGTAGATTTTGGGATATTCGACTCTAAAATTGTTCATCAGCTTGTAAAAAGGAAATTCATTGGCTGCAATTATACAAGGCTTGTTGTTTTCATAGCAATCGTTGATCCTCTCCATTACCACGCTTAACTGACGATCTGAGATGCTATTCAAGTCTGTCTCAATATAAATATCATTACTGTCGGGATATAAAGCCTTGATGATAAATGTTTTTCCGTCTCCGGGATTTCCTGTCAAGAATACAATTCTTTTTTCTGACACCATCTTTTTGATAATTGCCTCAACACCAGACGGAACGTGCAGCAAATTGATTTGTTCAGATGTCATAGAATCAGAATAGCAGTTTTTTCCGTTGTAAAGTCTTTGTATAAACTGTAAATTATCCATTTGTTACCTCGTCATACTTACCAACACTGAATTAACATCAAAGTTAGCAAGTCTTTCCACAATATCAACCGATTTCAATCTTGATTTCAACCATCTTTCATACCAAAAATCCGCCATCGCTTGCGTTGCCATCTCAACCTCTTTGGAATTCGTTATGTCGTATGGATATTCTAATTTGTCTGCTCCACCACAAAGAAAATCGTTAGTGTTTTTGGCAAGCTCCATTGAATAAACAATTCTTGGAGTATAGTGCTGAAGAAAGGCATTTGACTTTATTCCCAGCGTACTCAAGCCACGGCTAATAAGTCTAAATCTTGGACTTGTTCCTTCACCGAAAATATTGTTAATCCTTCGACCGCCGTCCTGTAATTCCAATACTCGCATCAATGAGCTCGTAGTGGTTTTTGAAAAGTACACTGTTCCGTAGCCCTCTGTAATCCCCATCTCCTTATAGGTCAATACAAAATCATTTCCCATCGGCACTTTGATTCTATTATACTGACTACTGCCCACAGAATATAGGCTTGTTGTACCAAGGAAAGCCAATCGACTATCTCGCACAACCTTTTCGCCCTTCATTCGTGATGCGATTTCACTTACTTGGTCGGCATATTTGTCAGTATAATCTCGCACCACCTGCGGACTACAAGCTAAAATGCTAACAAGCTTTCCTCCTAACAATTGGTTATATGGAGGGATGGAGCCGCAAACAATAATCTCCATCATATTTGAACCAATTTTTGTTTTTCTATTAGCCACAAGAGCCACATTAACGGCTTTTCTTCCTTCTTCACTTGCCATAAGCTTCTTGAGCCATTCGCTTGTATCATTTGCTCGATACTTATTAAAAATAATTTTTGCCTCCAACAGTCGAGCAAGCTCGGCAGCACGTTTTTTCTTAAAAAGAATCTCCTGAGCCTCTTGCTCAAAGTTTACTCTTCCTGTTGTCTTTTTGTTATCTATAGCAAGATCTCGCAATTGGTTAGATAAAGCAATCAATTCTTCAACCTTCTCTGGCTTGGGATATTTTGTGCCACGGTGATAATCCAAATCGCGAACATATAGATCCTTTATCGCCGATTCAATATTGCCCATCAAAATGCTGATAGTCTTTGAAGAATATTCGCGGATTCTTTTCTCGTACTCATCGTCAGTTTCCAAGAATCTTTCAACTTTTGCACCTACCGTTTTTCCATTAGTGCCACTTACGATTTGCGCAGAATGACTAACGTCTTTTTTTCTTAAAAGCTGTTTAGAAATTGCTTCTACCGTCCAACCGATTTCATCATCTCTTACCGTTAAATTCAAAACAGAATTTCCCAAGGCAAAAATCCCAATAATCGGATGAAATGGCTGTGCCGCATCCCGAACAAGATAGAACAAATTACGTCCGGGCATTGTTTTATAAGGAATTGCCCAAGTATAGCGAAAATATCTCCAAATATCGGACAGCCAATAGCCCGTATACACATCCTTTTGATGTGAAATCAGCTGAATATACGGTCTTACAATTGGTTCATCTTCATTTTGAATCTTCTCGATAAGTGCCTCGCTACTTCCAATCAAATTTCTTATTGATATTTGTTGGTTATTGTATTGCTTTGTAGTCTCCATCTTCTCAACAAAGCGCATAACTGATTCATCTTGAAATTGAGCCTTTCTTTCCGAGCTTAATCTAAAACGAATATATCCCTTATCAACGGAATCCTGTGCTGACATTTTCAAAAATAATTGTCCGTTGTGAACCTCTAACTGCCAGCCTTGTTGAACCAAATCTATTAATATGTTCAGCGCTGATTTATATTTTTGATCTTCTATGTTATTGTCGTCTACAATTATTCCGTTTAATTCATTTTGAATAACTTGAGCACGATAATGAGGATAAGCTTGACCTATTCTATTTACAAGATCGTTGAAAAGAATCGTTTTTTCCTGATTAAATGCAGGAGAAAACAATTCCAACACCTCTCCAATTTTATTTTTCATATCAGTTTCCTTTCGTGAAGAGACACCCTTGCTCTAATTACTCAACTTCCTTAGTCAAATTTTCAATTGCATAAAGCGGTAGGTTGACAAGCCATGCTTCTTTTTTATAATCCTGCATTGATGTCCTTATTGCAACATCAGGAGAAAATCTTTCAACATACATTCTTAGGCTTTTAGCACGAAGATTAACCTCCGCTTTTACTTCAACAGGGACAATGGTATCGCCTGTATCTACAAGGAAATCGACCTCGCAGCTACCGTTATCGTTGGTGTAGTAGTAAATATTCAAATCGGGATTGGTAATCAACTGCTGAAGCACATATTGCTCCGTAAGCGCACCCTTAAACTCTACGAAAAGGTCATTTCCGTCGAGCAATATCTTCTTGTTTAGACCAACCATACAACCGAGCAAGCCAACATCCACTACGAACATCTTAAACGCCTTCATATCCTCATACGCCTTTAGCGGCAAATGACCGACCATTACACGGCTTACCTTATGAACGAGTCCGCAATCGGTTAACCACATAATCGCAGTTTCATAATCCTTTGCTCTGCCACCCTCACGAACCAAGCCATAAATAAACTTCTTGTTTTCCTTTGCAAGCTGCGACGGAATACTGTTCCAAAGCATACGGAGCTTAGGAACGGATTCATTGGGGGCGTGCTTAGAGAAATCCTGCTCGTAGGCTTCAAGAATTCTTTTCTGTATTCTGCGAACCTTGTTAAAGTCCTTTTCGGTAGCGAATGATGTTACCGCTTCAGGCATTCCGCCGACGAAATAATAATGCTTCAAGGAATCAATCAAATCCTGCTTAAAAGCCGTCATCATTTCATAATCGCCGGAGTTCATCAAATCAACATACTTTTCCTTACCCATAGCCATAAGAAATTCCTTAAAGGAAAGCGGATACAAATTAAGAAAATCCACCTTGCCTACGGGGAAGGAAGTACCTTGATGCAAAGCAATACCAAGCAACGAGCCTGCGCAAATAATATTATACTCGGGAGCATTTTCATAGAAATACTTCAAGCTCGCCAAAGCACGGGGTACTTCCTGTACCTCGTCAAAAATAATAAGTGTATTTTCGGGAGTTATCTTAACATCGGAATAAAGCTCTAAGCCCATAATAATTCTGCCAATTTCGAGATCAGAAGAAAACAATTCCGCCATTCTCGAATTGGAATCAAAATTGATATATACGGTTTTATCGTAGGCTTGCTTACCGAACTCCTTCATAAGCCAAGTCTTACCAACCTGTCGTGCTCCTTCAATAATTAAAGGCTTACGATCGGCACTCTTTTTCCATTCATATAATTCTTCAATAGCTAATCTATACAAGGCAATACACCTCCAGATAATAATACAGCATTATTATACACCCAAACCTCAAAAATGTCAATATATTTTCGAACATTAAAATGCATTTTTTCAACGAACTTTTGTGATTATACACATTTTTCTTGACGAACTTTGAGTTGGTTTATATAACAGATATGGAAAAATAGACTTGAAATTTCAGGTTTGACATATAAACATATTACCCACATAAAAACTCAAGTAAAAACTCCTTATGTGTCAAGGTTCTTTGGCTTCTATTTTTCCACGCGCTCCCCTTGCTTTTTGCGTTAAAAAAGCGGCGAGATTTCTCCCGCCGCCGTATGTTATTCGGTTAATGTTTCAATAGCGATCTGCATCCCGAGCTTGAAAGCGTATTCAAAGATGGCTGCCTCTGCTAAGCTCATATATTCGCTCCAACAATCGTGGAATTTTTCAAAGACTTCTTTCTGTTCGTCTGTGAAGCTTTTTTCCAAGTCCTCGTGGTGTCTTGCCATATAGCCGAGCAGTTCTTTCATTTCCTTGGAGTTGGTTCGACTGTCTTCCTGCGGTACAATGTTTCCGTGCCAAAGCTCGTTGATGATCGACTTCATTGATAGATCACCTCCCGCAAAACGATTTCTTCCGCGCTTGCTTTGATGCTGTTCATCTCAGCAACCCATTTG
>JAGAMO010000018.1 GCA_017624675.1 Clostridia bacterium | reverse complement strand
TCATTCTTCATTCTTCATTCTTCATTTAAAATCATTAACTTTGCATGCAAAAGTACAAATTTATATCTAAATAACGAAATGGCAGAGACCAAAACTGTAACTTACGAGGGTATAATGCGCGATTTGAAGGCTCGTAAATTAGCTCCTATATATTATCTTATGGGAGAGGAGTCGTATTATATTGACAAAATAGCGGATTATATTGCTGAGAACGTGCTTCAACCAGAAGAGCGAGACTTCAACCAGACGGTTCTGTTTGGTTCGGACGTTACGGCAGCACAGATTGTTGATGCGGCGAAACGCTACCCAATGATGTCGAATTTTCAGGTCGTAATAGTAAAAGAGGCGCAAAATATTAAAAATACGGAGGCACTGGAGCATTATCTTCAGAATCCGTTGGCTTCTACGGTGCTTGTGATGTGCCATAAGAACGGTTCTATAGACAAAAGGAAAAAACTGCCGGCAATTGTCGAGAAGGCTGGAGTTTTATTTGAAAGCAAAAAATTACGTGAGCGCGATTTGCCTTCTTTCATAGAAAACTATCTGAAAGCAAAAGGTGCAAGCATCGACCCGAAGTCACAACAGATAATAGCCGACTCTGTTGGAGCAGATCTGAGCCGACTGGTGGGAGAGTTGGAAAAACTGTTAATTGCACTTCCGGAAAATGACAAAAGAGTAACCCCTCAGGTGGTGGAAGACCAGATAGGGGTGAGCAAAGATTTTAATGCTTTTGAATTGCGCGATGCTATCGTAAATCGCAATATTTTTAAAGCCAACCAAATTATGAAATTTTTTGACAATAATCCGAAGGCAGGAAGCATTTACAGTTTTCTCCCAATGCTCTTCAATTACTTCCAAAATTTGCTGATTGCATATTATTGTCCGCAAAAGAACAATCAGGAGGCGTTGGCAAAATGGCTTGATCTGAGAGCTGCATGGGGAGCAAAAGACTATATGACAGGCATGAGAAATTACACCGGAATGAAAACTATGCAGATAATTTCTAAAATTAGAGAAATAGATGCCAAAAGTAAGGGCTTGGACAACCCAAATACACCCCCAGGAGAGCTAATGAAGGAGCTGCTTTTCTTCATTTTTCACTAAAAAACACCCGTTTTTCGGGCTATTTTTTGCTAGAACGCATCTTGCAAAAGATGCGTTTTTTTTGCCTAACTATTTGCTAAATCAGGAAGTTACGTTAAAATAAATGCCTCATAATTCGCTCAAAATTTTTATGTTCAAGGCTCTGTGCGAAATAATTCAAAAAACGCAAAAAATCGTTTTTTTCGAAAATCGTGATTTGGCTTTAGTATTTATTAAGATTTAAAATTGTTGATTTAAAAATCTATATGATTTAATTTTGTATTGAAATTATACTTTTGTAACATGAATATTAAGAGTTTAAAAATGTGAAACGCAATTTTAAAATTACAAAATTAAAATGTAAATTTTAAAATCATAAAACCAAACCAATAAATATACAAGTTGTTATTTGTGTGTAAATATCATTGAAACTCAGTGGTTTATGATAATTTATTAATCCAAACAAGCAGAACTTAGACATCAAAAGCTAGTTAAAGACAGAAATACTGCATGTTTTAGGTATATAAACGTGTAAATATCTATTTTATACCCAGTTATTTATAAATTTGCCTTTAAATAAAGGTTTGCCCCGATTTACGTTGCTAAATATTGATTTGTAAAACTAAATCGATAGAAACGCTAAATCGCTAGTTTGTATTTATGAATTTAAAATAAGAAATTCATATTTCGGAAATCTAAATTTTCTCAACAATTGTTGTGTAACTCAATTTTTTGTTTTACCTTTGTAAAATCAATAAAAAGTGTTGATTTTACCCTCTTTTTAGTGTTTAGCAGAAATGAAAGACAGAATTAGGCAGATAATGGAGACGCAACACATGACCCAACAAGTGTTCGCTCAACTCATAGAATTGGCACCTGCAACCCTTAGCAGTATTTTCAATGGAAGGACCCGTCCTACCCTGAATGTTGTAGAAGCCATAAAGAAGAAGATTCCAGACATAAATACCGAGTGGCTTCTGTTCGGTACAGGCAAGATGTATGCATCGGCTTCAGCCAGTGATTTAGGCACCGACATGGAGCTGCAAAGCGATGCCATGCCAGAGTTGAATTTCGATGATTCCGAGTCCCCCACTTCAGGAATAGCTGTCCAAGTAGTGCAAAATCAGCCTCAGCAGTCAAACAGTCATAATAGTGTAAGAAATACACGTTCGTATAACGACATGGAAGTTATGAAAAACTTTGACAAAAATGTTCGTCGCGTAACAGAAATCAGGGTCTTTTATGACGACTTGACTTACGAGAGTTTTGTGCCAGCCAAGAAATGATTTTTAGGTTTTGAGGTTATGAGGTTGTGAGGTTTTAAGGTTATGAGGCTATGAGGTTATGAGGTTTTGCATATGTAACTTTTAAGTCAAAAGTTGGGAAAACTTTTATAATATTTATATATAAGGTGTAACAATTAATCAAAAAAATATTATCTTTGTAGTCGAATAACGTTATTAAAGATAATATAATGAAAAAATACATCCTGGATTTGACTGTGAAGTCGATTGACAGACTTAACGAGAAATATGCTCTGATTAAGTTGACCGATGCAGTACCATTGCCAGAAATGTTGCCGGGACAGTTTGTCGAGATTCGTATAGACAACACCTCGGAAACATTTCTGCGCCGTCCGATTTCAATAAATTTTGTAGATAAGGAAGCCAATGAATTGTGGCTTCTCGTTGCTGTTGTGGGTGACGGTACGCGCCATATGGCCGCTCTTAATGCCGGCGACAAGTTGAACTGTGTGCTTCCGTTGGGTAATGGCTTTACAATGCCGCAAGCCAAGGAAGAGAAGATTCTGCTTGTGGGCGGTGGCGTTGGCGTGGCTCCTTTGCTCTATATGGGAGCGGAGATGAAGCGAATGGGCGTTGAGCCTACGTTCCTTTTGGGGGCACGCAAGGCGTCTGACCTGTTGCTTATGGACGAGTTTAAGCGCTATGGCCGTGTGTTCGTGACGACAGAAGACGGTTCTGAGGGTGAAAAGGGTTTCGTAACCAACCACTCAGTACTGAACGAGCAGTTTGACCGCATATCAACCTGCGGACCGAAACCGATGATGGTAGCCGTGGTGAAGTATGCTGCAAAGGCCGGCGTCGATTGCGAAGCATCGCTTGAGAATATGATGGCGTGTGGCGTAGGCGCTTGTCTGTGCTGTGTCGAGAAGACCACCGAAGGCCATCTCTGTGTTTGTAAGGAAGGACCAGTGTTTAACATAAAGAAACTGTTATGGCATCTCTAAATG
>JAGAMO010000017.1 GCA_017624675.1 Clostridia bacterium | reverse complement strand
CAGGGATAGAAAATTACGCTCTCAGGTGGACGGCAAACTTCGTTCCAAAATTGCTCAAAAGAAGTTGGCACTCGGTATTCGTCCCGAACAAAGTGATTATGAAAATTATTATGAACAGAGCATGTAAAGAGGTTGCGCATAAAATGTATGCGCAACCTAAATTTTATTCGAACCTACGGCCAATATTGTCTGGATATTGTACCAAAGGTGTGGTATTGTGTTGTGCTGAAGAAAGGAAGTGATAATATGGCAAAACGCAGACCAAACGGTGACGGAATGGTTAGAAAGGTTAAAGGAAAATGGGAAGGCAGAATCATAGTAGGTCATAAAGATGACGGCTCTCCCATCTTCCGTTATGTATACGGCAAAACACAAAAGGAACTAACCGAAAAGATGCACCGTAAATTAAATGAGTATGAAGGGGTCGAGCTTACCGAAGACAGCAAAATGACTCTCGGCGAGTGGTTGGATGTATGGCTTGAAAAATATATGCGAAACACTATCCGACAAAGCACCTTCGATAGCTACAAGCATATTGTCGATGATTATATCAAGCCTAACCTTGGTAATAAAACCATCGCCTTCGTAACTGCCAACGACATACAGAAAATGTATGTCAAACTCAAAAAGGAAGGCAGAAAGAACCATCATCCTAAATTCGGTAAGAGCCTTGCCGATTCGTCTATAGTCCGCATCCACAATATGCTTCACAAAGCGATGGACGATGCAGTAAAGGAACACCTTATACCTAAGAACCCTACGGCTGGTACAAATCCACCGAAAAAGACAAAGCCGGAACTTCAAATATTAAACGAAGAACAGCTGGGACGGTTTATGGATGCCATAGAAAACGATATTATATGGCACGATATATTCTATACGGAAATGACAACGGGACTTCGCAGAGGTGAGTTGTGTGGTCTTAAGTGGATAGACTTTGACGAAACCGAAGGCACACTTAAAATCAACCGAAGTATATCCCACGATAGAAAAGGCGGTATCGTTGAGGGCGAAACCAAAACAGGTCAAGGTAAGCGTACTATACTCCTGCCGCTTAGTACGGTAAATTTATTAAAAGAGCGTAAGCGCAAGAGTCGTAGCGAATGGATATTTGAACATCCGCTTGATCCTACAAGACCAATAGCACCCTGCTCGGTATACAACAAAATGAAGGCTATCCTTAAAAGCGCTGACCTGCCGAGCATTCGCTTCCACGATCTGCGACACACCTTCGCCACCCACGCTCTCACAAGCGGAGTTGATGCCAAAACATTATCGGGAATCCTCGGTCACACCAATGCGAGCTTCACGCTTGACACCTATACGCATGTCACAACAGATATGCAAAAAAGAGCATCCGACATAGTAGAAAACTTTGTCGAGGATATGTTCGGAAAGGAGTTGAATTTAATATGAGTAAAAAGAGAAAGAAAGGTACAGGTACACTCCGCAAACGAACAGACGGTCGTTGGGAAGCAAGAGTGGTGGTCGGATACGATGAAAAAGGACTGCCACTCACTAAATGCGTGACCGCTCTCGAAAAGACTAAATGCCTTGAAAAGTTAGAGCAGCTTAAAGAGCAAGTCGGTCTCGTCAGGCGCAACACCGTGAAAGCAGATATGCCATTCGGTGAGTGGATAGACTTCTGGTATCAGCAGTATTGCAAAATGACAATACGGCAATCCACACAAGCCTCATATGAAAACCGCATCTACAAGCACATCATCCCTCAAATTGGTAGCATTAAATTAAACAAACTAACGCAAAATGACCTGCAACAGTTCTATTCAAACGCAAAGAAAGGCGGTCGATTGCAATATGCGGAATGTTTCGGCGAAGGTTTATCTGACCGAATGATACGCTCAATACACGCTGTATGCAGACAAGCACTCGAAAAAGCGGTAAGCGAATCGCTGATAACAGTAAACCCTGCAATCGGTTGTAATCTGCCGCCTAAGAAATCCCGTGAGATGCAGGTGCTCACTCCCGAAGAAATGCAACGCTTCCTTATCCAAGCAAAGTACGAAGGGTACTTCGAAATGCTCCTTCTTGAACTGACGACAGGAATGCGCCGAGGTGAACTCCTCGCTCTGCAGTGGGAAGACCTAAACCATGACACCGGTGAATTGCGTATATGCCGACAAGTATATCATGTAAAAGGCAGTATGCAGATATCCGAGCCGAAAACCAAAAGCTCAATACGGACGATAATACTACCGAAAGTTGTATTAAATGTATTAGCCGAGTATAAAAAGACGGTCAACTCACGGTGGATGTTCCCATCACCGATGATAGAGGATATGCCAAGGAATCCGCAGTCAGTCTATAAAAAGTTCAAAAGCATACTCGAAAGGTCGGGTTGTAAAAATATCCGCTTCCACGATCTACGGCACACCTTCGCTACAACAGCACTTGCCAACGGAATGGATGTGAAAACCCTGTCCTCGATCATAGGTCATGTATCATCCCAAACCACCCTTGATATATACCTGCACAGTACTCTCGAAATGCAAAGACAAGCGGCAAGGAAAATTGACAGCGGTATTGGCAAGAATGACGGCGTTAGCACCGAGGACAAGCAAACACCCGACCAAGACACAAACGAGCCGTGTAAGCCGAAATTTGAAGCCGTACAAGGCAAAATACGAAGGGCGGGTACAGGATGTATCACAAAAATAAATGACAACCTCTATGAATGCAGATATTCTCCAAGAGGTGCAGACGGAAAACGCATATCCAAAAATATCTATGCCAAAACGAGAGAGGAATGTGAACTCCTCCTCGCAGAGATGATTCCAAAAGTTAAAGCCGAAATACAAGAAGCCAAGGCAAAGCTAAAAGCATCACAGTCAGCATAAACGAACACACCGCCACGGAACAATCCGTGGCGGTGATGCTTTTTGGTAATGTAAAAATATGTGGTTATAAAAAATTCATTTTCTACATACCCATAAATTACGAATTTGATGTTTAATATCAGATAATTCCCAAAGTTTTTCGGAACGAGATTTGCTATTGGGATCATTAACTTTAATTTTACCATCAACATATTCTGTCATTACGATAAAGTGCCCGGTCGTAGTAAAATCACCAGGGCCCATTATGCAAATAATAGGATTACCGACCTCTAAATTTCTTATAATTCTGTTTTCATCAAGCGGAATTTCTATCACATCTAATCCAAGTTTTTTTCCACCATCCGAAATCAAACTCCAAGAACTTCCATTTCCAGATACGCTATATCCAGTTCTTTCGGAAAATTCAGCTACATACTTAGGAGTATATTTATCATCATTTAAAAGATAAATACTAACCATAGAAAGACAGGTCGGGCCGCAACCTGTAAGGCCCATTAAATCACCTGAATACCTGCTATATCCCCAACGCTCATCCCATTGCATAAACAACGGAACTTTTTTGCTGTTTTTATACTCTCTTAAATTAATTTCGAATTTTTCATCTTTTTTAAGCGGATAATTCAAAACAAAATCCTTCGTTTCAGGATTTTTCTCTAACAATTCAATCAGATTATCAGGCCACGCATTTGTTTGCAAATTATGATTTTCTGCAAACTCTTCTACCATAGTATTAACATTAGAGGGGTTATAATTAGAAGTTGTTTCGGGCGGTATAGTATTTTCTTTGCTGCATTTTGATACTGTGAAGGTTATCATCAGCACAATTAAAATTAAAATAACCAAACATCCTATTTTGCGGTTGCTCTTCCTGTGTCTTTTCATAAAAAATACTCCTATCTTGGCTTGATAGGAGTATTTTAGCGTAATGAAAAATATTTTGTTTTACTTCTCTTTTAAGGCTTTCTTAACTTTTTCTTACAAAGGCAAAATAACCTCAAATTCGGTTACACCATCATCACAAGAGGCAGTAATCGTACCATTATGAAGCTCTATAATTTGTTTTGCTATAGCAAGGCCCAATCCCGAGCCGCCTGTAGCTGTTCTTCTCGAATTATCAACACGATAAAACTTATCAAAGATGCGCTCGAGTTTTTCTTTGGGGATATCATCACCTTTGTTTTTGACTCGTATTACTACTTGGTTTTCTGTTTTGTAAGCAGAACAAATTATATCCGTCCCATTATGACTATAATTAACTGCATTACGGAATAGATTATCAAAAACACGTGCTAATTTATCGGCATCAGCAAATATTATGATTTCCGGTTCAATTTCCTGCACGATATTAAGACTTTTTTCTTCAAACATTGGAAAGAACTCATTCAAAATCTGCACCAATAGAATCGTTAGATTAACCCTTGATTTTTGCGTTTCAATAGTTTGGAGATTTAAGCGCGTTATGTCAAAAAATTCATTTATAAGTTGTTCTAATCTGTAAGCTTTATCGAGTGCTATTCCAGTATATTTTGCCCGTTGTTCTATTGGTAAATCCTGAGCTTCTTCTAATAAACTTAAATAACCTATTACCGATGTTAAGGGCGTTTTCAGATCGTGCGCCAAATAAACTATTAAATCATTTTTTTGCTGTTCTGCAAGTGCTCTCGCCCGTTCATTTTCTTTGAGTTCAAACTTGAAATCTTTTAGTTTTTGACTGAAGTCTTTAAGTTCTTCCGGACAATCGGTTCCAAAAATTTTAGGTTCTTCTTCTGATATTGAAGCGCTTGCCAATTTAAGCAATTTGCTTAGCTTGAAAACATAAATAACAGATATTATTACCAAACCTAATACATATACAAAAAAAGAAGTGAATGTACGATTGTCATTAATCATATAAAACAAGTTATACGGAAGATTATTATAAAGATAATCAACCACCGTACCGTTAAAAACATTATCCATTATGATTAGAAATAAAACAAACGCAACTGTGTATATCAAAACCTGCGTTATATATCGTTTTATAGCACTATTTTTCAATTTTATAACCTACTCCCCATACTGTTTTTATGATTTTAGGATTGCGCGGCGGTTCTTTGAGTTTCTCTCTAATTCTTCGTATATGAACCATCACCGTATTGTTGCTGTCAAGATAATCTTCTTTCCAAACCGCTTCAAATATGCTCTCGCTTGAAACAACATTGCCCGCATTTTCACAAAGCAGCCACAATATGTCAAATTCGGTCGGTGTCAAATTTATATTTTCTTCAAAGAGTGATACTGTGTGCTCTTGCTTGTTAATAACAAGGCCGTTACTTTCAAACACTTCGGCTTGAGGTGTTATGATAGCATCATACTTTTTATAACGACGCAGCTGCGCTTTAACACGGGCTAATAATTCAAGCGGATTAAATGGTTTTGTTACATAATCATCGGCTCCAATGCTAAGTCCGGTTATTTTATCGACATCTTCTACGCGAGCTGTTAGCATAATAATTGGATATGTGTGACTTTCACGGATTTTAGCACACAATTCAAACCCATCCATCTCTGGCATCATAACATCCAGAATGGCTAAGTCGATATTTTTGTTATTTCGTATTTCTTTAAACGCATCGCCCGAATCATAAAACTTAAGGGTTTCATACCCCTCGTTCTTTAAAATAACGTCAACCAAGTCGGCAATTTCCTTTTCATCATCAACAATGATAATGCACATTTCCCTCACCTTAAAACAAATATTTTATTCTATTATACCATACATGCAAAATAAGTATATTAAGATTTTCTTACAAAAAAGCAATACAAATACAGTGAAAATTTTACTACGCATTAACCAAAGAAAAAGGATTTTATTTAAAGTTTTAATTATCCACAATTGTTATGTGGTCTCTGAAAAATGAAATTTCTTAAAAGTGGCGCGAAGATACTTTAAAAAGGTATAAAAAATGACCGAAAGTGGAGGATAAGCCTTCAATTTCGGTCAAAATTTGGTCGAGGTGACAAGATTCGAACTTGCGGCCCCTACGTCCCGAACGTAGTGCTCTACCAAACTGAGCCACACCTCGATATTCAATTTTTTTGTTCCCAAAGTTTCACGAAAATATCGTATCTGTGGGATTTTATGTGGTCGTAGCGGTATTTTCCGCTAATTCCTAAATACTGTGCCACCGATAAAGTAGCTGTTTACAAGGGGTTGTGCAGTTCGGGAAGAAAATCGGTCTCCGCTCGGCATGGTATCCCGAACGTGGCGCTCTACCAAACTGAGCCACACCTCGTTATATTAAGTTGTTACTGTATCTTAAATTGCTATATCAATTTCTCCGCGCCACTACGATTTTCACACCACAGGATACCGCCTTATTATATAATTTTGAGGGCAAAATGTCAAGGGATTTTTAAAGTTAAGAGGTGCCTATTGACAAAAAATATTTATGTTATTATAATGGTTATAGTTAGTATAAACAGTAAAATAATCTACTGTTTATGCGCCAAATCAAGAACGGAGAGATGCTCTTTGGATAAGAAAGCGTTAACTATTGCCATTTGGCTTATAAATCTTTTCGGCGTCCTTTTGGTAGGCTTTGCTGTAGCTTTGCCTTGGGCGGTCACCTGGTATGTTGAAACAATGGGTCGTTCACAAACTCTACCCGCTATAATTATGGTTACCTGTTACCCTTGCGTTCCCTTTGTGGCAGGAATTTTACTCTATCTCAGAAGAATTATAAGAAACATTTTAAAAGATATGCTTTTCCATTTAGATAATGTAACTTACTTTAACCGAATTTCAATTTTCTGCATTTTCATTTCGGTTATAACCTTTATCGGCGGAAAATTTTATCTTCCTTTCCTCATTGTGGGAACAACATTCTGCTTCTTCTCTTTTTTAACTTTTGTTTACAAAACGGTATTTTTACATATTGCAAAAGAAATTGATAAAAAATAAAAGAGGGTTTAAAAACCCTCTTTTTTATTTGCAGAATTTTTCTATTTCTTCTCTTGTTGCGGTGCCAATGCGAGAGGCGGTAGCCGTTCCGCAAGCAACACCCAGTTTCAAGGCATATTCTAAATCATCAGTCTTTAAATACCCTGCTAAGAAACCCGCAACGGTGGAATCCCCTGCCGCAACAGTGCTTTTAGGGATAATTCGGGGTGCATTTATAGTGTATTCCTTGCCATCTGCACCTTTTAAAGCCGCTCCCTTTTCGCCCATTGAAACAAGAACATTTTGCGCACCCATCTGTTGCAATTTTTCAGCGTAAAAAAGCGCGTCTTCAAAGCTCTTAATTTCTGTGTCAAAAATATCCCCTAATTCCTCGGCATTGGGTTTTATTAAAAATGGTTTAAACTCAAGTGAAGATAAAAGCGTTTCCTTTATAGCATCTACAACAAACAATACGCCCTTATTTTCAAGCCTTTTCATTATATCAGCATAGATATTTTTGGAGATTAAAGGCGGAACAGTTCCCGCCAAAACCAAGACATCCCCACTTTTCAATCTGTCAAGTTTGCAAAAGAGTTCATCTAAAGCCTCGCTTGGCACATTGGGGCCCAAGGTATTAATATCAGTCTCCTCGCCGTCGCGGATTTTAACATTTATTCGGCTGTTGCCTTCCTGTAGCATAACAAAATTGTGGCTAATACCCTTGTTTTCAAGTTCTTCTATTAAGCCATAACCCACAAACCCTGCCGCAAAGCCCATCGCCACGGAGGGCATTTCAAGTTCTTTTAAAACCAAAGAGACATTAATTCCCTTTCCGCCAAAAGCCATGTATTGGCTGTCTGACAAAATAATTTTGCCTCTTTGCAGTTCGTCTATTATTACAGTGTAATCAAGCGCAGGATTAAGGGTTAAAGTGTAAATCATAGTTTCTCCTTTTAAAAAAAACTCAAGCAGTTGCAAAATACAACTGCTTGTTTTTTTATTCTTCTTGTTCTTTTCCTTTGGTGATAATCATAGCAACAAGAGCACCCGCGAGACCAACCAGCATTATAACTATCCAAGATACTATAACGCCGCTCCAATTGGTAAAGGAAGCGAAAAATGCGTTAAGCAATGCTGCCGCAGCATAACCTGTAAAATCGAACACACCGTTTCCTGCCGAAACACTGCCGTATTTCGCAAGGCTTGGAATATAAATACTCCAAAGTACAGTAGATGCGCAACCGATTATTAATTTAGCAAGTGAGAAAAAGATAATATTTAAAATAGGTGACCCGCTTGTGAAAAGCAGAAAAACAAAGAACACCGCCGACAATGAAAATAATGCTGCCTCCAATTTAATCATATCTTTTATGACTTTATGATAAAGGAAAACGCAAATAAAGGGAGAAACTATCTTAAGCAAAGACATAAAAGAGAATACTCCTGCGCCCATTTCAGCCGAAAGTCCTAAATATTCGGTCACATATGTAGGAACCCAGAAATTGATGGAGGATGTTCCTATTTCAACTATTGCACCAACCAAAGGAAATATACAAAGTTTTTAATCAAAAATAAATCTTTGATTCCTTTGAAAATATTTTCCTTTTTAGGATTAAAGACAATAATGCCTTTTTTCTCTAAATTAGTAAAATAAGCAAAAGATGCAACACCCATTAAAATTGCGAATAAAGCGGTTGCAATAAATACCCATTGCCAATTAAATATAACTGCAAACAGACTTGCAATCAAGGGACCAGCAAAGGAAGCCACCGAAAACAGCACACATACTGTTTCTGCCGCTGTGGGAGACATATTCTCCGCAATAACCTTCATTAAAGGACCTCTTAGCATTGAAAGGCCAAAGCCCAACATTCCAAAGGAGATAATGTTAAGGACAGGATTATTCCACAAAGGGAATATTGCCATTCCCACGCCTGACATTAAACAACCTATTAAAATCATATAACGGGAGCGAATACGGTCCCCCAAAATGCCGTTTAGAAGCTGACCCGCCGCATATATTGCAAAATATATGGTGGTTAGCATTCCTAAATAGCTTTTTGTGTAATCTCCTTGTGCGACCATCATGGGTGTTACAACGCCTGTGATATTTCTCGCAACATAGCTCACCAAATATGTGACAATACAAAATGAGCCGATTTTAACTGTGTTTTTTATTTGCTTATTTGTTTCGTTTTGTACCATTTTAAATCTTAGCCTTTCTTCGGCAAAATCTAGAATTTAAAGTCTATATTCTTTTAGCTTGTTTTAATTTTACCACACACCCAACAACACGGTCAAGTGTTTTTATTATCTATCTTATTTTTCGGCTTTCAAAACGGTTATTTTTTATAATATATGAGTTTCTAAAACCTATCTCATAAAGCATATCTTTTGCCTCTTTAAACCAAAAATCAAGATGCTCTTTTTGGTGGCTGTCGGACGAGAGAACTATCTTAGCGTCGTTTTTGCAAAGCTCATATAACAGTTCCTCGCAAGGATAGGGCGTAGTTCTGAGTTTTCTTGAAATTGCACCTGTGTTTATTTCAAAAATCGGCTGTGACTTCATCGCCCTTTTAAGATATTTCTTCGCAATTTCGATATATTCGCCGTTACCCAAAAATATCGGTGCATTTTGCTCGTCAAACTTTGTAATTAAATCAAAATGACCCACAATGTCGAGCTTTTTGGTTTCTATATATTCACAAAGACTTTCAAAATAATTTTCGGCAAGTTGCAAAGGACCGCCAAAAACCTCGATTGCATTTTTGGTATTCTCTATATCGTAATCTATGGGGTAATATTCTCCGTCCTTTTTAACATAATGAACCGAGCCGATTATGTAATCAAAGCCATTTTCTCGGTTTTTTGAAAAAATGTCTTCTTCTATCCCTAAATATATCTCAATTTCGCTCTTGTATTTTTCTTTTAAACGGTTAATTTCAGCCATATAACCTTTGGTGTCTTTCACACAATAGCTTAAATCAAAATCCATGTAACTGTGATCTGTGAAACCTAGCGACTCAAAGCCTTGTTCTATTGCATAAATCACATTATCCTCAGGGCTGTCTTTTCCGTCGGAAAAATTTGTGTGTGTATGAAAATTAGCAAGCATAATAAACCTCACAATTTTAACGGAACAGATTGTATTTGGAGTTTAAAAAATTTCCTTATTATTGAAATCTAGCTTAATTTTATTCTTCGTCAGCATTACAGCCTGTATCTTTGTTTTTAAAGAAAATAAAGTAAATCGCTGTGCCAACTGCTAAAAGTCCGTAAGAGAAAAGTGCAATTCCAAGTCCGTTTGAGGAGAATTTTCCACTTGGGAAAACAAGTGCGTAAACACCGAAGATTTCGATAACGAAAATTAAAATCGGTGTTACAAATTTTACCATAAATGAGAAAATGGGTTTAAAGAAACCGAGCTTTTGTCCGTCCTCCTCCATCTCTTTGCAAACCTTTTTGGGTCCTAACAACCAACCGACAGCAACACAAGCAAAGAAAGCGCAAACAGGCATTAAAACGGTGTTTGTAACGGTATCGAAAAAGCTTAAAAGGTCCATACCGAACACCTTAATTGCACCCTCGGCTGACATATCCTGACCTGCAGAAATTCCAACAGGAATAGAAATTGCAAAGCAAATTAACGCTAGTGTGGAAATAGCCTTTTTGCGAGAAACTCTGAATTTTTGAATTACGAACTGGCAAACAACCTCGAACAAGGACATTACAGAGGTTACCGCCGCAATAACAACCATTGCAAAGAAGCAGAAGCTCACCACTTTGCCAACAACACCTAAGGATTCAAATACCATCGGCAATGTCTCATACATCAGCTTCGAACCTTGAATATTTTCAGGCATTACACCCATTGTTGCCTTGTAGTGATAAAGTGCGGGGAAAATCGCAAAACCTGCAAGAAGCGCTACAAGTGTATCAAAAACACAAATTGTTGCAGTAGATTTTACAAGATTTACCTCTTTACCTGTGTATGAGCCGTAAACTATCATAGCGCCCATACCAAGTGATAAGGAGTAAAACGCCTGACCCATAGCCGCCAAAATTTCAGTGCCCGAAAGCTTTGAAAAATCGGGTTTAAGGTAGAACTTAAGACCCTCTGCAACGCCCTCACCTAAGCAAAGGGAGAAAATTGCCGTTGCAAGAAGAAGCACAAAAAGGGTGGGCATAAGTATCTTAGATGCCTTTTCAATTCCGCCCTTTACTCCTGCCATAACAACAAAAACCGCCATAGCGATAAAGATTGCGGTGAAGATTGTAACAAGCACTCCGTTTGAAGCGAAAGCGCCGAATGTTCCTGTATTGCCTTTAAAGGAATTAACAGTAAATCTAACGGTATATCCGCCCAAAACCGAGTAATAACAAGCGATAAAACCGGGGATTAATATCGCAAGAACGCCAAACCAACCAATTTTTTTGTCAACCATCTTAAATGCGGTAATGGGGTTAGCTTGAGCCCGTCTTCCAATAAAGATTTCACAGGTCATTGTGATAACGCCAATTAAAATAACACAAGCGATATACACAAGCACAAATGCCGCGCCGCCGTATTCATGGGTTTTGTAAGGAAAGCCCCAAAGGTTTCCAAGACCAACCGCCGAGCCTGCCGCAGCCATAATAAAACCAAAGCCACTGGCAAAGCCGTTTCTTTTTTTCTCCATAAATTTCACTTCCGTTTAAATCAGTTAGCATATTTTAACATAAATCTAAAGAAAAAGCAATAAAAACCGCCTTTTTAAGGGCGGTTTCTTTATCAAATACGCTCTGGCTCTTTTCCCTCAAAAACAGCCTTTGCATTTTTTACAAAATCGTCAAAGTTCAAATTTCTTGAGCGGGTAAGAGTTTTCGGTTTTCCAAGCCCCACTTCATACATCCAAACGCCGTTATATCCTATATTTTTAAGTCCTTCTAAAATTTCAGCCCAGTCAATCTTGCCTTCACCGGGGAGCCAGTGTTTTTCGTCCACAAAATCATAGTCGGAAATGTGGAGAGTTATAATCTTATCTCCAACTTTTTTCAAAAAATTGCCGTTGGTATCCTTTAAAAGGTGGTTTGTGTCAAAACAAACTCGCAGTTTATCATTAGTCTCAAGGATTTCAAGCATTTCGTCGGCGCAGTTGCCAAGACAGGTACGGGGCAAATCCTCCACCGCAATCACCGCACCGTATAGTTGGGCAAAATCCGCCAACTCGCCAAGACTTTTTTTAGAAGCCTCTAAACGCTGTGGGCGCTCTTCAGGAGAAATAGGCTCAGCGCTTGGATGAATCACAAATTTATCAACGCCAATTTCGGTTGCTTTTTCAATATATTCCTTGCAAAGGTCTAGCGAAAACCTACGAATCTCCTCATTAGTAGAGGAAATGTCAATTTCCGCAAAGGGTAAAAAAGGCAAATGGAATGACCAAAGCTCGATTCCGTATAATTTTGAAAGCCTTGCAACCTCTTTGTAATCAAAGGTTTTGAGCGCTTCATGAGACAACGAAAGCTCAATGGCTTCTATGCCACTAGCCTTTAGCATTTGAAAGGTTTCCTCACTAATACCTCTTCCGCACGAACAGCCAACTTTATACACACTAAAACTCCTTTTGCACTTTTTCTTTAATATATCATTTTATATATTATTTTTCAAGATATATAAGAAAACAGAGTTATCCCGAATTTACGAGATAACTCTATTTTTTAATGTAACAAAACAGCGCTTAATTAGTGTTTAGCGTGGTTTTTTGTTTTTTTCAAGGTCAATAAGCTTACAACTGCAAAGCCGGAAACCATAATTACCATTACCCAAAGGCTGGTTGCCGAACTATCACCTGTTAAGGGTGATGTGGTTTGTGGAACTTCGGTTTTATTGGTCTCAGGTTTATTAGCCTCGGGCTTGTCAGGTTGTTTTTCGGCCTCTCCGCTACCGCTTTCTCCGGGAGTAGCAACATCCTCCTTGTCGGTATAAACGATAGTATAGGTTGAAAATTTATCCGAACTAAACTCTAATGTTTTAGTGGTCTCGTTATAGGCGCAGGGTATAGTTTCGGCAACGCCGTTGTGAACACGAACCACGCTGTATTCACGCTTTACGCCCTCTTTTGTGTCAACAAGGTTTTGGGGCATATCAACGCTGATATCAATAGCCTTATTCAACTCAGCCACTTGGTCTAATTCGGCACCCTCAAAACCTTTGTAGATGTTGATATCCAAATACATACCAACATTGCTGTCGGCGGTGAGCTTTTCGTCTATAGCGGTCTTTTCAGATTGAGAAACGGTTTGCTTTGATTCGGCGCTAAGGGTAACCTCTATAGGAGCGCCCCCACTCAAAGCCATCAATTCATCTCCGTTAAACACCGCATTAGCCAAGTCTTCGTTTTCGGATTTAATCTCAATTTCGGGAGTATCCTCACCTATTTTTTTAACCTCTGAAAGGGGAGTTTCAGGGTCTAAGCAGAAAAGCATAATCCAGTAACGAACACGGTCGTTGCCATCTTCAAGGAAACATTGATAAACTTCCCAAGCATAAGGGTTTTGCTCGGTCATCGGCGACTTTGTGGCAATAACTGTGTTGGTGGTATTATCAAGTCTTTCGGGTATGCTGTAACCTTCAGCATCATAATACCATGAATACTCAACATCACCCTTGGTAGAGGTGGCAGGAATCTCGATTTTAACATCGGTATTCGGTTTTGTAACATAAATATATGTTCCTGCATATGTTCCGGGGTGTTCACCGTTAGCCAAGATGCTGTGGGTCATGGTTTCTGTTGAATTCAACATGAAAAATATAAACTGGGTTGCTTGACCATCGCTAACAGTACAAAAATAATTTTGTTGGCCTTCTCTTTTGGTTACAGTAAGAGTATTGGTGTTATTTGAAACTTGACCCCATTCATCAAGCTCACTATCCGGCTGAATATAAGCATCTCCACCATTCCAGCTATATGTGGTAGTTGCGCCCTCAAGGGTTGTAGTGGCATTTATTGTAAGGGTAACCTCATCACCAACCGACAAATCATTAATACAATAATTATCTCCCTCTGCTTCGTAAACTAATGGTTTATTAGCAGAAACCTCGGTGGTTAAAGAATCTTCCTTTAAGCAAATTTCTTTACTGCGGTATCCCACGCCTTCAACCGTTACAGTACATCTGTATCTTTCTGTTCCGTCATAGGTGGTGCTATATATGCTTTCGTTTGCGTCGGCAATTTCCTCATAGGCAAGCCCGGGCATCCCATTAGGAGGCGGACAAGATTTTTCCCACTTATAGGAAATCTTGGTTTGGTCAACAGTCTCCCCGTCAACGAATACATCGGCAACCTGAATTTCTAATGCTTCGTTCATCTTAACGAAAAACTCACCGTAAAGATAGTATTCGCCATTTACAGTTAAATCAAAATCGACAGACTGATTTTCTTCTGCACTAGCACAAAGGGAAAATGCTCCCAAAATTAAAACAATTGCAATTACTAAACTTAAAATTTTTGTTATTTTCATAACTGCACCTCCATTTCTTTTATTATATCTATATGAAAAAACAAAGTCAAGTCAGTTACGACTTTTGAAGAAATAAAATTTTTGCATTTCACGGCTTTTTATTTTCACGCACCTCTCCTCTTTCCCTCTCATAAAATAGAAAGAGGAGGTGAAAATATGTCTTTCTTTTGTTGTGAAAATAAACCTAGCTGTGTAACCTTGGCTGTAATTGCCAGTGCAATTCTCGGTGTTGTTGCCGCTTTTTTACAGCTCACCGCTGTAATCGCCGTAACACCCGCTTTCTTGTGGGTGGCTCTTGGAATCGCTATCGTTTATTTGGCTGTATTATTGGCAACCGACAGATGTTGTCGCTCTTGTCAATGTAACTGCGGTGCATTGTCTGCAGTTTTGGTAGGTATCCTCGGCACTGCCTTAACCTCAGTGATTCTCTTGGCAATTACCTTTGCCGCAACCAGTATCGTCGGCGCAATAATCGTGGGTCTTTTGGTTTTGTTCCTGTCCCTTATTGTTACCGCCACCGCTTGTTTGGTATCAAACTGCTGCAATCAGGAAATAGATGATTAAAATATAGATAAAAAAGCCGTGAAATTCACGGCTTTTTTGTGTCAATATATTATCGCAGGGTTAAATTTCAAGTTGCATTTTAAGGTGTATAACGCCTTCCTCCAAAAACTCGTCGGAAACGGTTTTAAAACCTAATTTTTCATAAAATCCTATGGCGCTCTTTTGAGAATTAAGGCATAATTTTTGGCATTCCATATTTTTCTTTATGTCGGCAATAGCCCTTTTCATAATATCGGCACCCAGCCCCACACCGTGGGTAATTGAAAGCACTCGTCCTATTTTCACAACCAACTTGCTATCATCGGTGTAAAAAGCACGAAGATATGCCAAAATCTTGCCCTTTTCCTCAAGAAAAAAGTGCCTTGCCTCAAAATCACTGCCATCTATATCCTGACAGTGCATATTCTGTTCTAATATAAAAATTTGTGAGCGCACCCTTAAAATCTCGTAAAGCTCTGTAACTGAAAGTTCACCAAAATTTTTAGCAATAAAATTCATCCTTATCACCTATGGTAAGTATAGCATAATAGCGACAATAAATCAATGCGGAGCATTGTATGTAATCAACACGAAGTGTTGGATGTAATCATTTTCGTAAGAAAATGTATGTAATCAATCCGAAGGAAATGCACCTACGGTGATGCCATACACGCTTTGCGTGATTACATTCGCCTATCGGCGATTACATACCAATCCTTCGGATTGGATAAAAAAAGACAAGTCGAAAGACTTGTCTTTTTTGGCGCCCCAAACAGGACTTGAACCTGTGACACTGCGGTTAACAGCCGCATGCTCTACCGACTGAGCTATTAGGGCAAAAATGTTGGCATCTACTTATTTTCCCGGGCAGCCTCCCGCCAAGTATCTTCAGCGCAAGTGAGCTTAACTTCTGTGTTCGGAATGGGAACAGGTGGACCCTCACCGCAATCAACACCAACTTTTCTGGTGTGCCATAAGGCACTCTATATCAAATAGCATATGCTATCTAATATCAAATTATTCAATTTTTTAAAAATGGTGACCCGTACGAGATTCGAACTCGTGTTGCCGGCGTGAGAGGCCGGAGTCTTAGGCCACTTGACCAACGGGCCACATAAACTCCGCATAAAGCGGTATATTAAATTTCCGAATTAACGGAAATACTTAACCAAAGTGGTGCACCATCAGGGACTCGAACCCGGGACACCCTGATTAAGAGTCAGGAGCGCACTTCACAGGGCCGTCAATGAAGCTTCTCCGTAGACCCTGCGGGCCTCCTGGGCGGCCTGTTCGGGGT
>JAGAMO010000016.1 GCA_017624675.1 Clostridia bacterium | reverse complement strand
GCGTAAGTGTCGAAGTTATCCTTGAGTTTTTTATTGCAATAAGCTTGGTAGTGCTTCCCTGCGAAGGAGATCGAGCTTGCGTTTTTGATATGCATGACCTCGTATTTATTTTCTTCTCTGTCGGGAAACCAAAGACGGTTATACACTTCCGGCTCGTTTTCACGAACAACCACATCCCACTCGATATTCTTGAGTAACGCATAACGAGTGATATTGGACGAACCGATAATCACCTCATAGCAATCATCAAACTCGAAAAGATATCCCTTCGAATGGTAACCGAGGGTGGAATAGTGATTATCGTGGAAGCACTCATAATCAAGATGGCACTCAAAATTACTGTGCTTGCACTGAAGCGCAAAGAAACTCTTTATCGACTCAATGTCGGTAAAGTTCTGATATGTAGAGGTAATGATACGCCCCTGCGCTCCGCGCTCAACCGCTGCTTCAATATCCTTGAACAGCAGAACAAGACCAGCCTTTTTGATGAAGCTGACCGAGAACGCAAACGACTTGCACCTGCGCAGGTTGTCTTTTATTTTATCGAGGAATGTTACCTCGGTGTAGTTGGTTAAAAATTGGTTCATACGTGTTCCTTTTCTGGTTACCCGTTTTTATTACACAAACACAAGAAAGGTGCTCAAAGAATTGTATATGATTCCAGTTTCTGAAGTCTAATCAACGTTGCTTCAAGCAAAAGCGCCAGCTCATCTTTCTTACCATACATTTCAATCAGAATCGCAAGCGGATGCGAGCCTTTTATATGCTCTTTTCTTAATGCATGTAAAAGATATCCTGCGGTAACCGCAGTACCTCCGCACATAAAAGCATATAGGCGGTCTATGTCTGCGAACTCGGGATGCCATTCATTTTCACTCTCAATATGGCGCTTTAGTTCTTCGGGAATATTCTTTCTTTCTTTTTCAAGCCGTTCAACAAGACGACGTTTTTCGCCTCTTGTGCACTCCAACTCTTCCTGTACTGCTTTCAATCGCTCTTGCAATGCCTGTATTTCAAACGACGACATAGTTGTCTTTCCATCGTTTGGCACTACCTCCATAGCATCAAAAATTTCATTTAGAGAGTTTTTATACTTATCTTCGGATGTGAAATCTGCATATTTCTTATCGATAAGAAAGCTTGGGATTTTTACCTTTTCAAGCAGTATAGGTAAAACCTTAACTTTCTTACCCGAAATCTCTTGAGTAAGTGCTATTCTAACCTCTCTTTTTACCCACTCGGATTCAATCGAGTTTTGGGATATAATAACGCCCAAAAAATCGGTATTATCGATTCCTTCTTCAATTTTATCTATCAAGGAATCACCAACTTTAATCTCAGCTTCATCTACCCATGCATAATGCCCTCTGCGACGAAGATCATTAGCGAGTTTTCTAACAAAAGGTTTGTCCACAGAATTGTGACTTAAAAATATACTGCTCATTTACAACTCGTCCCCACTATATTATTTATCATCAACAGATATTATTTCAACAATATCATCAAGTTTGCAATCAAGTGCCGTGCAGATCTTCACAAGCACATCGCTTGAAACAGTAGCTCCGTCCTTTTTCATCTTGGCGAGAGTCGCAGGGCTGATACCTGCTTTTGCGGCAAGGTCTTTGCTTTTCATCTCGCGGTCGATCAACATTTTGAATAGTTTCTTATAGCTTGCAGCCATTTTCCACCTCATAAAAATAAGTATTTTTATACATTTATCATTGTATCACTTTTTTCGACGGAAAGCAAGCCTTTCCTCAAAACAAATTACAAGAACTTTTAATTTTTTATATTTCCGCAAAACAATGTTTTGTGCTACCGACATCAACTGTGACATATACGCACATCAATTCATAATTGTTTCTTCAATCGCCTTTTCTTTGCTTACTTGCATAGAAAAACAAGGGGCACTAAGCCCCTCGTTTTGCTTTTTATCTACTTTATATATCATCGTTACTCAAGTTACTCTACATAATCCTTATGAAAAGGGCACTTTTCCTGTCTGCACTGATTGTTTAAGTGTGAGCGAGTGCAGATTACGGGGGGTTGCTTCATATCTATATGTAGCTTTTCGCTTGTGAATTTGACAGCCTCGATAATGGCAAGGTAGGAATCTCTTTTACAACAGCGAGGACCGCCGTTTTTGCCTATTGACTCAAGTGCTCTTGCTGTCATTTGGTTAGAAAGTCCCCATGCTTCACCTGCCAAGGGTGTTGATTTCAAGGCGATGGATATAAACATTCCTGTGCTAATGCCTGCGCCGCAAGCACCCCAAAATCCGCAAGCACCACCCGGCACTTGCTTTCCTCTTTTCTGCATTTCTTTAAGCGCAGAGCTAAGGTCAATTTCTCCGCCTGCGTTTTTATATGCAGTCAGAAGTGCCGAGCCGACCATTATATGATGCTCTGGACCGTGCATATGGCAAGCGGGCATACTCATCATTTCTTCCAAAATTTCAATTGGATTGGCTGATTTACTATTAAGACAAATTGCAATTAGGCTATCCATTCCGCTTGTATGACATTCATCACAAACGAAATGACCCTTTACGCATCTTGTTTTACTGTATTGCTTTTTGTGGCAAAGCACACATTCCATTTCCTCTTCAGCACTAAGGTATTCAAGCGGAGATGTGCAAATTAAGCATTCTTTATTCATATATGTTGCCTCGTTAAATTGGAATTTGATGATTAAAATATACCACCGTTGTACTTTTTCATTGCATAAAAGCTAATAACCATTCCTACAATGATGCTCGCAATCAGTTCTACCACACCGATAATAACAAGGGCTTCAAGCTGTGTTTGCTCGAAAATCAAGAATAGAATGCCAAACACTATCATTGCAAGACCAATAATCAGCATTCCTAAACCAACGAGCTTGCCGAACGGTTTTCTGTTTTCCTCGGTCACTCGTTGTCTATGATACCAATGGAGAGAGGATATGTTGCCTGTCATATTGATTATACCGAGAATAGAAATCAGCATTCCTAATCCTGAAACGATTATAAATATTGCCATTTTGCTTCCTCCGTCAAATTGTTATTTATCTGTTTTATCCATACCGCAGGAGTAGCAGCTATTAGATAGCAATTCCTCGTTTTTGATGCTGCTATACAGTCTAAAGCCACCTGCGAAATTGTAGGCATCAAAGCCGTTTTGCATTAAAATTCGTGTTGCCAAATAGCTACGGAGTCCGCTTTGGCACATAACATAGATTTTTTTGGATTTATCAAGCTCGCCTATGCGCTCTCTTAGATCGTCAAGTGGAATATTAACAAAGCCCTCTGCACGACCTCGCATATATTCAAACGGAGTGCGAGTGTCAAGCAAAATTACATCCTCTCTTTCACGCAGGGCGGAAATATCCTCATAATAAAACTGCTTTACCACACCGTTTTTGATATTTTCAGCGACAAAGCCTGCCATATTAACAGG
>JAGAMO010000015.1 GCA_017624675.1 Clostridia bacterium | reverse complement strand
GTCTCCTCATCATAGTAATACCCACGATATCTAAGAGGATTCTTTTGACCTATCGTATCTGCAAGTGTGCCGGTTACATTGAGTATTTCACCCCATGCGCCGTAGGTATATTCTACCACTTTTGTGCCATTACTGTCAATAATGCCTATTACATCACCCTGAGCGTTATAGATGTAATAATAGTATTCCTCAATTGTACCATTTTTGAGCAACATACCGTAAGCTGTACCGTTTTCATCATATAGGAAAACAATATACTCACTGCCTGTTTTCTGTGCCTGTAGCACACCATTAGCCCAATAGTAGGTTGTAGTTGTGCCGTTAACAGTCTTTGTTGTTCTTATACCGTCAGCATCATAGGTATAACTATATGCATTTGCACCGTTAGTAATGGTTGAAAGATATCTTACGTTAGCCCATGTGAAATTGTAACCGTCACGATACTGCAAAGGATTACCAATCGCATCATAGGTAATGGTCTGACCATTGAAAGAGGTCATTTTATCTTTCCAATTGGTATCGTCATAACCGTATGTTTTAATTTCTATGCCATTTTTGGTAACGCTTAAAATATTACCGCCGTTGTCGTAGGTGTACTCCCAAACGTCCGAGCCTCTTGTAACGGTTTTTAACTGACTAAGGCTATCGTAGGTATAGCTTTCTACAACAGTACCATTTTTCTTGATACTTGTTATATTACCGAAAACGTCATAAGCATACTCTAACGTATCGTTACCGTTTTTAACGGTTTTTATAAGGGTTGTGGTTGTACCCACCTTTGCACCCGCTAGATAACCGTATTCAGTAACAAAGGGTGTAGAAGTATTAAGCGTTCTGGTTTTAAGGCGAACAAGGTCATCATACGAATAACCTATTTTTTCAGTTCCGTTTAGCTTAACGCCGTAAATAAGCCCGCTTTTTTGACCCAAAACAGCACTATCACCATAAATATATCCGTTTGTTAAGGCGATATCGCCAAGCGACCATTTCCATAAACTTATGCGATTAAATTTATCGTAAAGATAGTTTAAGGACTGACCATTACCGAGCTTAATGCCTGTAATTCTACCGATAAGATCGTATGAATAGGTAGTATTATATCCTGCAGCCAAATCGTTAATTTCGGCAATGTTATTATGCTTATCGTAAACATAATTCCTTATAACCGTGTTATTAACACTCTCTGAAGTAAGTCGTTGCAGTTCGTCATAACTATATGATTTACTGACACCGTTGCCGTAGGTGAATTTTGAAACAAGCGACGGGTCATTAACAAAATACTCGGTACTGCTAAGTAAAGAATTGCCAACCGAAATATTGGTATTTCTACCAAACTGGTCATAGCCGAAGTTATATTGTGTACCGCTTGGCGAGGTTATTTTTTTAAGTGTGCCGTCGGTATTATAGAGATAATTAACAGTCTTGCCCGATGATACAACAGACTCCAAGCGGTCATTATTTTGGTTAAATGAATATTCGGTTGTTGTACCGTTCGCATCGGTAACAGAAGTCTGCAGTCCGCGTTTATAATCGTAGCCATAGGTGGTTGTATTTCCTCTAGAGTCGGTAATAGTATGCGGGAAATTTCCGTTATCCTGATAGGTGGCGGTAGAATTAATAGTTTCTGAAAACTTTTCAGGAATAAAGATAAATGCCGAATCGGTTGACTTTGCGCTAAGTATATATGCTTTATTTGGATTACTGCTACCGTCTACCGAAGTCAATGCCAATGTTTCATCATATTTGGGAACAATAACAAAACCTTGTTTACTGCTATTATACTCAAATTTGAACAGTTTACGGTCGGTAACTGTAGAGTTGCCAAGTACCAAATAAACGTTACCGTCTGAGTGGGTTGATGTGCTGACCTCTATAAGTTTTTCGGTATTGCTTATAGGTGCCAAGGTATAATAATCAGTGCTGCCGTATTTTTTCACCAAATATCTTTGGCTTTCACCAAGACTCATATAGTTTTGAGCAATGGTTGTTGAGGGGTTGGATATTGTATTATTGCAGTCAATATACTTACCGCTTTTATGTCCCTTAAATTGATATATGCCCCCATCTTCAAGACTATTAACAGTATTGTTTTCAATCGGCTCGAAATACCACTCTTGGTCGGCGTTATTCAAATTCTGCATACTAATAATAGTTACGTTATTATACAAACTTGAATAATTGACAGTAAGAACTTTTTTATCTGGAGAAGTCTTTGGATAAAGATTATATGTATAATCACTTTGAGGCACAATAGTCCACTTTTGTTTATCTGCATTTACATTCGTTGAAATAGCGACATTGGTAGGGTTTACATTTAAACCATTTGTAACCTCTAAGACCATATTAGTTGCATGTTGAGGATACAAGTAAAACATACCATCAGTTAATTTTTCAATTTTCCAACGTTGATTTGCATTACCTGTAAACTCGGAAACTATTACATTAGCATCATTTGCGGTTGAAGCGTTTTCTACCGTTAAATACTTTCCTGCAGATTTTAAACGAATATAATAAGTCTTGCCCGATTCAATCGATGATGAATAATTATTTGAACTAAGAATTGTATCAGTCGGATTGCCAAAGTTATCGTAAGTAAAGTTATATTGCAATCCCTCACTGTTTTTTGATGATACAACTAGATTTTTAGTATCATATGAATACTCATAACCGCTACCGGTAGGACTAATCATCCTAGAAAGATTGTTATTGGTATAGTTATAGCTTGAATTCTGATTTGTATAATCCTCAGTAGAAATCACATTACCGTTAGAATCATATGTATAACTCTGCATTGTGTCGCGATAGAGGAATAGATTATCAAAGTAAGCGGAGTTACAGTTATGATTATATCCAAAATATAGGTCTATTCGATTATATGACTTTTTAAGAGGTACAGTTTTTTGAGAGAACTGCCAATCGTTAATATAAATATTGAAAGGATTACTCACCCATTCTTCCGTACCATCAGTATAAAATATTCTGATTGACATTTCAAAGCAAGATACATAGCCTGTTGTCCAATGTTGCGGTAAGGAATCAGCTTTCGCCCAACCGCCGAAGGAGTATACATCACCCGCTTTACCCGATACTGATACGGTCTGATAGATACTTGCGTTGAGGTGAATGTTTCCTATGATCTGCATTGTGTAATTTTCGCCGTTTGGATGTTTAACTGTGTTTTTGCAACCTCCGACAGAAGGTCCACAGTCGGTAGTATAATAATGTGGCAAAGTGTCATTACCATCATTTTTTTCGAAGCTTGAGTTACTTATGAGATTTATTGGATTATCAGTTTCACCATCTTCAAGTTGAACACTGTCAACATATACTGAACCCTTTGCATCAAACAGCCCTACACCGATTCGGTTTATGGTTTCGCCTTCTCCCAGAGTAATGGTAGCAGTGATTTTTTCAAAACCGTTATCTACAGATGTATCTGTTGTGCCTGTTTTAAAATTACATGCCCTTGTGTTAGAGCTTGTGACTATTTCAACACCGGCTCCATATACACCTTCTACATCTACTAGCTTTATATATGCAGACAGAGTATAAGTTTTGCCTGCGACACTATTTGGAAATTGGTGAATAGAAGAAAATCCTAATTCATCGCTTGTAAGAAGTATACTGTTTGTAGAAATCAGACTATGTCCTGTAACAACACTTCTTGTAGCAGTAGAACCTGTTATATAATGAACCCAATTTTCATTTCCGTTTGAAAATGTAGGATCAACAATTAAATTGTTTACATAAGTTGAACCGTTTGATTCAGTTGATATCTTATTATTTTTAAAAACACTATTGCTTGCAGTACTTTTTTCGGTGTAGCTTTGAGAATATACGTTTTGATTTTTATCATATACACAAATTACTCTACCATAACTGTCAAACTGATATGTGTATTTATTCTTTACATCGCCATTAGGCTTCATCTCTGTAACAACTGTTTGTCTGTTGTCATATTCAAATATATAATTATCTAATGTGGTGCCTTGGTTACCTATAGTTTTTGCAGAAGAAACTCGACCGTTTAAATAATTGTATGACAATTTTTGACCACTCGGTGTAGTAACAACATTTAATTTATTACTGCTATATGTAAAAGTAACATAAGAATTATCCGGATACGTTATTTTTGTTAAATTCCCGCTTGTATCAATTGTAAAGTTAGTTGTTCTGCCTGCATTATCTGTAACTGATACAAGTTTACCGTTAGAATAATTAAGAGTAATGTTACAACCGGAAGATGTTGTAACCGAGCTAAGATAACCGTCCGTACTGCTTGTTGAAGTATAATTAAGATTGATAACATTGCTGTTAGTATCTGTAATTTTACGTAAATACCCCTTGGTATCAAAAAGATAAACATTATTATCTTTATCGGTAAGTTTATGCGGCAAATCAGGGTCAACACTGATATTATTTGTATATGTTAGTCCTAAGCCATCTTCATCTTTTATAGAATTATCCTCGGTTTGAATGAAAAAATGCTCTGTACCGTCACCGTCAGTATAAACATATTTTACGGCAGAATTGCTCTCAATAGTTTTTGGTTTTAAGGTTTGTACTAGGTTAAGACCCCAACCATTACCGTATCTACCGACACCATTCAAGGATAAATTACTGTTATAAACATGAGAAAGAGTTACGCCATTAATAAGGCTTGAAAAACTCACGTCATTATGTGTATAAACTAAGTTGCCATTATAATTGTTTACACTACCAGTGCCATATTGACCTAAATCTTTAGTAAAATAACTCCAATAATTTTCTAAGCCTGTTGTATTGCGATAGGTTATTTCAACAAACTTCGAAACTGCAGAAAAATATAAACTATCTTTTGAATGATAAAACACCTGCTTGTTTGATGTAAGCGTTTCATTTTCATCGTGAAGTTTAAGCATAATACCATGATTGGTTCTAGGATCACGATGCCAATTGCCTACAAGTGTAGTTAGATTATATCTATCATATGTATAAACATTATTGTTTGTGTCAGTAAAAGAAAAACCAGATGTTTTTACAAACGTGTAATCAGTAATTATCGAAGAGTGTGACGGCTGATTATCCCAAAAAGTACCAAACTCAGTAAAATTATTTGTCAGTGCATGAACATCTATTTGTGTCCCACTTACAGTGCTATTATTATCATAGTGAGTAAGATATAAACTAGCATCAACAATACTATCATTGTCGCTGATTTCGGACGGCAAATCAAACTTAACAAAGCCTCTTGTTATTAAACCTGAAGTGCGTTTTCCAACATTTATAACATCATAACCGCCACGTTCGTTGGCAGTATTCTGGTTGGTATATACAAACGTATCAATTACATCTTCTTTACCAACAGGTTTCACAAAAGATGGGTCAATTTTAACAGGATACACACGTTGTTTATTAGAAAGCCATCCATAATCAGGTGTGTAAGTTAAGGTATATCCAGTTGAGTTTTTTACAAGTGTAGTTGTGATATCGTTGCTATATTCATTAGCCGCATCAACCATATACGGACTTGCTATTGTACATATTTCTTTGGTATTGTTATCATAGAAACTAATAGAATTATCATCATTTTTGACTGCTGAGACTGCAGAAGTGAGTATTTCAAAAGTGTAAGACTGTTTCTTCTTTTTACCGAGAACAATAGTCTCTTTTAACATATTTCCTGTAACATCATACTCAATATCTATGTCAGCCTTAACTGATTTATATATAGCACGGCTGTTATTGTTTTTAACTATAGTTTTATCTTCTTTTAGAGACGTTATTTCTAATTTTTCTTGTACCTTTTCAACAGATTTATTTAGTGCTCCAACAAGTCTAAATTTAACATAACCATTTTCATTTGAAAATTCTATAAAATCCTGACTGTTTTGAGGAAATTTCGCTTTAAATGAGTTTGCAGTATTTTGATGATATGTTTTACCATCCACAACAATTTCAACAAGTGTATTATTTATATCAAGATATTTTCCATCTTTTTTGTAATGGACATCTTCAGGGTAAACACAAGCTTTTATCGTGCCATCACTCATTGCAAAATGTTTCGTATTAACATCGCGCTTTTCTGTGATTTCATATAATATTTCTGCCTCTGATTCCGACTGAATAATATCACCGTAATCAGAATTTCGGAAATAATTTGTGTTAGGTGATGTTTCTGCCGAAACATTTAAGGGAATAATAGAAATTATTAATGCTAATGAGAGGACACATACGAGTAATTTTTTGAACATTTGACCACTTTCCTTTCAAAACAAAAGGGGCGCATAGCCGAAGCCACGCGCCAAAACATAACCTCGGTTTAGAATCTCACCGTATTATACATGTTAAATTATACCATATATCAAATAAAATAGCAATTATTCAATTTGATTTTCTTTCAAGACCGCCATCACTTGCAACAAACAAGGTGATACCTAAACATATTAGAAAAGCGCCTGTTGATGTTGAGACCTTATACAAAAGTGCGAGATAGCCTGTCCTAATAGTAATTAAAACTAAAATCAACATAACAATACACTTAAATAGCTTCATTTAAATTCCTCCTTTTATGTATTAAAAAAGCCTTATTTCAAGCGGTTTTGTCAGCTGCTCCGCCCTTGCCATTCCACTTTGTTGGTTGTGCTTCACCGAATCTCTGATAATGGGTAATCTCGCGCTGTCTTAAGAATTTAAGAGGCTCTAGGATATCGGGATCGTCGATTAAACGAATCAGGTTATCATAGGTTACCCTTGCTTTTTGCTCGGCGGCCAAGTCTTCGTGCAAGTCTGCCAAGACATCGCCCTTAGACTGAATATACTCTGCTCTCCAAGGAAGACCTGCAGCCGCTTGAGGATATACACCGTTTGTATGGTCTACAAAATACTTGTCAAAACCGCTTTCCTTAATCTCTTTTTCACTAAGATTTCTGGTAAGCTGATGCACCATTGCACACACCATTTCGAGATGGGCGAGTTCCTCGGTACCGATATCAGTTAAGATACCCTTAACCTCATTAAAAGGCTGAGAATAACGCTGGGTTAAATAACGCATTGAGGCACCAAGTTCGCCGTCGGGACCGCCAAATTGTGTGATTAAAATTTGAGCGTTTTTTGGGTTAACATTTTTAATGTTAACGGGGAATTGTAATTTTTTCTCATATTTCCACATTTAATTTTCCTCCATAAAGTTATTTTCCCAAGGCCATGGACCTTTCAACCATTTCCAACAACCCTCGGCAGGGACATCACAAGCGGTATTAATATATACGCCGTACTGTTGCTCGAACAAGGCAACCGCCATTTGTCTTTTCTTTCTATACTCCTTTAATAGTTCAAGTGCCTTAACGCTTGTTGGGTGGGTATCGAGATATAAATTCAACTCATGAAGTGCAAAATCAAGCTCGTGAATTTTCTTTCTTAACATTGCTTTATTATTCATTTGTATTTACCTCCAAAAAAAGGTTTATTCAAATTTGGAAACAGCGTACCGTTACAAAAAGCAACATTTTCGGGATAAACACCGTTTATCGGCTGCATATCAACAAAAGCCATTGTCAAAATTCCGTTATTCATAGAAATAGGACTTGCCGAACAGTAATCCGTATTAATGCAATTTGGAACGACAACATCGCCGCAATCCATATCGTCTCTTACAATTCTTTGAAATTGTACATAACCGTTGTTCATATTTTTACTCCTTAAAATTTCAAATTCAGGGAATATATACATTCCCCTTACATATTATTTAAATCAGAGGAATATGTTAAATCGCTAAAAATTTCAAAGCAAAAAAATATAGCCTTTTTTACAAAAAGCTATTGACAAAACGCAAATTTCAACATATTATTTTCTTGTAGAGTTTTTCTAAAATTTCAGGAGGAACATTTTATGGTATTCGAAAAAGTTAAACAAATGTTGGCAGAACAGCTTGATGCTGATGTTGACTCCTTAACAATGGAAACAAACATTGCAAAGGATTTGGATGCTGACAGTTTGGATGTTGTTGAACTTCTTATGACAATTGAGGACGAATTCAACATTGAAATTCCCGACGAGGAAATTGAAAACATAAGAACAATCGGCGAACTTACAGAGTATATTCAAGAAAATATGTAAAAAATAAAACAGAGCTTGTTTGAGTTTTCAAATAGCTCTGTTTTTTAATTATTAACCTTATGATGATAGCCGTAACATTCTTTAGTTAGTGGCGCAAATGTGTAGCCTTGACTTCTCAATCCCTCTATAATTGATGGTAAAGCATCCGCCGTTGTAGTTTTACCAGCCGCATCGTGCATAAGAACACAAATAGAGTTTTTATTTTTGGCACCGTTTAATACACTGGAAATTATCCTTGATGCACTCACTACAGGAGCTGATGCATCTTCAGAGCTTACATTCCAGTCGAAATAAGTATATCCCATTTCGGTAACCTTGCGAGTTAGTAATGACATTATTCCTGGACAATATCTTTTACTCACAGCATTACTTCCACCACCTGGGAAACGAATAACCTTAGAATCAACGCCTGTAAGTTCTTTAACCTTTGCAGATATTGCATTTAAGTCAGCAAAATAAGCAGCTTCACTACTGTAAATCTGTGCATAGTTATGGGACTGGGTATGCAGACCTATTGTATGTCCTGCAGCATGAATTTGAGGCACATATTCAATTTTGCTTTGCGCATAGTCGGTTACAAAAAATGTGGCTTTTACATTATAATAAGCTAAAATTTCTAAAATCCTAAGGGTATTATCACTCGGTCCGTCATCGAATGTTAGATAACAAATCTTACCGACCGGCTGAGGATTTTGAGGGGCGGCAGGTAAATTTGAATATTTAGAAGCCGCCGCTCTTTTGGCTTTAAGTTCAGTGATTTCCTTTTTTAAGCCTGCATTTTCGCTTTCTAAAGCAGCCTTTTCTTGGCGTGCCGTTTCAAGTTCTTGCTTTGATTTTTCAAGTTCTTGTTTTAAGGTATTATTTTCCTCGGTTTGCTTGTCTATAGTGGTTTGGCTGTGCTTAATTTTTTCGTTAAGCTTGTCCAAATCTTTATAATTTCTAAAAATAACAAAGCCGGTTGCCGCAATACAAATTGAAAGAAAAATTATAACACCAATTAAAATATAGTCCTTTGCCTTTCTAGTCAAATCTTCACCCCCTCATTTATTTAATATCGCAATTATTTTACCACATATACTAAAATAAGTCTATTACAAATTATTACAAATTTCGCTAAATTTATCCAAATTAAAAAAATCTTGCTAAATTTCCCTTTAAATGATATAATATAGCCATATAATCTTTTGAAAGGAATATTTTAATGAGCAATATCATTATTACAAGCGACAGTACAAGTGATTTAAGTTTAGAACTTCGTGACCGCTACAATATCCCTACAATGCCTCTTGGCGTAACCCTTGGCGGTGAAACCTTTAAAGACGGTGTAGACATTACACCTGACGACATTTATCTACATCATTCAAAAACAGGCGAACTTCCCAAAACCACCGCCGCTAACATTGATGAATGTTTAAACTTCTTTAAACCCTTTGCAGATGAAGGAAAAACCGTTATCCACATTTCCTTAAGTTCAAGTCTTTCTTCTACATTCAACAACGCAAGACTTGCCGCAATGGAGCTTGAAAACATTTATGTTATTGATGCTCAAAACCTTTCTACAGGTTCAGGTCTTTTGGTTGTTGCCGCTGCCGAAATGGTAAAAGAAGGCCTTAATGCCGAAGAAATTGTTGAAAAAATCAACGATTTAATCCCAAAGGTTGACGCTTCTTTTGTTATTGACAATCTCGAATATCTCCACAAGGGCGGTAGATGTTCTGCTCTTGCAATGCTTGGCGCTAATGTTTTAAAATTAAAGCCTTGTATTGAGGTTAAAAACGGCGCTATGGGCGTTGGCAAAAAGTATCGCGGAAGATACGGTGATGTGCTTAAAACCTATGTTAACGAGCGTTTAGCAGATGCTGACAACATTGACCCCGCCCGTGTATTTATTACCCACGCAGGATGCGATAACGAGATTGTAAACGCTGTTGTAGAACAGGTTAAAGAAAAAGGAATATTCAAAGAAATTTTCCTCACTCGTGCAGGTTGCACCATTTCTTCACACTGCGGCAAAGATACTTTAGGCATCTTATTTATAAGAAAAAATCCAATAACTTAATAAAACAAAAATCTCGCCATACGGCGAGATTTTTTATTTTAGAGTATCTGCAATAGTGAAAATTAAATCCTTTGACTTTTCCCAACCAAGACAAGGGTCGGTAATGGATTTTCCGTATATATGCTCCCCTATTTTTTGGGCACCATCTTCAATATAGCTTTCAATCATAAGTCCTTTAACCATATTTTTAATATCGGTATTATGATTTCGGCTATAGATTACATCCTTTGCAATTCTTATTTGCTCTAAATATTGTTTGCCTGAGTTTGCATGATTTGTGTCCACAATTGCCGAGGGGTTTTTAAGGTCAGTCTGTGCATACAATCCGTGAAGCTTTACTAAATCTTCATAGTGGTAATTTGATACATACTTACCAGTAAAATCTACATAACCTCTCATAATAGCGTGGGCGTATGGATTACCCTCGCTTTGCACTTCCCAACCTCTGTAAATAAAGGTGTGCTTGTGCTGAGCGGCGGTTATTGAATTCATCATAATTGAAAGGTCACCGCTTGTGGGATTTTTCATACCAACGGGCGCCTCAATACCACTCGCGGTCAGTCTATGCTGTTGATTTTCAACCGAACGGGCACCAATGGCAACATAAGCTAACAAATCAGATAAGTAACGGTAATTTTCGGGATATAGCATTTCGTCGGCACAAATGAATCCATAATCTCTTAATGCAGACAAGTGCAAATCACGGATTGAAACTATACCTTTAAGCATATCGGGGTTTTCGTCGGGATTAGGCTGATGAAGCATACCCTTATATCCGTCACCCGTTGTGCGAGGCTTGTTTGTGTAAATTCTTGGAATTATAAATATTTTATCCTTTACCTCATCCTGAACCTCACGCAGTCTGCCTATATAATCAAGTACAGCTTCCTTGTTATCAGCCGAACAAGGTCCGATAATAAGAATAAACTTATCACTTTTGCCCTCAAAAATTCTCTTAATTTCTTCCTGTCGCTCTTGTTTTACAAGGGCGCTTTTTTCGTCTACCGGATAAAGCTCCTTAATATCCTTTGGTATTGGAAGCTTTCTTAAAAAATTCATACTCATTGGTAACTACTCCTTATCAAAAAGACCTCTTCTTACGGTGGAACAACGCATCATTTCCCTCATACCCTCACGGTCTGAGTTTTTGATTTTATCATATAACTCATCAAAAGAAGTTCTAAATCTTTCCATTTGGGAAAGTAAATCGCTCTTATTATTTAAAAACAACTCACTCCACATTTCATCGTTAATTCGTGCAATTCGGGTTAAATCCCTAAAGGAATCTCCGGTATATTTTTCCATACCCTCGGTATCAGCGCAGCACATTAAACTAACGGCTATACAGTGTGTAAGCTGTGACAGAAAAGCTATCATTTTATCGTGTTCTTCAACGCTTAATCTCGATACCCTTTGAAAACCTAGCATTTTACCGATGTTTTCGCAAAGTTCAATAGCGCTTTCAGTGTTTTTTTCGGTCGGTACCACAATATAGTTAGCACCTTTAAAAATTGCAGGGTCGCTGTTTTTAACACCGCTTATTTCCTTACCCGCCATTGGGTGAGCCGAAATAAACTCAACATCCTCGCGCAATATATCTTGTATTGCATAAACCACACTACCCTTAACACCCGTAACATCGGTTATAACTGCACCGCTTTTGAAATGCTGTTGATTATTTTTAACCCAATCAATAAAAATGTGTGGATAAAGCGCAAATATAACTACGTCGGCTTCGCCGATTATTTTTGGGTCAATTTCTGTGCTTCCGTAATCAATAATATTGTTATTGACGGCGTATTCAATATCCTCTTCATTTTTTGTTATTGCCGATACTTTAAAGCCAATATTTTTAAGACCTTTAGCGTAACTTCCGCCCAAAAGCCCTAAACCGACAATCAGAAAATTAATATCCTTTATAAGCTTCATTATTCGTTTTCCACCTTAAGATTAACACCTAATTTTTTAAGTCTATGGAAAAAATCGGGTAAACTTTTGCTAACCGCCTCTGCACCGTAAATTCTGCCGCCTGTAAGGGTGCAAAGCAAGGAAATTGCCATAACAATTCTGTGGTCGTTATGCGACGAGAGAGGCAAAATCGGTTTTTGCAATTTGCAAGGAAATACCTTAACAATATCTTCCTCAACATCCACCTTGCAGCCAAATTTTGCAAGTTCCTCTGCCATAGCGCGCGAGCGGTCGCTCTCTTTAATTTTAAGTCTTTTGGTGCCTGTGAGAATTATACCCTTTAAAGCCGCGCCTAGAGCCATTAAAACAGGCGCCAAATCAGGACAATCGCAAATATCTACCACAGGACAACCCTTTAATAACAAGGGGAATATTTTTTTATATACCCTGTCTCCCTGAACACTTTTTTCATCAAGACCCGTAACTGCAACATTACCGCCAATCAAATTAAAAGCATCAAAGAATGCCGCATTGGAATAGTCGCCCTCAACTGAGAGGTTGCGGTTTTTATAGGTCTGTTCGCCTTTTACATACATCGTATTTTCATCAATTTTGCTTATGCGAACACCAAAATCCGCCAAAGACTTTAATGTTAAGGCTAGATAAGATGCACTTTCACTTTTGCCTTTGATATCAATAACACTCTCTCCCGATAAAAGGGGCAGTGTCATCATTAGTCCGCTTATGAATTGACTAGAAATATCCCCTCTGACATTGTATCTACCGCTACTGAGTTTTCCCTTTACTGCAACCGAAGTTTCAGTCTTTTCAAATTTAATGTCCTGTGCTTTACACATTTCTTCGTAAACCGAGAGTGAGCGCTCAAACAAACGCTTAGTACCCTCAAGGACAATTTCCTCGTCCCTTAACATACAAAAAGGAATCAAAAATCTAAGAGTACTGCCACTTTCGCCGCAATATAATTTGCTGTTTATTTTTCTTTCCTCTGACAAACCGCCAATTGTAACGGTATTTCCATCTATGGAAACCTCAGCACCTAATGCCTTGAGACAGTTAAGAGTCGCCTTAATATCCTCAGAAAAATCTACATTTTCAATTACACTCTTACTAGTGTTAGCACCGCATATTAAATACCTGTGCGCCATACTTTTAGATGGCGGTGCGGTTATCTCGCCAAAAGCGGTACTTTTTTCAATTGTAACTATCATTTAAAATCCACCAAAAAATCTATTGCTTCTAAATATCCTTTAATGCCTTTGCCTGTAATGTTTTTGACACAAGCCTTTCTGATATAACTAATTTGCCTGAAATCTTCTCTTGTTTCGAGCGCCGAAATATGTACCTCAACCGTCGGCAAACCAACAGCCTTTAGGGCATCTAACAAGGCAATGCTTGTATGTGTGTATGCACCCGCATTAATCACAATACCGTCAAAATTTCCGTAAGCGTTTTGTATTTCATCAATCAAATCTCCCTCATGGTTAGACTGATAAAGTTTAACCTCTATCCCCTTTTGGTTTGCGTGGTTTTCAACGCTTTCGCAAAGTGTTTTATAATCTTCTTTACCGTAAATATCAGGCTCTCTGATACCAAGCATATTGATATTAGGACCGTTAATCACTAAAATTTTCACTAAAAATTACCTCTTTAATCGCATTAACATTATCTGTAACATTATTGTTACAGTCTATCTTAAAATCAGCCGATGACACATAAATATCGTATCGTTCATCATATCTTTTCTGCAAATCTTGTTTGTTTGAAGATAAAGGTCGGTCGGAAGTTGTCACAATATCGTCAATATCTTTATCAAGAAAAATAACTTTTCCGTTTTCTTTTAATAGGTCAATATTGCGGCTGTTTAAAACAGCACCGCCGCCAGTTGCTATGACTAATCCTTGATTTGCAGAAATCTCAGCTATAACTCGACTTTCAATTTCACGAAAAGTTTTTTCACCGCGAGTTTTGAAAATTTCGGGTATAGATATACCATCTTGTTTTACAATTTCTTCATCGGTATCAATAAAACATTTTCCCAAACTTTCTGCTAATATTTTTCCTATTGTGGTCTTGCCGCAACCCGGCATTCCAATAAGAACAATATTCTGCTTTTTACTTAAAATCTCACTATAAATTTCAGCCATTTTTGCTTTCGATAATTTTTTATCTTTAAAAAGCTCACAAGCAAAGAAAGCCTGAGCCACGAGCATAAAAAGTCCGCCGACAGCCTTGATTTTTCGCTTTTTAGCCTCAACTACCAATGCCGAAGATAGCGGATTATAAACCACATCGACTACCGCTTCTAAATTATGAAATTCATCAATTCTAATTGCAGTTTCGCCTATATTCGGATACATTCCGCAAGGTGTCGTATTTATAATAACTTCAGTATCTTTATGATTTTGATATGCTTCCATATAGGTTATAAGCGACTCGCCGCCCTTACGCGAAACGCGGTAAACCTCAGCCGCTTCCAAAGACTTTGCAACAGCCAAAGCCGTTTTTGAGGTGCCACCGCTTCCCAAAATCAAAACCTTTTTGCCTTTAAGAGTTATTTTGTTGTATGTAATTAACTCTCGCAAACCTAAAAAATCGGTATTAAATCCGAAAAGTTTACCATCTTTATTAATGACTGTGTTAACTGCACCGATTTCCTTTGCATTATCGCTTATCTCATCCAAATAAGGAATTACCGCCTCTTTATAAGGAATGGTTACATTTATAGCTTTGAAATTCTTGGAAAGCATAAATTCCTCAAGATTTTCGGGAGAAATTTCCTTTAATTCATAAGGATAATTTGCTAAACCACTGTGAATTTCTTTTGAAAAACTGTGCGAGAGCTTCTCACCAATTAATCCATATTCCATTATTTTGCCATCCAATCGGTTCCAAACTTTGCAGATAAAAGGTCACAAAGAGTAATTGCGGCAACACTGTCAACAACGACTCGTGCTCTGTGAACTATGCAAGGGTCGTGTCTGCCCTTTGCAGCCAAAACAGTGTTTGAATTATCTCTAATATCGACTGTTTCCTGCTCTTTTGCAATTGTAGGAGTGGGCTTAATTGCTGTGCGGAAAATTATCGGCATACCGTTTGTGATACCGCCGTTTATACCGCCGTTATTGTTTGATTTAGTAACAATTTTGCCCTCAACAAATTCAAAGGGGTCGTTAGCGACAGAACCTGTCATTTGGGCTAGAGAAAATCCTGCCCCAAACTCAACACCCTTAACTGCTGGGATTGAGAATAGAGCGTGAGAAAGCATACTCTCCACACTGTCAAACCAAGGCTCTCCAACACCTGCGGGAATACAACAAACAGCAGTTTCAAGTACACCGCCAACGCTGTCGCCCTCTGCTCTTACCTCATTGATTTTCTTTTGCATATCCTCGCCTTTTTGAGAATCCAAAACTGCAAATTGCATATCATTTAAAGCCTTAATATCGGCTTCAATATTCTCAAAATTTCTATCAGAAATATCGGCAATTTTAGATATATGTGTGCCGATGATTATTCCTTTTTCTCTTAAAGCACTAATAGCAATAGCGCCAACGGCTACAAGCGCCGCAGTAACTCTACCGCTGAAATGACCGCCGCCTCTATAATCCTCAAAACCGTTGTATTTTACATTTGCAGTAAAATCAGCGTGAGAGGGTCGCATTTTAAAACGGGTTTCATCATAATCGGATGAGTGTGTATTTTCATTCGGTATTACAATACAAATTGGTGTACCCGTTGTCTTACCCTCAAAAACACCGCTTAAAATTTTGAAATTGTCTTTTTCGACTCTTGGAGTTGAAATACTGCCGACAGGACGGCGCAAGTTAAGTTGACTTGCTATAAAATCAGTGTTAACCTCAATTCCTGCCGCCAAGCCGTCAATAACCGCACCGACAGCTTCTCCATGGCTTTCGCCGAAAAGGGTTACTGATACATTATTTCCAAAGGTGTTTTTCATATTTTAAGACCTCTCTCAAACTGAGAAATTGAAATTTTTCTCATTTCCCATTTACCAACTTCGGGAACAAACACAACAGTTATATCAGTTCCCTCTGCCTTTTTGTCGTGATAAACTGCATCAATAAGCTGTTTTTTATCAAAATCAAATTCAGTCGGCAAATTCAAATTTTTAAGGACTGCTAAAAGTCGGGGCTTTACCTCGTCAGAGCACATCGGAATCATACCCAACGCCACAGCCTCGCCGTGATAAATATCCTTGAAGTTAGAATTTGTTTCAATAGCGTGTGCCAAGGTATGACCGAAATTAAGAATTTTTCTAAGTCCCGCTTCCTTTTCGTCCGCTTCTACAACGCTTTTCTTAAATTTGAGTGATTTTTTAATCACGAATTCGATATCATAATCGCTCTTTTCAAAATGTTCAAAAAGTTCTTTATCGCCCGTTAATGCCATTTTAACAGCCTCGGCAAGACCGTTTGAAATTTGTCTTGGATCCAGGGTTTTTAGCGTATCGGGGTCAATTACCACAGCCTTTGGTGGATAAAAAGCACCCACAATGTTTTTAAAACCCTCAAAATCAATAGCAACCTTTCCTCCAACCGAGGAATCAACTTGAGACAAGACAGTTGTTGGGATATTGTAAAAATCTACACCCCTCATATAAGAGGAAGCCACAAATCCTGCAAGGTCACCAGCAACTCCGCCACCTACAGCAACAACACAGTCAGTACGGGTAAAACCATTTTTAACCATCTCAGACAAAAGCAACTTGTAATTATCAAAATTTTTGGATTCTTCACCTTGATTTATAGTCATCACAAAGGCTTCTTTGCACTGAGATGCAACAGTTTTTGAATAACTTTCAGGAACACCGCTGTCGGTTACAATTAAAACCTTTCTATTAAGGTTTATAAGAGTGCTCGACTTTGCGAGTATTCCTCTTTCAAGATATATATTGTATTCACCTGTGTTTGTTTTTACAGGAATAATCATTAAAGCATTATCTCCTTTTCGAAACTGCCTAAAACCTTAAGTTCACTGCATTTCAAGGCCAGTTCTTTAAGCATTTTTTCACCCTTTTCACTATTGATATTACCCTCGCCCTCGGCGTAGAAATAATAACTCCAAACAAGCTCTTTGGTGGGGCGGCTTTTTAATGCTTTAAGGTTAAAGCCGTTATCCCCAATAATTGAAATAGCTTTTCCCAAAGCACCTGCCTCGTTATTAACGGTAAATAGCATAACGAAATGTTTATCATCTGCCGACGCTTGTTTTTTTGTTCTTGAAAAAACTGCGAAACGGGTTGTATTGGTGCCAGATTCGTTAATATGTGACTTAATAATCTTAAGTCCGTATTCTAAAGCCGCTTCCTCACTTCCGATAGAAGCAATATCTGTTCTTTTAGACTCTGCCACCTGTTTTGATGCAACGGCGGTATTTATTGACTCAACCGCTTCAAGATTATATTTTTTTATAAACTCAGCGCATTGACCGAGCGCTTGAGGATGAGAAATCACCTGTTTAATGGTATTTAAATCGGCACCCTCGTTTGCCAATAAATTTTGAGTGATACCGATATCATAAATACCATTAATATGCAAAGGACCGAAAAACGCCAAGTCCAGAACAGTTCCCACATCACCGTTGAAACTGTTTTCCAATGGCAAAACCGCGCAATCACAAACACCGTCTACAACCGCATTATATGTCTCTTTAAAATCAGCAAAGGCAACAGTTACAGCATCGGGGAATATTCTTTTAGAAGCAACCTCGGCAAAAGCACCCTTAACACCGCTGAAAGCCACACGCATACCCTCAAGAAGTCTATGCTGATATGCCTTTGAAATTTCCATATTACTTGTCAAAAAGGTCGAATAATAAGACTTTAATTCTTCATTCTCAAACTCACTGACATTACGGTCAATAACCTCTTTTTCTCTTTGAGGATCCAAAACCTGTAAACCGTGAAGTCTTTTATATTCTGCAACCTCTTTTGCAGCCGCCATTCTTTTTGCAAAAAGCTTTGCCATTTCTTTGTCGGTTTCGTTTATAATTTGTCTTGCTTTTTCAAGCTCAGTCATCTTTATCACCTATATTGCTCTATAAGTCTTTTAAATCCATCTAATGAATTTTTAATGGTATCAAGCGCTACACAATAACTGATTCGCACATAACCCTTAAATCCAAAATCATCACCTGGAACAATTAAAATTTCTTCACTCTTTGCCTTTTCACAAAAAGCATTTGCATCTTCTTCAGGAGATTTTACAAACAAATAAAATGCGCCATCAGGTTTAGCAACAGTATATCCGTATTCAACCAAAGCGTTATATAAAATGTCACGGTTTTGTTTATATGCCTCTATATCACCTGTTAAACCTTGGCATTTTGCCACCAAATACTGCAAAAGACTTGGTGCGCAAACAAAGCCTAACGCTCTACCCGCACCGCAAACAGCGGCATAAACATCGACACAGTTTTGAACCTTTGGAGAAACAAATATGTAACCTATTCTCTCACCAGGTAATGAAAGTGATTTACTATATGAATAACACACAAGTGTGTTGTCATAGTAGTTAGGAATATATGGCACAACTACATCGCCGTAAACAAGCTCTCTGTAAGGCTCATCCGCAATAACAAAAATGTCGGTACCAAGTTCTTTTTGCTTTTCATTTAAAAGTTCTGCGAGTTTCGAAATTGTTTCCTCATTCAGTACCACTCCGCAAGGGTTGTTGGGAGAATTTACAATAATTGCCTTGGTTTTAGAGTTTATCGCATTTTCGAGTGCCTCGAAGTCAATTTGGAAATCTTCCTCACGGCATTTTACAACAACTGCCTTGCCACCAGCTTTTTCAATAAATACAGTATATTCGGGGAAAAAAGGTGCCAAAACAATAACCTCGTCTCCTTCATTTAAAAGAGCATTAAGAGAAATCGTCAAAGATGCGGCGGCACCGCAGGTCATATATAATAAGTTAGGTGTGGCACCCGCATCAAATCGCTCGTTGATATTTTCGGCAATCGCAGTTCTAACACCCAAATCGCCTTGGGCAGAAGTATATCCGTGAAGTTTTGTAGGCTCGGTATTTTCTATTAAAGAAAGCAAAATTTCTTTTACCTTTTCGGGGGCGGGAATGCTCGGATTTCCAAGACTGAAATCATAAACCTTATCCGCGCCGATTTCGCTTCTGCGACGGTTTCCGTATTCAAAAATTTCACGAATAACCGAACGCTTATTACCAAGACTTAACATTTTTTCGTTAATCATCATTTACTCCCTTTCAAAAGAAAACCCGTAACCTTCAGCTTTAAAAAAAGCATGACAGTTACGGGCTTACTGATTACTTTAAGTTTTAGAAACTTTTTCGGTAAACAGACAAGCCCTTATTAAAAAAGTAAAACTTATACATAAAGCTAAACAATCTGTTCACCCTCTTTCGAAAAATCTAAAGTTAATTTTACACCTAAAATTACCATTTGTCAACTGAAAATTGCAAAAAACTTTAATACTTTAAAGTGTTAATTTACTCAATTTCAAGTTCTTTGATAGAACGCATACGATAATCCACATTTTTAAGCATATCGGGATTTTTAAGTGCCGCAGCCGCACCTTTTACAACACTGTAAGACGGGTCGGGCAACATATTAACGGGAATACCGAGATATTCGCTAAGTTTCTTATCAAAACCCGTAAGCTGACATCCGCCGCCGCAAAGATAAAGACCGTCTTCACAAATATCCGAAACTAAGTCGGGGTCAGTTTTGTTAATAACCTCTCTAACGGCATTGCAAATTGAATCAACCGTGTCAGAAATTGCATCGTAAATTTCATCGGCAGTTATTTCAAAACTTTCAGGCAAACCGGTAAAAACATTTTGGCCTTTGGCAACCATTGCAATCTCAACAGGGCGTCTGATAGCCGCACCTATTTTAATCTTAATGCTTTCTGCCATCAAGTTTCCAATTTCAATATTATATTCCCTTTTAATGTATCTGATAATTTGATTGTCAATATCAAAAGAAGCAGTTTTAAAAGATTCGCAAACCGAAATACCACCCATTGATACAACCGCTATGTCGGTACTTCCTGCACCGATATCAACAATCAAAGAGCCTCTTGGAGTGGAAAAATCAAGACCTAGCCCAAAAGCCACCGCCAAAGGACTTTCAATAATGAAAACATTTCTTCCACCCGCTCCCTCAATAACATTTTGTAGGGAATGGTGTTGAAGCTCAGTAAGACCCGCAGGGAGAGTTGCCATAATTTTAGGTCTCAATACCTTATTACCCAAACATTCGGTCATATAGTTTTTAAGCATATTTTCGGCAATGTCATAATCCGAAATAACTCCGCGTTCAATAGGATTTATACAAATCAAACTCTCGGGTGTTCTGCCCTGTGTTTGCTTTGCCTTTTCGCCAAAATAAACAGGTTGCCATGTGTCACTGTCAACCGTTACAACGTTTGGTTGCTCAAAAAGCACCTTTGAACTTGAAAATATTACAGTTTTCGAGGAGCCAATATCAATACCAATATCAGTTGCCATAATAACCTACCTTTTCTTCTGTTTTCTTTTAGAAATTAGTCCTGTCACACAATATACATCATTAGCACCCGCTTTGAATAACGCTTTCGCACATTCATCTAAAGTGGCGCCTGTGGTTTTTATATCATCAACAAGCAAAACATTTCTGCCGCTTAGTGAAACATTTGGAAAATACATTCCTTTAACATTTGCAAATCTTTCTTTTAATTTTGTTTTATGTTGAGGAAACCGTTTTCCATTACAACCCAAAGCATTTTCAATTAGAGGAATATTTAATATTTTAGAAACCTCTTTTGCTAGCTCGCGACTTTGATTATATCCTCTTTTAAGTTCTTTTTTCAAAGCCATGGGAACGTATACGACACAGTCAAAATCAGTTCCGTAAAAATCGGATTTAACCGATATCACCATTCTTTCGGCAAAGAATTTTGCAAAATGCAGTTTTCGGTTGAATTTGAAAGCATACATTATCTTTTGAGCTGTACCGTCGTTATAAAAGGGCGCCGTTGCACCTGTAAAGTGGAAAATATGATATTTACAGTTGCACTCTTTCTTTAAATTTCCACAAACCTTGCATCGGGTATCAAAATTAGTTTTAGAAAGATTTTCAAGGCAAAAAGCACAAACACTCTCACCCTTTGGGATTATAGCATCACAACCGATACATTTATTTGGAAAAAGTGCATCGAGAAAAGCTGTGATTAACCTCTTAATAAAAAGCATACTCCGATTTTTCCTTTATGAATTCGGTTAAGAGTGTATATCTCAGTGTTTTGCGGTCATTTTTCGCCATAGCAGTCCAAACAGCCTCATCACCCACTAAAATAAGCATCTTTTTTGCCCTTGTTACAGCAGTGTATAAAAGATTTCTGTATTTCAGTTTATAAGGAACATCTAAAAGTGGGATTATGACATAATCATACTCACTGCCCTGACTTTTATGGACAGTAATAGCATAGGCGAGTTCCAGTTGAGACATATCTTCTGAAAAATATGTTGCAACCTTATCATCATAGCGTACCTTAATTATTCCGCCTCTTATATCAATATCGGTAACAAAACCGACATCGCCGTTAAAAATACCTGAGCCGTATTCACCATTATCCTTTTTATACTGCAAATCATAGTTGTTCTTTATTTGCATCACCTTGTCGCCGACACGAAGATAAAAGCCTTTAAAACTTAATTGTGGCTCGTTACCTTTGCGTGGATTTAGTTTTTCTTGCATTAAATTGTTAATGTTAACCGTGCCCGTATCCATAAGTTTAGTTGGGCAAAGAATTTGAATTTGGGTTAAGGGGTCAATGCCGTAAGCCGATGGCAAACGCTCACTTACAAGTTCTAAAACAGTGTTAACAGCTGAATACTTGTCCTCCCTATGCAAAAAGAAACAGTCAGAGTTTTTATCACTAAAATCAGGTGTTTCGCCATCTATAATTGCGTGGGCGTTAGTGACAATTTTACTCTTTAAAGCTTGTCTGAACACCTTTTTAAGGCGAATTGCGGGGAAAACATCAGCAGATAAAATGTCGCCTAAAATATTACCTGCACCAATACTCGGCAACTGGTCGGAGTCACCAACTATTATAATTCTTGTACTGCTTTTAAGTGCCTTTAAAAGGTCGGCAAAAAGCAATGCGTCTATCATTGAAGCCTCGTCAACAATTATAACATCACAGTCAAGCGGATTTCTTTCATTACGGGCAAAGGAACGCTTATCGTTTTCACCCCATTCAACCTCTAGTAATCTATGTATAGTTTTAGCTTCACGACCGCAAAGCTCGGTCATTCTTTTTGAAGCTCTGCCAGTTGGGGCGGCAAGTTCAATTTTTAAATCTCGGCTTTCGAAAAGTTTAATTATGGCGTTAAGGGTTGTGGTTTTACCCGTTCCCGGACCGCCTGTCAAAACCAAAATGCCGTTCTCAAACGCCTCAAAAATTGCCTGTTTCTGCAAACTTTCAAACTTAATATTCAAACGGTTTTCAACATTTTCAATTTCAAGCTCGTGCACTTTAACAGTATTATCAATATTATCTTTAATCGAAAGCAAACGAGCCGCAATATACTGCTCTGCAGAAAAATATTCAGGCAGTGCGAGATACTCCGTTTTTCCTATAGTTTTTGAAGCGATTCTAAAACAGTCAATAAGGCGGTCACAACAAATCTCCACTGTACTTTCGTTACATTCCAAAAGATTTGAACAAACACTTACAAATTTATTTCTCGGCAAACAAGTGTGTCCGTTGCTGAGATTCCTTGTTAAAACATATTCTATACCTGCGCTAACCCTTAACTCGCTGTCTTTTTCAAAACCGAACTCAAGTGCCAATTCCTCGGCTGTTTCGAAAGGAAAATCAATTCCTCTTTCGCAAAGTGTATATGGGTTACTTTTAATTATCTCGGTTGATTTTTGACCAAAACGGCGGTAAATATTTAAACATCTATCAGCACCAACGCCGTATTTTGAAAGCATAAGCATAATTTCTCTTATACCAAACTGTTTAGCGTATTCGGCACCGATATTTCTCGCTTTTTCTAGAGATATTCCCCTTAAATTAGCCAATTCTTCGGGATTGTTCTCTATTATCTCAAGGCTTCTCTCGCCAAACTTTTCAAGAATTCTTCTAGCCGTTGCAGGTCCTATCCCCTTAATTGCACCCGCCGAGAGATATTTTAAAATATCTGCTTGATTTTTGGGTATTATTCTTTTAAATTCAACAGCCTTAAACTGCTGACCGTAAGTGGGGTGGAATGTGTAATTCCCCGTGAAAACAGCAGTATCTCCCTCGTTTAAAAAAGGCAAAATACCAACAACTGTGATATTCTCGTCTTTAGTTACAACAGTGGCAACAGTATAAGAGTTGGCGGAATTTAAATAGGTTATTTTTTCAACTGTACCGCTAATTTCGGTCAAAGTTATTTCTTCGCCCATTTTCCGCCTCCTTTAAATTTCCAAAATATTTAAATTTTCATGTTCTAAAACTATAAACCCAACCTTTTGTGCCAGAGTGGTACACTCTTTGCGGTTTTCCTTATCAAGTTTGAAGTTAAGAATATATATTTTTTCTGCAAGTTTATTTCCCTGCCATTTGTATTCGTTAAAAAGTGCCAAAATCTGCCTTTGAAAATTATCATTATCGGGAATGATAATAAGTATTTTTTCAGCCCCTTTTCCAGATGATAAAAACCATCTTTTAACAATATGTAAGATTTCCGCCAAACCTAAAGTGGCAGGTAAAACCAAAATTACAAAAAACACAAATTCTGCCATAAATTTTCCTCCCTAAAACAGTTTATTCAAGTAAGAAAAAATTGACAAAATTCGAATTAAGGGGAGGTTCTTCCCTCCCCTTAAAATTTATTTAATTGTTACAGAAGTCTGATATGTGCCAACAGCCCAAGCATTATTTATGCCCTCAAACGATATCGAGGCATTGATTACATGCTCTCCTGACTTTTTATCGGTCAAATCAATTGTTGCATAAGCGTTATTTTCATTAATTCTGTTAATAACATTTGCCGGCGCACAAATTGTTATATTCTTAATACCAGAGGCATTTGCCGAAAGACCGCTTGCAATACCCGTGATTTTAATTGTTGACACATTAATTGTCTTTTCACGGTAATTGTTTAGAGTTACAGTTACAACAAAGTTGTCAATAGTATCAAACATTCTTACACCCTCAGGAAGCTTAGGAGAAACCTCAAAGGTCGATGTCTTAGCACCCAAAGCGGTAACATCAATTGGTGAAAGCATTACCTCAGTGATTTTATCAACTGTTTCAGGCGTACCAATAATAGTAACAGTTGAATGGTCAACAGAAGTTCTTATGCTGTCCTTATCAAAGCTTTTTGGTGTGTTTGTGAAATCAACCTTAACAGGAACTGTTTTCATCTTAGAAATAGGAACAGCAATCTTTACCTTGTTTGCACTAAGCTGTAAATTTTCGGTGCTGATTTCCTTGTTTTTCTCGTTTAATAATACAATGTCAGCATCAAAAGTTTTGCTTTCGGAAAGGGTTTTATTTACCTTTGTTTTAGCTGCAACAGTCTCAATACTATTAATAACAGTTCTGGGTCCTGTAATGGTTATGGTATTGTTTTCAATGCCGCTAACAACCGCAGCCTCGGCAATAAGACCCTTAGAAGCGGTTACACCTTCTGCAATGGCGGTAACTGTAAATTCTCTGGTCTCAACATAATCAAAGCTAACCTTAACGGTTTTTGGGGATATGCTGACAATATCATAATCGCCTGATGCAGTAGCATTTGAAGCGGAAACCTCAAGATTATATTCGCCCGGACTGTCAACTGTAGCAGCAGAAGCAAAAAGATTAATTTCACTGGCCGACAAAGATGCCACTACATTATTTTGACCCATTACCATAACAGTAAATCTTTGCTCTGAAATATCACCTATTATGCTCATTTGGTTTTCAGAGGCAAATGTATTTTCCATATTAACAGTAACCGTTACATCCGAAAAAGACCTTTGAATTACAGTATTTTTCCCAACAGTAATGCCCATCCACAGAATAAAGCTTAGAAAAATTGAAAAAAGAATAGTAAATTTGCGGTTAAAAAGCAGTTCTTTAAAGGAAAAGGATTTAATTCGGTTTAGCATTTTCGTCATCCTTTCCTCTTTTTATTTTAATATTCTTAAATGCATTTACAACCTTTGAAATCAAAGATTCGCTTTCCTTTTGCTCATCGGTAAGTAATAATTTGCAAAGTTCATGATTAGCAGAGATAGAATTATAATTTCTTGTAATCTGTCCGTTTGAAACTATAGAAATAATTCCTGTTTCCTCGGAAACCACCAACACGACAGCATCGGAATTTTCGGTCATACCAATAGCTGCTCTATGGCGAGTGCCGAGCTGTGAACTTATGTCATCTCTTTGAGTAAGTGGAAGAATACAACCCGCAGCATAAACTCTTCCATCACGAATAATTACTGCGCCGTCGTGCAAGGGAGATTTTGGAAAAAATATGTTATTAATCATAGAAACCGAAGACTTGGCATCAAGCACTGTTCCCGTATTAATAATATCACCCAACTGTGTTTTGCCTTCAAATACAACTAAAGCACCGATTTTCTTGTCCTGCATTATACCAGCGGCACGGGTAACATTATCGATAGTTGCAACCATTTCGTCCTGTTTGCCATCTAAAAGTTGGTTAGCTTTTAGACCTGTTCTGCCAACCTTTTCAAGAATTCGACGAAGCTCGGGCTGAAAAATAACAGCCGCTACGATAATAACGGAATTAACTATTGTTTTAAGCAACCATTCAATAGTTGGAAGTTCAAGCCAATCAGCAACAAAATAAATTACAACAAGCATTATTATACCCTTTACAAGCTGACCTGCACGGGTATCTCTTAAAAATTCAATAGCTTTGTAAATTATAAAAGCCATCACCAAAATATCGATTATATCTAAAGGAATTCTCATATTTGAAACGGCATAAACTATGTAGTTCCAAAAAGAGTATATAGCATTCCATAAACTACTCAAAATCTCACTTCCTTATTATTTTTATAAATATAAGATTACATGATATATTTTATCATATTTATCTCATTGTAGCAATAGGTTTTTTATTATTTTTTCAATGTTTTTGATTGTAAAATCGACAAAAATGTATCAATTTCAGTCGCATTGTTAAAACTCGCAACCGAAACTCTTATCGCACCTATATATTGAGTTCCCATTTGGCGATGTGCAAAGGGCGAACAATGAAGTCCTCCCCTTACGGCAATGTTGTTTTGCGAGAGTATATTTGCAACTTTTGAAGAGTCTAAATCCTCTAAATTAAAACTTAGGAGCGGTGCATAGGAATTGAGTGTCGGTGAAGGAGTATAGAGTATTATTTGAGGCATTTTTTTTAGTTCTTTGTATAGTTTTGTAATCAGTGATAACTCACTCTCGTAAAGACGCTTTATTCCAATTTTAGAAATATAATCAAGTCCTGCAGAAACGCCTAAAATAGCAGGTACATTAAGCGTTCCGCTCTCAAGTCTTTCGGGTAACCTAGACGGTTGGTAAAGTTCTAATGAATTAGTGCCAGTACCACCCTCTATTATGGTCTGAGGTAAATTCTTTCGTGCAATCAAGACTCCGATTCCCATTGGTGCATATAGACCCTTATGCGGTGCAACACACAGAAAATCTATGTGTTGTTTTTTCATATCTATAGTTATAACACCCGCGGTTTGTGCGGCATCAACAGCGAATAAAATTCCTTTTTCATGGCAAAGTTTGCCTATTTTTTCTATGGGTAAAATTTTACCCCACACATTAGAAGCGCCCATACAAAAAATGAGCCTTGTATTAGGTTTTATTAATCTTTTAAAATTTTCAACTGTTTTGTCATCGTTCTCCATTGATACCTCGGCAACGCTGTAAGAAACTCCCATTTTTACAAGCGGTCTCGCAACCGCATTATGCTCCAAAGACGAGATTATACAATGGTCTCCCCTTTTTAAAAGTCCTTTTATAACACAGTTGGCGCTATGGGTGCAATTTTGAGTAAAAACCACTGTTTCAGGCCCATCAGAACCGAAAAACCGGGATAATTTTTCTCTTGTTTTATAAACTACTTCTGCTGTTTTAATTGATGCTGAATGTCCCGACCTGCCAGGATTTGCAGAGTAATGCTCTAAAGCATTTTTCACCGCCTCAATAACCGCCTTGGGCTTAGCTCCCGTTGTGGCGGCATTATCAAAATAAATCATCATAAATCCTCCTTAAAATATGTTAAATGTATTAAAAAACGGGTGTTCTAGACACCCGATTATGAAATTCCGATTATTTTTACATTGCCATCTAATATCTTTAAAGCACTGTTGCAATCTTTATTTGTTATAACCGAATACGAGCAACCTTTTTTAGTGCCTTTCACAGTTTTTTCGATTTGCACTTTAAAATTTTTGCGTTTTAGCAAATCTCGCGCTTTAATAGCACTTGTTATACTTTCAAGTTCTATATTACAGCCCATTTCTTAACGCTCCTTTTTTGAGACTTTTAAGACAGTTCTTCTTCCATCTCATTCTTATAATATTTAATAATTACAATAAATGTTACGGGCAACACCAAAAGTCCTATAACCCCAAAAACTTTTAATCCTAAAAACATTGCAAAAAGTATAAATAAAGGATTTATTCCCGTTTTGTTTCCCACAATTTTTGATTCAGCAAAATTTCTTACCACAATTAAAATGATATACAAAGCCATTAACCCTATACCTAGAAATTTATTTCCCATAACTATATTTAAAATACCCCAAGGAATCAATAAAGCACCCGCTCCCAAAACAGGCAGTGCATCTACTAACGATATAATAATTGCAAGTAGTAGCCAATTTTTCACTTTAAGACATGATAATCCTATTGCTAATTCAAGAAAGGTTATAAGCATCAATATCAAATATCCGCCTAAAATTTTCAAAACCGAATCCTTTAAGATAACCTTTACCTTAAGGTAAGCCTTTATGTTTTTTTCTGGTGTCATTTTCTTTACAAATTCAGAAAGATTATCGTAATCTCTTGAAATATAACATGTTGCCGCCAAAGCCACAATACTGCTAAAAAGAAATGCAGGTGCGGTTTTAACTACCGAAGCCGCCCCATCTGACAGCAACGAAGACAGTTTAATAACTGCATTTTCAAGAATACCGTGAAAGATTTTATCACCTGCATTTTTTACCTCTTCAGACACATTTCCAAATAATCCTTTAAATAACCCTTGAATATTTGCAAAAAACGAACTCGCCGCGTCTGAAAAATTTGATAATGATTTAATTATGACCCCCGTAAAGCTAAACGCCTTTAATATTATAAAAATCAAAAATGCCGCCAAAATAATATACACAGTTGCAGAGAGGAATACAGCACAGATTCCCTTTTTAATTTTAATTTTTTCTGATAACATACTTGCCGGTCTTTGCATCAAACTTGCCACAATAATAGCTATAATGAATGGCAGAATATATTTAAACAACAATCTGCCGGTAATTAAGAATATTGCTATCCACAACGAGTAGTAAATTGTATTTATAATAAAGTTCTTTTTTGCACTGTCGCCCAAAAACGCTCCTCCTCAAGTCAAAAAATTCAACAGTTAAAACAAATCTGAGGATATTTGTCTTTTTTTGTTGCTTTTGAATTTCAAATGTAGTATAATATTTTGGAATTATTATTTACCCTTGGGAGGTAAAATATGAATGTAGCTATTATGGGTCACGGTGTGGTTGGCTCAGGTGTTGCCGAAATTTTAATAAACCACAATGGCCTAATCTCCGAAAAAATCCACGACGAAATCAATGTTAAATCTATTCTGGATTTGAGAGATTTCCCCTCTCTTTCTTATGCCGACAAATTCACTAAGAATTTTGAGGATATTTTAAACGATGACAGTATTAAGGTTGTAGCCGAAGTTATGGGCGGTGTAAACCCTGCTTATGATTTTGTTAAAAAATGTCTTTTATCAGGTAAAAGCGTTGTTACCTCTAACAAAGAGCTTGTTGCTGTAAAGGGTGCCGAGCTTATTAAAATTGCAAAAGAAAACAATGTTAATTTTCTTTTCGAGGCGAGTGTTGGCGGCGGTATTCCTGTGCTTAGACCTATGACACAGTGCCTTTCTGCAAACCAAATTAAAGAATTTTGGGGCATTTTAAACGGAACAACCAATTTTATTCTCAATAAAATGATAGTAGATAATATGAGTTTTGCCGATGCTTTGAAACTTGCTCAGGATAACGGTTATGCTGAAAAAGACCCCACTGCCGACATTGAGGGTCACGATGCTTGCCGTAAGGTTTGCATTTTAGCTACCTTAGCTTTTGGAAAACACGTTTATCCCGAACAGGTTAAAACCGCGGGCATTTCTAATATTTCTTTAGATGATGTTTATGCTGCTGACAATTTAGGCTGTGTAATTAAACTCATCGGTCACGCAAAGCTTCTTGAAAACGGCAAAATATCTGCTGAGGTTAGACCAACTGTTGTAACCAGAAGCAATATGCTTTCTCATGTTGACGGAGTATTTAATGCAATATTAATCGACGGTGACCAAACCGGTGAAGTTATGTTCTATGGTAAGGGCGCAGGAAAGGAAGCAACTGCAAGTGCTGTCGTTGCTGATATTATTGACTGTGCCAAGCATATTAATTCCCGTAAGTATCTTGACTGGGCTGACGGTTATGAAGGCTATGTTGTAAACACTTCTGAAAACGAAGAAAAAATGTTTGTAAGGATAACAGGCGATGATTTCTCTGCTATCACCGATATATTTAACAAGCAATTTGCATCTCTTACCGAAAATATCACAAAAAACGAATTTTCCAAAGAAATTTGTTTCATAACAAAGCCAATAGTTTTGAGTATTTTAAAGGAAAAACTTGCAGAATTTAAAAATTGCGAAGTTAAAATCCTGCATACTATTTTCTAATATTCCTTGGAGGTTATAATTTATGTCTTTAATTGTTAAAAAGTTTGGCGGCTCATCTGTTGCAAACGCCGAAAGAGTTTTCAATGTTGCAAGACGCATCATTGACGATTATAAAAAAGGCAACGATATAGTTGTTGTTGTGTCCGCTCAAGGCGATACAACAGATGATTTAATCGCAAAAGCAAAGGAAATCAATCCCAAAAACCCCTCTAAAAGAGAGATGGATATGCTGTTAGCATCGGGCGAACAAATTTCTATTTCCTTACTTGCTATGGCTATTGAAACCCTCGGTTGTCCCGCAGTTTCCTTACTCGGTTGGCAAGCAGGGTTTGAGACCGATTCACACCACGGTATTTCCCGTATAAAGAGAGTTAATGCCGAACGCATTAAAACTGAAATTGCAAAGAAAAACATTGTAATTGTTGCAGGTTTCCAAGGCTTGAATAAGTATGATGACATTACCACTTTAGGTCGTGGTGGCTCTGACACAAGCGCTGTTGCAATTGCCGCTTCTATGAAGGCTGATTTGTGCCAGATTTATACTGATGTTGACGGTGTTTACTCTGCAGACCCCCGCAAAGTTCCTAATGCTATTAAAATGGATGAGATTAGCTATGATGAAATGCTGGAACTCGCATCTCTCGGCGCTCAGGTACTGAATAACCGCTCGGTTGAGATGGCTAAAAAATATAACGTAGAGCTTGAAGTTCTTTCAAGCCTTGAAGTAAAACCAGGCACTATTGTAAAGGAGACTGTTAAAATGGAAAAAACTTTAATTAGAGGCGTAGCAAAAGATAATAATGTTGCTACCATTTCTATCGTTGGCTTACAAGACACCCCAGGTGTTGCATTCAAAATCTTTAACAAATTAGCTCAATACAAGGTTAATGTTGACATTATCCTTCAGTCTGTTGGCCGTGACGGTACAAAGGACATTACATTCTCAGTTCCCCTTGACCAAGGACAGATTGCTGTTGAAGCTATTGAAGGCATGAAGGAAGTTTTAGATTTCAAATCTATCAGTTTAAATGACAGTATTTCTAAAGTATCTATCGTTGGTGCAGGTATGGAAAGCCACCCAGGTATTGCCGCTAAAATGTTTGAGGCACTTTATGATGCAGGTATCAACATCCATATGATTTCTACAAGCGAAATCAAGATTTCGGTACTTATTGATGCTAAAGTTGCTGACAAGGCTGTTAGCGCTGTTCACGACAAATTTTTAGGTTAATAAAAACTTCTAAAGTTCCCTCAGAAGAGGGAACTTTTGTTTTAAATAGATATTTACTTTTTTGCTTTTTATGATATAATTATTATAATAATTAATTTATGGTGATGTTATGAAATATTTAGTTTTACTTTGCGACGGTATGGCGGATATTCCAAACGAGGCTTTAAATAACAGGACTCCTATGGAATGCGCCAATAAACCTTATATGGATAGACTCTGCCGCACTGCAGAAATCGGTCTTTGCAAAACGGTTGCCGACGGTTTAAAGCCAGGCAGTGATGTTGCTAATCTATCTGTTATGGGTTATGACCCCAATGTATGCTACACCGGTCGTTCCCCATTAGAGGCAGCTTCTATCGGTGTTGACCTTAAAGATACCGATGTTGCGCTTCGTTGCAACATTGTAACCCTTTCAAATGAAGAAAAATATGAAGACAAAACAATGGTTGATTACTGCGCGGGTGATATCTCAACTGAGGAAGCGCATAAAATTATTAATACCATTGAAAAAGAACTTGGAAACGAGATTTATAAATTCTACGGTGGCGTAAGCTACCGCCACTGTCTTGTTGTGGATAACGGAACAACTGACCTAGGCACTCTTACCCCTCCTCACGACATAAGCGGTAAGGTTATTGCAGAGCATCTAAGCAACAGCGAAAATGCAAAACCGTTAATTGACTTGATGAAAAATAGTTATGATATACTTAAAGACCATCCCGTTAACATAGAAAGACGCAAGAAAGGTCTTAATGAAGCTAACTCTATTTGGCTTTGGGGCGAGGGTGTAAAACCCAAACTTCAAAACTTTAAGGAGAAAAACGGTGTTAAGGGTACTGTTATCAGCGCAGTTGACCTTTTGAAAGGTATTGGTATTTGCGGCGGAATGGATACGCCCGATGTACCCAACACCACAGGTTATATTGATACCGACTTTGAAGGTAAAACAAATGCTGCAATAAGCGCTTTCAAAAACGGCTCTGATTTGGTTTATTTGCACTTTGAAGCACCCGATGAATGCGGACACAGAGGCGAAGCTCAAAACAAAGTTAAAGCCATTGAACTGATAGACAGTCGTTCCTTGAAACTATTGCTCGAATACTTTGAAAATTCAGATGAAGATCATCGAATTTTGATTATGCCCGACCACCCAACTCCTCTTTGCACAATGACCCACTCAAGAGAGCCTGTTCCCTATCTTTTATTTGATAGTTCAAAGCCTCAAAAAGGCGCTGAAACCTTTACTGAAGCCAACTGTAAAGAGAGCGGAAACTATATTGATTTTGGACCCTCAATAATGGATAAACTCTTAGAAAAAAATACTGTTATGTAAACCTAAGCAACCTTTTATGTTTTCCACTTTATTAACTAAGTTATCCACCGTTTGAAGCGTAAATCTTGGTGAAATCAAGCTTTGTTACTTAAAAAACGGTGGAAAACCATGTTGATAAGTCGCAAAAATGTCACTCCATAATAATTTCGAGAGTTGACTTATGTAAAGCATTTTGACATTTTTCTACATTTTTATTATGCTTTTTTTGAGGTGAATATGAAGCGCACAAAACTTATCGACCGAAAACTTCCAGACTACACAAAAGGTGAGGAAATTTTTAATATGGTTTCCCACATTGTAGGCGGCGGTTTAGGTATAATTATCTTCGCACTTTGCGTTGTAAAATCTTTCTTAAATTGGGACGCTTATCAAATTGTAGGCTCGTTTATATATGGTTTTTCGATGGTCGTTTTATATACAATGTCAAGCGTATATCACGGCCTTAAAAACGGCACTGCAAAAAAGGTAATGCAGGTAATCGACCACTGTTCGGTATTTTTTCTGATAGCCGGTACATACACTCCCATAACACTTACGGCTTTAAGAGAATATAACCCATATCTCGGATGGGGTGTCTTCGGTTTTGTATGGGCGATTACTTGTCTTGGTGTAACGCTCAATGCCATCGACCTTAAAAAGTACAACTTATTTTCTAACATTTGCTATATTGCTTTAGGTTGGTGTATTATCCTAACTGGCAAACACGCCATCTCCGCCCTTACCCCCAAAGGATTTGCTTGGATTTTAGCGGGAGGAATTGCATATACAGTAGGCGCTGTCCTTTACGGAATTGCGGGAAAGAAAACCGTTAGATATTTTCACTCTGTTTTCCATATCTTTGTAGTTCTCGGCTCACTTTTACAGTTTATCGGTATTTTATTTTATATTTTAGTTTAATTTCAAAGCGGCAAGATATGTTCTTGCCGTTTTTTATTTGGTCTTTTAAAAATACAAATTAAATATCATCTTAAAGGGTGGTATTATGAATCTTTTAGATTTACACTGTGACACAGCATTAGAGTTATATAAACGAAATTTACCATTTAAAAACAATGTGCTAAGTGTCACTCTAAATTCAAGTGACTGTTTTCATAAATGGGTACAAACCTTTGCTATTTGGATAAATGATAATGCAGAAAACCCATTTGTACTTTATAAAAATATTTTAAATCACATTAAAAATAAACTTAGAAATAAACCTTTAAATTTAACGCCGATTTTTGCAGTTGAGGGTGGCTGGGTTTTAGAAAATGATATTGATAGACTTGAAATTATAAAAAAGGACGGCATTAAAATGTTAACACTCACTTGGAACGGCGAAAATCCCATTGGAGGCGGCTGTAAAAGTGATAAAGGACTAACTGATTTTGGCAGAGAAGTTATTAAAAAGCTAAATACATTAAAAATTGCAACCGACCTTTCCCATCTTAACACTAAAACCTTTTTCAAGGCTTTGGAAATTGCCGATTTTCCACTCGCCTCTCATTCAAACTGTTTTGAAATTTGCCAACACCCTAGAAATTTATCTTTAGAGCAATTTAAATTGATAACTGAAAAAGGTGGAATAATTGGACTAACATTTTATCCGCCGTTTTTAGGCGGTGATGTTTTTGAAAAAATATATCAAAACATTTTTGTTTTATGTGATAAAAATCTTGAAAATCATATAGCAATAGGTACGGATTTTGACGGCGCTCAAATGGATAAAAAACTACAAAAAACATCAGATGTCCCCTATCTTTATCACTATTTAGAGAAAAGAGGTCTTAAAAAGACTCTGCTTGACAAAATATTTTTTGAAAACGGGTATAAATTTATTGCAAAGCTGTAAAAAAAGGGTTATAATATTAGGGTTAATAAAGACATAAAAAAAACGGGTATATTCACATATACCCGTTTGCTGTAATGAAAGTTATTTCATCTTAAAGGTGTCACAGCAGGTGTCCTTCGAAGAATCTGCAATACCGTCGCCAACATGGATTTTACCTGCAGCACAGGTATCGTTTTCGGCGTGGTAAACACAGTTTTTAACATTACAGCTAATACAAGACTTGGTCTCACACGAATTATTCATTTTAAGTCCCGTCCTTTCTGACTTTAAAAGTCATAACTATTATGTGAAAGACGAGATATATTATTCAGCAAAAAGGAGAAAATCCATTGAGTATTTTTGGAATTTCCGATTTGCATTTATCCTTTGGAACCGATAAGCCAATGGATATTTTCGGAGGTTGGGAAAATCACACCGAAAGACTTTTTGCAAATTGGAATAGGCTTGTAACCGATGATGACACAGTCGTTTTGGCAGGCGATTTATCTTGGGGATTAAAACTTAATGAAACCGCAGAAGATTTTGAATTTTTAAAAAAATTAAACGGCAAAAAAATTCTTTTAAAAGGAAATCACGATTTGTGGTGGAGTACACAAAGAAAGATAACCGAATTTTTTAAAGAAAATGACATAGATGACACACAACTTCTTTTCAATAACACTATCGTAACGGATGGTTATGCCCTTGCAGGTACAAGAGGTTGGTTTTATGACAATTCGGGAAGTAAAAAAGTTTTAATGCGAGAAGCAGGAAGACTTGAAACCTCTATTAAAGCCGCGCTTGAAACCAATTTGCCCATTTTAGTTTTTCTTCACTACCCACCCGTTTACGGCGATTATATTTGCCGTGAAATTTTAGATGTTTTGCAAAAATATAACATAAAGGATGTTTACCACGGGCATATTCACGGCTCGGGTTTTAACAACGCCGTAAAGCATTTTGAGGGCATCAATTTCCATTTGATTTCGTGCGATTGCATTGATTTTACTCCTGTTAGGATAATATAATTATATATTTTATATAAATTTAAAAAAATGCTGGTATTTTTTTGAAATATGTGATATAATTACATCAATTATGTTAGTGGTCGCACCACTATTTCGGAGGTTAATAAAAAATGAGTTTAAAAGCAACTAAAAATGTAGGCACCAACAGATACGAATTAGAAATTCTGGTTGACGGTGCAAAATTCCAGGAAGCTATTAAAGAAGCTTACAAAAAGAATGCTAAAAACATCAGCGTTCCCGGTTTCAGAAAGGGCAAGGCTCCTTTCAGCTTCGTTGAGAAATACTACGGCAGCGAGGTTTTCTTTGAAGATGCTTTAAACCTTATATATGCTGATGTGGTTGACGAGGCTATTACCGAATCTGGTCTCAAGGTTATCAACGACAAGATGGATTTCGATATGGTTTCTATTTCTAAGGAAGATGGCGTTGACTTTAAGGTTACCGTTACCACCTATCCCGAAATTGAAATCGGCGAATACAAAGGCTTAAAGGCTGAGAAAGTTATTGCTAAGGTAGCTAAGTCTGAGGTTGACGCTCAGATTAATGCTATGGCAGAGCGTAACGCTCGTATGGTAGAGGTTACTGACAGAGCTGCCTCTATGGGCGACACTGTTACTTTCGATTTTGAAGGCTTCTGCGACGGCGTTGCTTTTGACGGCGGTAAGGCTGAGGGCTACGCTTTAGAGTTGGGCTCAGGTCAATTTATCCCCGGTTTCGAAGAGCAAATCGCTGGTAAGAACATCGGCGAAGAGTTTGATGTTAATGTTACCTTCCCCACCGAGTACGGTGCAGAAAACCTTGCAGGTAAAGACGCTACCTTCAAGTGTAAACTTCACGAAATCAAGGTTCGTGAACTCCCAGTTATCGACGATGAGTTTGCAAAGGATGTTAGCGAATTTGACACCCTCACCGCTTTAAGAGCAGACATTAAGAAAAAAGCTCTTGAAAGAAAGCAACAGGTTGCTGAGGAAGAGGTTGAAAACGCTCTTGTTGAGCAAATCGTTAAGAGCATCAAGGGCGAAATCCCCGAGGCTATGTTCGAAAACCGCTTAAATCAGAGCGTTGAAGAGTTTGCTTACCGTTTACAGTCTCAGGGTCTTAACCTTGAAACCTATTTACAGTACACCAACGCTACTCTTGATGAGTTTAAGAACTCCTTCCGTCCTCAGGCTGAGTCTCAGGTTAAGTTTAGATTAGCTCTTGAGAAGATTGTTGAGCTTGAGAAGATTGAGGCTACCGAGGAAGACATTAACGCTCAAATCGAGAAGATGGCTAAAGATTACGGTATGGAAGCTGAGCAAATCCGCAACGCTGTTCCTACCGAGGAAATTGCAAAAGATTTAGCAGTTGGAAAAGCTATTGACCTTATTAAAGAAAATGCAGTAATTACTGAGGTTGAAGCAAAGGCTGAAAAGAAACCCGCTGCTAAGAAGACAACTTCAACAGCAAAGAAAACCACCACTAAGAAGACGGAAGAATAATTGATTAAATATTTTTAAAGCCGTCAATACTTTTATTAGGTAATTAAAACGCCGGCTTAAATGTCGGCGTTTTATATAATACAGAAAGGAATTTTTACTATGGATATGACAATGATACCTTATGTTATAGAGCAAACAGGCAGAGGAGAGCGTTCTTACGACATTTTCTCCCGTCTTTTAAACGACCGAATCATTATGCTTAACGACCAGGTTGATAACGCATCTGCAAGTGTTATTATCGCTCAGCTTTTATATCTCGAGGGTCAGGACCCCGATAAAGACATCAGTTTTTACATTAACAGCCCCGGCGGTTCTGTTTCTGCAGGTCTTGCAATTTATGATACTATGCAATACATCAAGTGTGATGTTAGCACTATTTGTATGGGTATGGCAGCTTCGATGGGCGCTTTCCTTTTGAGCGCTGGTGCTAAAGGCAAACGCTTGGCATTGCCCAACAGTGAAATTATGATTCATCAGCCTCTCGGCCAAGCACAAGGTCAGGCTACCGACATTTTAATTCACGCAAGTCACATTGAAAAGACCAGAGCAAACTTAAACAAAATTTTAGCTGAAAATACTGGTAAGCCTTTAGAGGTTATTGAAAAGGATACCGAGAGGGACAATTTTATGTCCGCACAAGAAGCTTTGGAATACGGTCTTATTGACAAGGTTATTACAAAAAGATAGAGGTTAAAAAATGCCTAACAAAAAAGATACTGAAATCCGCTGTTCCTTTTGCGGAAGAACTCAGGACGAAGTTTCCCGTTTAATTGAAGGTCCAAATGTTTTTATATGCGACAACTGTATTGAATTTTGCAGTTCCCTTCTTTTAGATGATGAAAATCTTGCCAAAGCTTCTAAAAAAAAGACACAGGAGAAGGACTTCGTTCTCCCCACTCCGCAAGAAATTAAATTTCAACTCGACCAATATGTAATCGGTCAGGATGATGCTAAAAAGAGCCTTGCCGTTGCGGTTTACAATCATTATAAGCGTATTTTCAAGAATACCGACAATGATGTTGAACTCAACAAGAGTAATGTGCTTATGCTCGGTCCAACGGGTGTTGGTAAAACACTTTTGGCTCAGACATTAGCAAAAATTCTTGATGTGCCGATTGCAATTACCGACGCTACAACTTTGACCGAAGCGGGTTATGTCGGCGAAGATGTTGAAAACATTTTGCTAAGACTCATCCAAGCGGCAGACTATGACGTTGAAAAGGCAGAACGCGGAATTATTTATGTTGACGAAATTGATAAAATTGCCCGTAAATCCGAAAACCCATCTATAACACGCGATGTTAGCGGTGAAGGTGTTCAACAGGCACTTTTAAAGATTCTAGAGGGCACTGTTTCCAATGTTCCCCCTCAGGGTGGCAGAAAGCATCCTCAACAAGATTTCATACAGGTTGATACAACAAATATCTTGTTTATATGTGCGGGCGCATTTGACGGCATTGACAAGGTGATTGAAAAGCGTCAAGGTGGCTCAAGCCTTGGTTTTGGCGCAGAGGTTAAATCCCCCAAGAGCTTAGAGGCAACCGATATTTCAAGTTTGGCTACTCACCAAGACCTTGTAAAGTTCGGTTTAATCCCCGAACTTGTTGGCAGATTGCCCGTTATTACAGCTCTTAAGGGTATGGACGAGCAAACCCTTATCCGTATTATGAAAGAGCCTAAAAATGCCATTTTAAGACAATATGAGGCACTTTTCGAGATGGACGGCATTGAACTCGAGTTTGATGACAGTGCTATTCAAAAAATCGCCGAACTCACAGTCGAGCGTAAAACGGGTGCGCGAGGTCTTCGTTCCATAATTGAGGGAACTTTGCAAAAATATATGTTCGAATCCCCCTCTGACAAGACAATAAAGAAAATTGTTATAACTGCTGATACTGTTTTGGGCAAAGACGCCGAGATTATCAGAGCATAGAAAAAAGCCAACCTTTCGGTTGGCTTTTGTTTTATTTGTGGTATTTTGAGCCTTGATTTATCATGAAACCACGATAAAGCTGTTCTAAGAGCATCACTCTGAAAAGTTTATGCGGAAAGGTCATAATAGACAGTGAAAACCTTAAATTCGCTAACCTTTTAACCTCTTCACTTAATCCATAAGAACTGCCTATTATAAAGCAAATCCCCTGCCCTAAATTTAACACTTCTTCAATATATGAAGCAAAGTCTTCGCTTGATTTTTCCTTTCCCTCAACACAAAGGGCAATTACCCTTGAGTTTTGAGGAATTTTCTTTATAATTTGCTCTGCCTCTTTTTTAAGTGCTGCATCAATTTCCCCTGCCGATGGATTTTCGGGCAATTTTACAGGCTCGATTTCGCATATTTCTAAATTGCAAAATCTTGTAAGTCTTTTTTGATATTCAGCGCAAGCATCCTTAAAATATTTTTCCTTTAGGGAGCCTAAAGCGATAATTTTACATTTAATCATATAATAATTACCCCGTTATCCTGCGGTTTTGCAACGCTTAAAAGGTAGTCTTTTCCGTTTTTAGCACCCAAGTCCATCAAGGCCGACTCGCTTGTGCTTTTTGCCAAAATCGGTGTATTATTATTAAGACTTAAATGCCCTAAAATAAATCTTTTAGTACCCAATTTATAAAGACGTGCAATTTCACAAGCGCAAATGCTATTTGAAATATGCCCTATGTCAGACATAATTCTGACCTTTAAGAAGGGCGGATAAGGACCTTTTTTAAGCATTTCAATATCGTGGTTAGACTCTAAAAGAACAACATCGCTACCCGTTAGGGTATCACGAATTTCGTCAGTAATTATACCCGTATCAGTACAAATAGTAAATATTTTACCATCAGGGAGAAAAACCTTATATCCGCAAGAGCCTTCAGCATCGTGGCTAGTGTTAAAAGCCGAAATTTTAATATCGCCCGTTTCAAAAGGACCGTTATCAATATTGATGCATTCGTTCTTTTCGGTGATATATCCTCTTGAGCAAATTTCGGCGAGTGTTTTTTCAGTTCCAATTAAAACTGCGCCAGTGCGCTTTAAGACGGCTTTTAAGCCTTTTATATGGTCGCTGTGAGAATGGGTTACAGCAATATATTTAATGCGTTCTATATCGGAGTCAACTCTTTTAAGTGCCTCTGTTATACCCTTACAAGAGGCACCCGCATCAATTAAAATATCGCACTCTTTTGTCCCTATATATGTACAGTTTCCGGTAGAGCCGCTGTAAAGCGGACAAATTTTAGACATATTTTCTCCTTTTAAAATAGGGTTGCCCATAGGACAACCCATAAATCTATGCTTCCTTTAATTTAACTGTTTCGGGTTCAATAACAGATACCCTTTTGATATCTGCACCCAAAGCAGTGAACTTTTCAACAACATTTTCATAACCGCGGTCAATATAAATAATATCCTCAACTTCGGTTATGCCATCTGCCATAAGACCCGCTATAATCATAGCCGCACCGGCTCTAAGGTCAACTGCTTTAACAGGGGACGCTTTTAACTTCTCAACACCAGTTATAATTGCCGATTTACCATCAACCTGAATATCTGCGCCCATAAGAGTTAACTGTTCAACATATCTGAAACGGTTATCCCAAACACCCTCGGTTACAATACTTGTCCCATTTGCAACGGTAAGAAGTGTTGCAATTTGAGGTTGCATATCAGTTGGGAAGCCAGGATGTGGCATGGTCTTAACGTTACATTTAGATGGGCGGTTATTCATAATAACACGCAAGGATTCGTCATCTTCCTCAATAACGGCACCGATTTCCTTAAGTTTTGCAGAAATAGACTCTAAATGCTTAGGAATAACATTGTCAATAACAACATTTCCGCCAGTAGCCACAACAGCCGTCATATAAGTTCCGGCTTCAATTTGGTCAGGAATAATGCTGTAAGTTGTGCCGTGCAAAGACTCAACACCGCGGATTTTAATAACACCTGTACCCGCACCCATAATGTTAGCGCCCATTGAGTTAAGGAAGTTTGCCAAATCAACAATATGAGGCTCTTTTGCGGCGTTTTCAATAACAGTTAAGCCTTGTGCCTTAACTGCCGCTAACATAATATTTACAGTAGCACCAACAGAAACAACATCAAGATAAATTGACGCGCCTTGCAAAGCAAATGCCTTACCGTCAACCATACCGCTTTCAAAGGACATTTTAGCACCCAAAGCCTCGAATCCCTTAATATGCTGGTCGATAGGTCTTACGCCAAAATCACAACCACCTGGAGGGGCAACACGAGCCTTGTTCATACGACCGAGCAATGCACCCAAGAAATAACTTGAAGCTCTCATATTTTCGGCCATTTGCTTTGTTACAATATGGGTATTAACATTTTTACAGTTAATCTCAACAGTATCTTTATTGATATAGCGAACATCTGCTCCTAATTCTCTAATAACACGCAAAATAGCTCCAACATCAGAGATTTCGGGAAGATTTTCTATTATACAGGTTTCATCTGTTAGTAAAACCGCAGGCAATATAGCAACAGCAGCATTTTTAGCACCACTTATACGAACTTTTCCGTTAAGTTGCTTTCCACCGTTTATAACGAATTTTTCCAAAGGATGCACTCCTATCAAAATCATTTAAACATAACAATAGGTAGACTTTTGATAAATATAGTATATACCAAAATCACAAATTTGTCAATTTATTATTGCGGTTTTGAGAATATAAAAAAACAAAAAACTGCCGAGCAAAACCCGACAGTTTCAAAGTTTAAAATATATTATGCTTTAACCTTTTTAGAAATTGCAATTACGCCTAAAGCAGAAACAAGCATTAATGTTGCAACAACAAAAGAAGCAGTGTTGTCAGCAGTTAAAGGAGCACTTACAGTAGCCTTTTCTCTATCTACAACAATTGCAAAAGGAGAAAGTTCTTTAACTGAGAATGTAAGAACACCGTCCTTAACGGTAGCATTTTCTACTACTTCCCAAGTATCGTTGTGGTAATGTAGAAGTGCTACAAAATGTTTTGCAGTTTCAGCCTTTAACTTAATTGTAACTTCTCCGGTAAGCTCCATATTTGCAGAAACATCAAATAGATCGCTGATTCCAAGGTTTTCAACCTTAACATTAGCTTTCTCAGCTGCAGCTTTAACTTCAGGTACTAATACATCAACGCTCTTTATAGCAACGATATCTTCGTGAGCCTCAGTAAAGTTTGCAGCGGTTTCGCCTGTAAGTGTGTTTCTCTTGGCGAAAGGAGTAATAGTAATAATTAACTTTTCGCTTGCAGGTGTAACTTCAACTAACTCAGGAGCCTTGTTCTTAGTAGGACTCTGAATGTATCCGCCATTTGCTGCAAAAGCAGTGAGACCCATACTCAAACACATAACAATAACTAAGCCGATAACCATAATTTTTTTCATAATAGTCGCCTTTCCTTTCTGTCACTTTATGCGGGTAACAAACCGCTTAATTTATAAAATTACATTGCTATTTTTCAATGTAAAAATTACCAATAATCATATTTTTTAATTCTGTTTCGTCTACGGTATATGTTTCCAAACCGTCTTCAACAGCATATTCACCTTTAATATTAACAAACTCAATATTCCAATCAAGAGCCTCGGTTGCTAAATAAACAGCACTTGTTATATCTATATTGGTTGTAGAATATTTCTTCATTTCATTAGCCATTTTAAACGGCAAAGTTAAATCTTTTGCAACTGCTCGTTTAGCGGAGCTGACAAAACCGCTTATAAATTTTTTGTGGCGTTCAACTCTTGGTCCATTACTGTTACCGCGTGCTTGAACATAACTATAAGCCGCTTTACCGTCAAGAGTCATTGTCCTGTCCGCATTATAATAATATCCGGAATCGGCATCTTCTTTAGTTACTGTAACAGTAACTCCGCCAACAGCATCAACCAATTTCGAAAGAGCGTCCAAATGAATTGTATAATACCCGTTAATTGGCACCCCATAGAGCAAATTTAAAACCGCATTGACAGAGTTCTCTGAGGATTGTATATCATCATTTCCGTAAGCATAAGCTAAGCAAATCTGCCCGTGTTCAGTGCTGTAATCTTTACCGTCAATTCCAATAGCGCTAAAATCACACATTGTGTTGCGCGAAATGCTAATAATTTTGACCTTATCAGCTTTATTATCCACAGAAACCAAATAGAGCGCATCGGCTTGACCTTGGATTTGTTTTTCAGTGTTATCCTGATCAACACCAATAAGTAACAAATTTATCAGATTTTCATTATACTTATACTTCTTGCCATTATGATAAATAACATCGAAGTCATCTTCATCTTTTTCAGCTTCAACCTTTTCGGCAGAAACTAAACTATTCTTTAAACGAATTTCACCCAACTTTATTATTATAAATAAGGATGAAACCACGGCTATACAAAACACTAAAACAAGAGATAAAACAATTATCAGTTTTTTGTGTTTTAACGGCTTTTTTGTTTCTGACAATACCTCGATGTTTTCATCAGGAGTCGGCATCGCTGTCATAAACTAAAACTCCTTGTACTAAATAACGCTCCCTATCATTGTTGGTGCAGGTAGAAAGTGTAATAATTCTATCATCAGTATCTACGGTGATATCATCTGCAAAGTTGTTATATAAGCTTCTTTTTGAAAAAACAGTATCCAAGTAAGTTTCGCGTTCTGATTCATCCTCAAAATCAAAGCTTAACATTATATGACGGTCATCAAAAACATATGCTGCAAATATTTTGTACTTCATAATACGGTCCGGCATATAAATTTCAATTTCACGGTTTTTATTGAAAAATTCCTTATTTCTATACTTTTTTAAGGTTCCGAACATAGTACCGTTTTTCATATTGTGTCCGTAAATCAAGGTATTGAAATCATTAAAATCTTTCGCATTATAATCCTGTGTGTAAATTGAGCCATATACAGAACTTTTGCGGTTTACATTATGGTTTAAATAATAGCTTTTACCATCTTCACTATTACTTTGCAAAATTGGGTAATCGGCAATATATTTATCCTCTTCGTCGGCGTAAGGTATTCTAATCCAAGCATAAATATCGTCGTTTACTTTTTTTAGTTCTTCAAAATCAACAGGAACATGAACTTGCTTTTTTGCAGATGACACATTTGAATCGTTATCCTGCGCTCCTGATATATCGGTTATAGATTTATAATGCAAATAATCTATTAGAAAATATCCAGCGCAAGACAAAAAGCAAGCACATGCAACTACTAAAGCAATAATCCATAATAATTTCTTTTTGCCCACGTTGACATACTCCAAACATTGTATCTTATACACGGTCAATTATAACACAATCAATTATTCTTGTCAATTAAATAATATATTAAAAAAACCTTAAAATATTTTCTCTTGCATATTAATATTTTATAAAATATAATAGATTCAGAATATCAATTCAAAGGATGTTAACTAATGATACGTTTGTTTCAACGCTTTGCAGATTTTTTCCGAGAATCGGACAAAGTTTTGTTGTCTTTGTGCTTTTTCACAACCCTCTACGGTTGCTTTGCGGTTTTTTCTGCAACACATCATAAAGATAGTTTCCGTCCTGTAATCGTGCAGTTTGGCTGTATGGTTTTAGGGCTTATTGCCGCACTCGTAATTTCATCTTTCGACTTTGAAAGAATCTATGATAAGTGGTATTTAATTGCTGCTTTAGGTGTCATCCCTGTTATACTAACATTTTTCATAGGTTTTGCCCCCGAAGGAACCGATGATAAAGCTTGGCTCGACTTGGGAATAACCACCTTCCAGCCCTCAGAATTACTTAAAATTTGTTTTATCGTAACTTTTAGTCTGCATTTAAACCGAATAAAGAACAATATAAATAAGCCAAGATACTTAATCCCCCTCTTGGCTCACGGTGGCGCACCCGTTTTGCTTATACACTTTCAAGGTGACGACGGCACAGCCCTTGTTTTCGGCATTATGATGCTCTTTATGATGTGGGCTGCAGGTCTTTCTTGGAAGTATTTTGCATCTGCTTTTGGCGCCGCTATTGTTGCCTCTCCTTTTATATATTTCTTTGTAATGAATGATGAGCAACGAGCAAGAATTATGTTATTGTTTGATATCGACGCTGATATAAAAGGTGTTGGCTATCAACAATGGCTCGGGCGTCGCGCTCTTGCAGGCGGTGGTTTCACGGGGCAGGGTTATTTAAAGGGTGTTTTGACTCAAGCAGGTACCGTGCCCGAGGGACATAACGACTTTATATTTGTAGGCATCGGCGAAGAATTTGGTTTCCTCGGTTGTGCCGCTGTTATAATTCTGCTAACAGCAATATGCCTTAGATGTATAAAAACCGCAAAAACTTGTTCTAATGATATTGGCAAATACATTTGTATCGGCGTATTTGCAATGATATTTGCACAGTCGGTTATTAATATTGGAATGTGCACCTCGGTACTGCCCGTTATCGGCATAACCCTCCCCTTCTTTAGTTCAGGCGGAACATCGCTTTTATGTTTATACTTAGGCGTAGGTTTAGCGTTAAATGTTTACAAACACCGAAATGAAAGAAATTTATATTTAAGAGCATAAAAAGAAGCTCCCTTTATGGGAGTTTCTTTTTATCTAAAAAAGTCTTGCAATTTAATCGGTCTTATGGTAGAATACAAACATTCGGGGGTATAGCTCAGCTGGGAGAGCGCTTGAATGGCATTCAAGAGGTCAGCGGTTCGATCCCGCTTATCTCCACCAGTCGAGGGGCTCGACACCCAATCCGTCATAAAGTCTTGTACTAATCTTAAATTAGCGACTCGACCATATAGTTCGGATTTGAGTGGCAAAGCTCCACCAAAAACTCCAAGAACATAATGTTCTTGGAGTTTTTTCTTATTGCCTATTTTTTCCTTTAAAATACATAAAGAGTTGGCATTTAATCATACCGTTATAAAGTTTGCGGCGTTTGTCAGCTTTCTTGCCATAAAAGTCCTCAAACAAATCGTGTGGACTTATAACAAAATACTTTTGTCCGTCCCCTTGAATAAAACGCTGTCCCATAACAGTATAAAGCTCCTCAGCCGCCTTAACATCTAAAAGACGTTCGCCGTAGGGTGGGTTTGTAATGGTAAGACATCTTTCCTTTGGTGGTGTAAAATCTCTTATATCCGCAACAGATGCCTTAACATATTTCTCAACACCCGCTTTTTTAGCATTAGCAAGTGTCAGCTCGACCGCATTTTTGTCAATATCAAAGCCTTGAGCGACAAAATCAACGGTGGGTCTTATTAAATCCTGTGCTCTTGTGCGTTCCTCTTGCCAGATTTTAGAATCCAAGAAACCGAATCTTTCAGCCGCAAAAAAGCGTCTTAAACCAGGAGCAATATTTTTTGCCATCAAAGCCGACTCAATTAAAATTGTACCGCTTCCGCAAAATGGGTCAAAAAGCTTTGTGTCAGGATAAATTCTAGCCAAATCGCACATTGATGCCGCAAGTGTTTCCTTCAAAGGTGCATCATTTGAATTTCTGCGGTATCCCCTTTTATGAAGACCCTCGCCCGAGGTGTCAATCATCATAGTGACCGAATCCTTCATAATTGAAAAACGGATTTTATACTCAGGACCGGTTTCGGCAAAATAACTGATGTTATATTTAAGTTTAAGTCTTTCGACAATAGCCTTTTTGATAATAGACTGACAGTCAGGAATACTGAAAAGTTTGGAATTTATACTCCAACCGTTTACGGGAAAAGCATCATCACGACCAATAAAGTTTTCCCAAGGTAAAGCCTTAACGCCGTCAAAAAGCTCTGTAAAAGTAAGAGCAGAAAATTCGCCAACGTTAATTAAGATTCTCTCAGCGAATCGAGAGCAAATATTAGCTCTTGCCAACATATTGCTGTTGCCCGAAAGCAAAACTCTACCATTTTCGGTAACAACATCTTCAAAACCCATACGGCGGAATTCATCAGCCGCAATACTCTCAACACCAAAAAGGCAAGGAGCCACTAAATTAATTTTATCCATTTTATACCTCAATTAAAAGACGGAACTGCGTTTTGCGGTTCCGTCAGATTATTATTTCATTGCGCCGCGTTTTGAACGCTTGGCTTCGGGATTTTTTCTCTTTAAATCGGAAAATTTTTCATCGCTTGTCTGCTTGAATTTGTTCATCATTTCCTCAAAACTTGCAGACTCGCTTTTTTTAGGAGTCCAAACATAGGAATTGTCGGGTTTTGATGGTGCAACAGCTCGTCTTTCACGGCGCTCTCTGGGTTCCTTTTTTTCAGGCTCGGTTGCTCGTTTTATACTAAGGGAAATCTTACCGTCTTCACCGATATTTAAAATTTTAGCCTTTACCTGGTCGCCAACCTTAACAACCTCATTAAGGTCGTTTATATAAGTTCTTGAAACCTCAGAAATATGTACCAAACCCGATTTGCCGTCACCAATGTCCAAGAACACACCAAATGCGGTAATACCGGTTATTTTTCCCTCAACAATTTGACCTACAGTTAACTCCATATAAGAAAGAAATCCTCCCCAAATTTTAGAAAAATTTTAAAATCATTCGCCTGAAATATCAACAAAAACCTGTTCATTAGAATAAATGAAACCAAGTCGTTCCCTCGCCGCTTTTTCAATTAAGGAAACATTCGACTCATCCTTTAAAATTTCCTTAAGTTCTTTAACTTCATTTTGTTCAATACTTAATTGTTGTTTTAAAGAATCAAGTTCTTTTATGCTATCATTTAAGTCGCCCCAAAGCGTTGCTAAGGTCACAGTAAAATAACCGCAAACAAGCAAAACAAAAAGTCTTAAAATGATACTCTTATCCTTTTTAGGTCTTCGCTTCATAGCACAGCTCCTAAACTTTTCTATCTTGTTTAGTATACAACAGTTTACGCATATTTTTCAAGAGTTTTTTCAAATCTTTCACGCTTTTTTTGGAAAAAATTATAATATTTCGCTCTACGGTATCAAAACCAGCATAAAAAGCCTTAGAAACCGCGTAAAACCCCGACTTTATAAAACCTATAATAATTTTTAAAAGCCAAACCCAAGCTCTAGAAATTGTGAATCTTGAAATTAAAAATCCAAAAGCAATACTAATAAAAACAAAGCCTCTTAGTTCTCCGTTTGTAACACTTAATAAGAAAACAAAGGTAATAAAAGCCGAAAGTAATGAAAATACAATATCTTGAAAAAATATCCTAACAGCAGAAAAATCGAAAAGCGTCCTGAGTGCTCGTAAAATGTCATAAATTAGGCAAAAAACAGCACCAAGGCACAACGACCTTGCAAAATTGATAATCTGCAGTAAGTTATCTATTTCCCACATAATTATTTAAACAGACGGGAAAAAAAGCCACCGCTTGACTCTTCCCCAGTGTAAACAAAAGCATATATTTTACCCGAGCCAGAAATATCACCCTTTTGAGTATCAAACTGTCCAAGTTTTAACTCCTCACCTTTCAGAGAAACCTTGCCGAGCACAGTATCAAGAGAAATTTCATTTTCATCAAAAGAAAGAACTTCTTTAACACCTGTTAATGTAAATTTTTTGCGGTCCTCTACGATTATATTGTGGCTTTTACGAATACCCTCTTCCACTAGTTTTCCTCCTAATATATTTTCTCTTAAAATATATTAAAAAAGGGAATTAAATATGCAAAAAACCGCTTTTAAAGCGGTTTAATCACAAAAGAATATATAGGTTTTGCGCGTCGTCTTTTTTAACAACTTCGTTAACGGCGGTAACCTGTGCCTTAAAGTTTCTTGTTCCAAAGGAGATTTCAATTATATCCCCTATTTTAACATCATAAGATGCTCGGGCAACCTTGCCGTTAACCGTCACTCTACCTGCATCACAGGCTTCGTTAGCAACAGTTCTCCTTTTAATAATACGCGAAACCTTTAAATACTTATCAAGTCTCATATTTTCTCCAAAATTTTAGCCGCCATATATAGGCGGCTAAAAAAATCAATCAATTAGTTGATAGCGTCTTTTAAAGCTTTACCAGCCTTGAAAACGGGATTCTTGGAAGCAGCAATATTAATCTTCTCACCGGTTCTGGGGTTTTTACCGGTTCTTGCAGCACGAGCGCGAACCTCAAAAGTACCGAAACCTACGAGTTGAATTTTGCCGCCAGCCTTTAATTCACCGGAAACAGTGTCAACAAAAGCAGCAAGAGCCTTTTCAGCATCTTTCTTTGCAATGCCAGCCTTATCAGCAATTGCAGCTACTAATTCTGTTTTGTTCATAATTATGAACCTCCATCTTTTTTATAATTTTCCTTACCTATAGGATTATTAGTACTATATAATATTACTATACTTTTTCCAAAAAATCAATAGATTTTTGACATTTTTTTAAAAATACATAATTGTTATGCTTTTTTAATTAATTTTCAATAATTCTTTAGCATCGTTAACTGTAATAACCTTTAAGAGTAATAAAAAAACGACATATATAATACCAGCAAAGCCAATTGCCAAAACAGTACCAAAATTTGTGGTAATCATATTACCCACAAAATACGCGGTTACTGTGCAAACTAAAGCCGCAATTAAGGGCTTTACAAGCGTTCCTATAACATCAGGTACAAAACCCAAACCCTTTATCAAGAAAATCAAATTCAAAAGAAAGGTTACACCAAAACATATAAGTGAAGCAATAACAGCGCCGTATACATTAAAAGAGATAGTTGGAACTAAAATTAAATTAAGTATCAATTTTAATGCAACGCCTGTTCCAATACTTATAAGTGCCTCTTTTTGACGGGATATTCCCTGAAGCAATGCTGTTGTAGGAATAGTAAGCGCCGCAAATAGAGAGGCTATGCTATAAAGTTGCAAAATTCTACCACCCAAAACAGCAGATTTATCACTGTAAAGAAGTGTCATTATTCCAAAGCTTAAAAAGAGGCAACCTAAAGCAATGGGCATTGATAAAACAGCCGAAAACTTAAGGCAGGAATCCACATTTTTCTTTACATTTTCTTTGTCTTTGACTGCGAAATACTGAGTAACAAGCGGTACTGCTCCAATGCCAAAAGACATAGTAAGGGTGGGGGCTAAATGAAACAGTGTGTGTGCTTTACTCTTGATACCGTAAATTATTGTTGAAATTTCGGATATACTGACATTTTTATAACTTGTCCCTGCAAGGAGTATCTCACCATACTCATTGTTTTTTTGCAAAAGAGCATGAAGTAAAGGTCTTAATGTTAGGGAATCAATAAGCCCCACGATTCCCATAGAAAGTGATGCGATAGCAACGGGAATAATGATTGCTAATAATTCTTTTCGCATTCCGCTTTGATACTTTTTATCCTCAGCAGAAACACAAACAAAGCGATTGTCTTTATTATATCTGAGTTTGATATAAATCAATGACACTACCGTACCCAAAGTTATACCTAAAAGTGCCGCCGCAGAAGCAAGAGCGGGATTTTTCGTTAGTTTTACAGTAATAATTGCACCCAAAAGTCCTAAAACAAGTTTGCCAAGGGCTTCAATAATATTAGAGATAGCGGGAGGAAACATATTCTTTCTTCCCTCGAAATATCCCCTGTAAACCGACACGATACTGCAAACAAGTACCGACGGTGCAATAGCAATTATACCGAAAACAGCGCTTTTGTTTTCACTTTGTAAAAGAATCATAGGAAATGTTATGGCGCAAAAAAGAAAAGTGACTATTATTCCTATTAGAAAGACCAATTTCAAAGCCGAAAAATGAAGTCTTGCCTCACTGTTTATATCGTTCTTTGATGTTATATCGGCGGTGATTTTAGCTATCGCAACGGGAAAACCCGACAAAGCCAAAGTATATATAGGTGTATATAAATCATACACGGCAGAAAAATAGCCGAAACCCAAGTCACCTAAGGCATAGTCAGAGGATAGCGGTATCTTAAATAAAGCGCCTATTAATTTTACAATAATTGCAGAAAGAAGTAATATAGTTCCCGCTTGTGTTAAATTTTGCTCTCTTTTACTCATAACTCATTAATAATATGTGGTAAAAATTCAAAAATCATATCTGACATCTGCATTTCTGAATTTCCTACCATATCTTTATAGCTTGTGTTAGCGTCGTCCCCTGCGTCGTCGGAAATGCGCCTTAAACTGAGGAAAGGAATATCTGCAAAATTGCAAACATAGGAGATAGCGCCTGTTTCCATATCGCAAGACATTGCGCCGAAATCATTTTTAAGCGTATTTCTAACGTTATCGTCGCAAATGAAACTGTCTCCCGAAACAGCAACACCCTTCTTAACCTCAGGATACAATTTTTTCATTAAATCATTAAGACGCTCGTCAGCCACATAAATATAATTCTGACCGGGTTTTTCATAAGGTTTATATCCAATAGCGGTAAGGTCAAAATCGTGCTCAAAAAACTTTGTACCAAGTGTGAACTCGCCCTTTCTGATACCGCTTATACCACCCGAAAGACCGTAATTTAAAATAACATCAACACCTAAGGTTGCAAAATGTGCGGCAGCAGCAGCCGCGTTAACCATACCAATTCCGCAATGCAAGGAATAAACCTCGGCCGTTCCCTTTTCGGTATTAACAGTGAATTCATGACCCTTTCTCCCTAAAAAAGAATAGTCTTCATATTCACCTTTTTCAACTCTTTCGGCAAAGGGTAAATATTCGTCTGCATCTGCCACAATAACAGCTATTTTCAAATTGCTCATTGATTATCCAATTCCTCTTTTAACTTTGCTATTTTTTCTTGCTTTTCAAATATAGCACATTTAAGACTATGTACCTCGTCCATACAATCAGTTTCTTTGATTTGCTCGAAATAAATTCTACCCAAGGCTTCGAAATCCTTAGACAATTTGTTTTCAAGAGTTGCTATTTCTAATTTAACCTTACCTGTATTTACAACCTCTTCGGTCTTTTTACAGGCTACATCAAAAACATCCTTAGCTTTGTTAACAGCATTTTCAAAAAAATCCATCACATTTCCTCCTTGAATCTTTCATAAAATTTATTTATACCGTCTTTTCTGGAAATTATCTCCAAAAAACGGCTAAGATATTCATATGGGTATTTAAAATTAAAAATACGCTCAATTAATTCACCATCAGGCTCTCTGAGTTTTGTGACAGCAGAAGCACCGCAACCCAAAATTGTATGTGTTTCATCCATTATATAAACATTATATAAACACTCATATCCTTTTTTGGCGTAGCCTACATTTTCAAGATTTCCTACAGTTTTGCTTTGTCTATACATATAATATGGTTCTATTCCCTTTTGACTCAAGGTTTCACAGGCAAAGTCAACCATATCACTTGCCGTCTTGCCTATCTCAATTTCGGGTAACTGACCTGTAGTTGAAAGAGTTGCCGCCCTCTTCATAGAAAGAGAGTGAACGGTTACACTTTCGGGGTCAAGTTTTAAAATCGCATTAACTGTGTCTTTAAAGCTTTCTAAGGTATCGGTTGGCAAACCCGCAATTAAATCCATATTAATATTGTCAAACCCCAAACCTCTTGCAAGATTAAAGGCTTCTATAGTCTGAATAGCTGTATGCTGTCTGCCAATTTCCTTTAAAACCGCGTCATTCATTGTTTGCGGATTAATGCTAATTCTTGTAGCACCGCCGTTTTTAATGGCAATTAACTTTTCGGCAGTTATAGTGTCAGGTCTTCCTGCCTCTACAGTGTATTCCCTTAAATTGCTTAAATCAAAACTTGAAGAAACAGTCTTCATAACCCTCGTCAACTGCTCGGCGTCAAGCGTTGTGGGAGTTCCGCCGCCTATGTAAATTGTTTCTAAATTAAGACCCAAATCACTTGCAATTTTGCCGCTTTTTTTAATTTCTTCACACAAAAATTCAACATATTGAGGTATCAGTTTTTTTGCCTGCATAACGCTGTGGGAAACGAAGGAGCAATAAGAGCATCTTGTGGGACAAAAAGGCACCGAAACATAAAGACTAAATGAATTGCTTTTTGAAAGACTTGTGATGTTTTCTTCATCTTTATGGGTCTTTTCGCAAAGCGAAATTTTCTTCTCGCTAACCTTTAAATAATCCCTAAAATATCTTCTTGTATTTTCTAAACCATCGGTTTTTAAAAGCCTTGAAAAAAGCTTGGCGGGTCTGACACCCGTTAAAATTCCCCATTGTGGCTTATAATTTGTAAGTTCCACAAAACACTCAAAAAGTGCAATAGCCAGTTTCAGTTCCTGTTCTTTAGGGTCCTGACTTTCAAGTTTGGTTTCACATTCTGCAGTTTTTTCATAAAGTTTTAAGTATGCTTTAGCGGTATTTTCGCTTAAAACTGTAACCGCAAAGCACTCGGCAGAAACTTCCGTATCAAAAAACTCGATTTTTTCAAAGGGCATAAAAATTCGCACCAACTTTTCAAGTTCGTAACGAAAATTATGACCTATTAAACACAAATTCATATTTTAAAGCCTCACAAAGGGGTTGTTTTGCTTTTCAAAACCGATAGTAGTGCTTTCTCCGTGTCCTGGATAAACCACTGTTTCATCGGGTAAGGTATAAAGCTTTTTAATAGATTTCTCTAAAACACTGAAATCTCCACCTGCAAAATCTGTTCTTCCAACGGAAACTTTAAACAAAGTATCTCCCGTAAACACAAGGTTTTCGGTCGTATAAGAAACTCCGCCAACAGTATGACCAGGAGTAGCAATAACCTTTAACTCTATATCCCCAACTTTGACAATATCTCCGTCGTTATACAAATAGTCTGCGTCAAAGGGGGTTAAACTGCGATTAAAACTAGCCGCGCAATTTAAATCATCATCTGACAAAGCGGGATTATCCAAAGCTCCTATACCTATTTTAACTCCCGTTTCTTCACGAAGATTTACAGCACCGCCAATATGGTCAAAATGACCGTGAGTAATTAAAACAAGTCTTTCCTTATGCTCGTTTTCTTTTAAAAAGTCCACTAATTTTTGTCTTTTAAACGCGGGGTCAATGATAATTGCCGTTTTTTCGGTCTCAATAAGATAACAATTTGTCATCCATATATTTAAAGGGGTTATTTTCATTAATTTTTACTCCAAATATCTGTATCATAAAGGATTGTCACAGGTCCATCGTTTATAAGGCTTACCTGCATATCGGCGCCAAAAATACCTTTGGCAACCTTTTTTATGCCTAAGTTTTTCAAACACTCGCAAAAATACTCATAAAGTTCGTTTGCTCTTTGGGGTTCCAAAGCGTTTATAAAGGAGGGTCTGTTCCCTTTCTTTACATCTGCCAAAAGAGTAAACTGCGAAATTGCCAAAACCTCACCGTCTACATCAAGTATTGACAAATTCATTTTATCATCATCGTCGGCAAAAATCCTTAAAGCCGAAACCTTTCGAGCTAAAAGCTCGGCTTCTTTTTCACTGTCGCCCTTCTCGGCACCGAACAAAATCATATAGCCTTTTTGACAGTTTCCAACAACTTCGCCTTCAACGCTAACCGAAGCAGAAGAAACTCTTTGAATAACAGCCTTCATTACTGGTTAATCCTTTCCACGTGGTACGCACCCTCAATTTTCTCAAGACGGGCGATAATGCTTCTTAAATGCTCAATACTTTCAGCGCTTACAGTCATCATTACAGAGCAATTTCCGTCTTTCATTTCCTTTGCATTAATGCTGTGAACAGGCACTCTCATATTATTAAGTGCGTTCATAACGTCAATTACAACACCGTCACGGTTTATAAGCATTGCCTGTAAAGTAGAGGTAAAGCTTTCGCTATTCTTATTATCCCAGTAGGCATTAATCCATCTTTCGGGCTCTTGTGCTTCGGAAATAATGCGAGGCACATTATTGCAGTCACGCTTATGGATAGAAACACCGTGACCCCTTGTGATAAATCCGATAATATCCTCGCCGGGCAAGGGATTACAGCATTTAGAAAGTTTAACTAAGCAGTTATCAATCCCCTCAACAATAACACCCTCGCTTGATTTTGTCTGACGAGCAACTGTTTTGGGTACTGTATTGAGATTCTTTGCTGCAGCATTTCGCTTATTTGCGTCCTCTTTTATGCGTGTAACGGTTTTTGAAAGAGAAAGACCGCCGTATCCAATAGCCGCATAAAACTCGTCAGGATTTGCGAATTTAAGCTTATGAGAAAGATTTTCGATATACTCCTCGTATTCTCCATCACGGAAATTGATTTGATTTTTGCGAATTTCTCTTTCTAGTTCAAGTTTACCCTCGGCAATATTTTCCTCTCTTTTTTCCTTTTTAAACCAAGAGCGAATTTTTGCCTTTGCACTTGAGGTTACTGCAATATTAAGCCAATCTCGACTGGGACCTCTACCCTCTTGATTGGTTGTTAAAATTTCAATTACTTCACCCGTTTTAATTTTATGGTTAATCTGAACGATTTTACCGTTAACCTTTGCACCAACCATTTTAATGCCAACTGCCGAGTGTATTGCAAAAGCAAAGTCAACAATAGTGGCACCAACGGGTAGGTTTATAACATCGCCCTTAGGTGTAACGGCGAAAACATCTTCTTCTGATAAATCAACCTTAATACTGCGAACAAGTTCGCTTGGGTCATTAGCCGAATCTTGACTTTCGAGAATTTGTCTAATCCAAGAAAGACGCTCGTTCATACTGTCGTTATTTTCGGTAACACCCTCTTTATATTTCCAGTGTGCCGCAATACCAAATTCTGCAGTATGATGCATTTCGGCAGTTCTTATTTGAATTTCAAAGGGTATTCCAGCACGACCGATAACTGTGGTATGAAGCGATTGATACATATTAGGCTTAGGTGTAGATATATAGTCCTTAAATCTATTAGGAATAGGACGGAACATATCGTGCATTATACCTAAAATATTGTAGCAGTTAGCAACACTGTCGGTAATAATGCGAATAGCGTAAATATCATAAATTTCGTCGAAGTCCCTGCCCTGATTATACATCTTGCGGTATATTCCGTGTATAGATTTAACACGGCTTTGGAACTTCATTTTAACATCGGGCATTTCAGTTTTCAGTCTTATGGCTATATTACTTTTAATTTCCTCTAAAACCTCTTCACGTTGTGGTTTTCTAAGAGCCAAAAGATTTTCAATTTCACTGTAACCTACGGGGTCGAGGTGTCTGATAGAAAGGTCTTCAAGTTCCTCTTTAACGGGTCTGATACCCAAGCGGTGCGCAATAGGTGCATAAACCTCTAAGGTTTCAACCGAAATATCTCTTTGCTTTTGGTCAGGCATAGCATCAAGAGTTCTCATGTTATGGAGTCGGTCGGCTAGTTTTATGATAATAACCCTTATATCCTTACCCATAGCAATAAGCATTTTTCTTAAAGACTCTGCCTGTTGCTGTTCTTTAGAAGAGAAATTAAGTCGTCCAATTTTGGTTACACCGTCAACCAAAAGTTCTACCTCTGCACCAAACTCACGAATAATATCCTCAGAGGTATATTTTGTATCCTCAATAACATCGTGCAAAAGTGCGGCAGCAATAGACTCGCTGTCAAGTCCTAAAGAAACAATTATTTTAGCAACATTGAAGGGGTGAATATAATAATCTTCATTAGTGCGGCGTTTTTGACCCTCATGTGCCATAACACACCACTCATAGGCTTTTTTGACTAGGTCTAAGTTGTACTTTGAACCGAATTTTTCCATACATTGCAATAATTCTTCATAATTCTTAATCTGTTCGGCGTTCATATTTTCTCCCCCTCCTTTAAAAATTTATATGTATCAGATAACTCCAAATTAGTTTTTTCATTTGTTTTAATAGCTAAAGCGAGACCTTTTTCTGTTATTTTAATTAAATTCAGTTCTTCTAAAATTTTGGTACAGGCCAAAGTCTTGCCTAAGCCGAGAGAATTTACAAAATTATACTTAATCTTATCAAGCAATACTTCACCTTGTAGCGCATATCTATAAACCGCTCCCACTTCTTCTCTTGTGGGACAAATTGCAGTAAAATCGGCTTCCATTTTGTTAGCCGCTTTTTCCCAAAGATATAAACTTTCAAACAGTTTTTCGTCGTCAGTACCGTTCATTCTTAAGGCTTTGATATTAATGGTAAGATTTAGCTCGCCTTTATATATATTTTCATCTAAAGTGACAGCTAAATCTAGAACATCACCTACAGAAAAACAAAAACTTTCAACACCCACACAAAATAGCATTGCTGTAAATGTATTTGCGCCTTTGCTAAAAAGCAATCGTAAGTGTTTGCCTGAGCATATAGGCATTATTCTTTCAAGCTTTACACCCCAAATACCAAATACGGGCACAGGGTTTCCTGCACCGAAAGGCTCAAGAGACTTTAAAGCTGATGCTAAATCCACACTTAGCGCCGAAACATTAAGACGGCAATCGATATGTAGCACAGGTGCTACCGAATCTATGTTTTCAGCAAATTCATTAATACTTTGCCTGAATTTCTCAATATTTTCTTGTCTTAAACTAACACCGGCTGCAGACTCGTGACCGCCAAATTTTTGTAGCAGATTTTCACAACTCTTAATAGCGTCAAACAGTGGAAATCCTTCAATGCTTCTGCCCGAGCCGTGAGCATTACCTTCATCATCAACAGTAATTAAAACTGTAGGTTTTCCATATTTTTCGGTTATTTTAGCCGCAACAATACCAATTATTCCCTGATGCCAGTTTTTACCTTCACAAACAATTACTCTTTGATTTGCATAACCATTACTTTTCACCAAGTTTAGTGCTTCACATAAAATAGATTTTTCGGTTTGTTGACGCAAAGTATTCTCACTGTCAATTTCATTTGCAATACCCAAAGCAGTTAGCATATTATCGCAAGTAAGAAGCTTTACAGCACGGGCAGCGTCGCCCATTCTACCCGCCGCATTTATGCGTGGACAAAGTCCAAAAGCAATTCTAGTTGCGGTTATGCTTTTCTGCTCTAACCCCGCAACACTCATCAGTGCCGAAAGGCCAGTTAACGGAGATGTTCTGAGTTTCCTTACACCATATTTTACAATGCTTCGGTTTTCCATTGTAAGGGGCATTATATCCGCAATAACCGCTAGGCTCAACATATCCGCAAAATACGGTAAAAGTTCCTCAGGCTCTTTGTTTTCCATAACACAAATAAGCCTGAATGCCACTTCTGCTCCGCAAATTTCCTTAAACTCAGATGGACAGTCACTGCGGTAAGGGTCAACAACGGCATCTGCTTTAGGTAAGGTTTCTTTAGGTAAATGGTGGTCGGTTACAACAACATCTAATCCTAAACTTTTAGCAAGTTTGATTTCGTGGGTAGCAGAAATTCCGTTATCAACGGTAATTATTAACTGAACACCCTGACTTTGCAATTCATAGACCGATTCCTCATTCATACCATAACCTTCTTTAAAGCGGTCGGGTATGTAATAAATACAGTCGGCATTTCTGCTTTTAAGATAATTAAACATCAATGCAGTAGCAACAACACCGTCACAGTCATAATCACCGAAGACTGCAATTTTTCTATTGTCCTCAATAGCGGCATTTATAATTTCTGAAGCCAAGACAATATCAGCCGTGACAAAAGGATTTGAAAACACAGGCTCATCGGACAAAAATTGTTCAAGTTCCATAGGGTCAGAGTATCCGCGCGAAGATGCAATTAGAGAAACTATTGGGTCAACATCACATTCTGCCGCTAATTCCTTAGCAAGTTGCTTATCAAACTCAGAAACCACCCACTTTTTAAAGCCCATATTCTCATCTCCTTTCAATTATGTTAAATTGTATTTAAAAGTTTTCTGAAATTTCTTTTATATATTTCTTTAATTCGTCGCCGATTTCGGGATGGTTTAGACCAACCTCTATATTAGCCTTTAATATGCCGAATTTATTACCCATATCATAGCGTGTACCCGAAAATTCAACGCCAGTCATACCTTTAGTTCTGGAAATTTCTGCCATAGCATCGGTCAGTTGCAATTCCCCACCTGCACCCAAAGGAATGCGCTCTAAAATTTCAAATACCTCGCTATTCAAAACACATCGACCCAAAACCGAGAAGTTTGAAAATTTCTTGTCGAGTGACGGTTTTTCAATCATATCTGTCACACTATGAATTTTATCATCTAACCTTTCAGTCTTTAGAGAACTGTATTTTACAAGCAATTCGTCAGGCACTTCTTTTATACCCACAACACTTTTGCCGTATTTTTCATAAGCTTCGCATAGCTCACCAATAGCGGGAATTTCGCCCACAATCACATCGTCGCCGTAAAGCACAGCAAAAGGCTCATCACCAACGAATTCTTTTGCTCTTAAAACAGCGTCGCCCAAGCCTCTTGTAACCTTTTGGCGAATGTAATAAATATTCGCAAGTTCTGCAGGTTTTCTAACCTCATTTAAAACCGCTGTATTTCCTCTTTTTTCGAGCATATTTTCAAGTTCAATAGCATAGTCGAAATGGTCTTCGATTATACCTTTTCCACGGTTGGTTATAATCAAAATATCGGTTATACCTGCCTTTACCGCTTCTTCAACGATATACTGAATGGCAGGTTTGTCAACTATTGGAAGCATCTCCTTGGGCATAGCTTTAGATGCGGGTAAAACCCTTGTTCCCAATCCTGCTGCGGGAATAATTGCCTTTTTAATTCTCATAATAATGCCTCATTAAAGTAAAAATATGGATAATATCAAAGGAACATACTGTACTGTCATAAGTCCAGCAAAGAAAAGCAAAAAGTTAACTCCGCCGAATTTACGGTAATCAGCCACGATATCGTTGCTTTCACTTTTGATTTTCTTAACGGTTTTAATTGTATGATTTTTATATAAATAATCTCCAAATAATCCGGAAAGCACTCTCAGGGCAATATCAATCAAGCTTCCCAAAAAAGCAAGTGCAATTACAAGCACACCAATTTGAGGAATACTTTCGGCAACCTGATTATAGTTTTCATAGGTAAATCTTGTAATGTCAATTCCTAAATTAGCATATTTAATTGCTAACGGATAAGCCAAGAAATTAGCAATTACTGAAAGCATAAGTGAAAAGATGCCGTATTTATACATCTTTCTTGAAAGCATCCACGCACCCGGGAATAAAAAAGCCAACCAATTCCAGGAAACCTTTTTGCCGCCTTTAAAAGAAGCAAATTTTGGAATATAACGGTGGGTGTTTGCAAAAACAAAGTTCTTTGCTTCATCTGCTGTTACACCATCGCCCAAATCTTGGTCCTTAGGTACACCGCCTAACAAATCAAAAGAATTAACTACTATTCGGCTGAAATTCGCAGACGAACAATTTGGACATTTTTCTAATGAGGTGTCATATTCCTCGCCGCACATTCTGCATTTTGTTTTTTGAGTTTCTTTAACTTCCGCTTTTTCAACAACTATCTCACGCTTATATTCATTTTCCGTGCCGTGAAATTCCTCTAAAGCACAGTGACCTAAATCGTTATAACACTGTCTATGATGTGGTGCACCGCAAACAGGGCAATATACCACATCGTCATCTTCAAAAAGGTATGAACGGCAACGAACACAGCTGATACCCTTTGTATCTATACTCATTGATTTTCTCCTTTGTAATGCGAAATCTTTTCAAACAATCTTTCAAAATATTCTCTTCCATAGTTATGGAATTTATTTTCTTTTACCATCTTTTTGAATTCATCTAAGCTTACCCATTTAGCCTCGGCAACCTCAGACTTCTGTAATTTTAATGCCTCAACAGGCAAATCGCTTACTATCATCCAAATATCAAGTAAGGAATTTCGTCTTTTAAGGCGTAATATTTTTTTTAGCGTAGTCTCATCAGACTTAATACCAAGTTCCTCCCTAAGTTCACGGGAAGCCGCTGTAAAAGAATCTTCACCCGAAATTGCGGCGCCGCCCGTTGCAGCCCACTCACCTGGCATAAGTTTTTTAGTATCTGAACGGCGTTGCAAGAGCACTTTACCGTCGCTTGAAACCACCCAAATATGCACCACCAAGTGATATTCACCGGGTTTAAAATATGCCTTGTTCCTCATAACGGTTTTTCCTAAGAATTTGCCGTTTTCGTCAAGGACATCCCATCTCTCGAAAAACATATATAAAAATTTACCTTTCAAATTATAATAATTCAATATATTATACCATCTAATTGTATTTTTTTCAATATTTTATATTAATTTATATTTAATACTTGTAATAGCGGCTTAAATGTGTTAAAATCTTATATGTAATTTGCGTACGGGAGTGTGCGAATGGGCGGGTCCTGTGCAACGGGACGCTGTGAACCATGTCAGGCGGGGAACCGAGCAGCATTAAGCAGTATTTCCGTGTGCCGCAGTAAATCGGCTCATTCGTACACTCTGGTACGCAATTTTAATTTTTAAGAGGTGAAGTAATGTCATATCAGGCTCTTTACAGAAAATACCGTCCTGAAACCTTTTCTGATGTTGTAGGTCAAGAACACATCACAAATATTCTTAAAAAAGAAATTTCGCAAAACAAGACAGTTCACGCCTATCTTTTTACCGGTACGAGAGGTACAGGTAAAACCAGTTGTGCTAAGATTTTAGCAAGAGCAGTAAACTGTCTTGAAGTTAAGGGTGGCGACCCTTGCCTTGAATGTGAACAGTGCAAAGCCTTTGCAAGTGAAGAAAACACTGATATTGTTGAAATTGACGCTGCTTCAAACAACGGTGTTGATAATATTCGTGAGCTTCGCGAACTCATTAACTTCACCCCTGCTAATTCCAAATATCGTGTATATATCATAGATGAGGTGCATATGCTCTCCCCCGGTGCTTTCAATGCCCTTTTGAAGACGCTTGAAGAGCCTCCCGCACACGTTATTTTTATTCTCGCAACAACCGAAGTCCACAAGCTTCCCGCAACAATTCTTTCCCGTTGTCAGCGCTTTGATTTCAGAAGAATTGACGGCGAGAAGATTGCTGAGAGAATTCAATATGTAGCAAGCAAAGAAGGCTTTACTGTTACCGACGAAGCCGCAACATTAATTGCATCGGTTGCCGACGGTGGTATGAGAGATGCTCTTTCTATTTTGGATTTATGTGCTTCAAGCAGTAAAGAAATTCGTGAAAGCACAGTTGAAGGCGTTTGTGCTATGGCAGGTAATGATTATCTTTTAGAGCTTACCGACTGCCTCAAAAATGCTGACACTCAAAAAGCCTTGCTCTTACTCGACGAGTTGAATAATTCCTCGGTTGATATGTTAAGACTTCTTAGCGAACTTACGCAGCATTTCAGAGATTTAATGATTATCAAAACTGTGCGTGGCGATAAAAAGCCGATAGTTTGTTCAAAAAGAAGGTTACAGGACCTTGAAAAACAAGCCGCTTTGTTTGATATCAAAGAGATTATTTATTGCCTTAATATTTTACAGCAAAGCGCCCTTTTAATGCAAAACGGAAACCGCCGCTGTGAAATGGAAATGGCAATTATTAAGCTTTGTAACCCTTCCCTTTCTTCTGATATAGAATCACTCGAAAGACGGATTTCCGCCTTGGAAAAAGGAAATTTCAAACCAGCAAAACCAATCCTTGAAACCAAAAAGGTCGAGGAAATACCCGAAGAGGAAGAAATTCCCGAGCCTGAGGATTTACCGCCCGAACCCGTTAAACCTGCGGTTTCCGCAGACGATATAACCGAGGTTGAAAACTGGAACGATATTATTTATCTTATAAAACAAAAACAGCCTTTAATGGGCGGCGTTTTAACAGGCTCCAGAGCATATATCAAAGGCGATTATCTGCTTATAGACTCTAAAAACGAACAGTTTAGAAGTCTCGTAAACGGCACAAATCCCACCTATAAAAACTGTATCCGTGCTTGTGCCGAGGAAATTTTAGGCAAAACCTATAAATTAGGTCCCTACAAAGCTCCCTCAACCGACGCTCAGGCAGACCCGCTTGATGTTATAGCTCAAAGGCTTAAAAATTTTGAAATTTAATTAGGAGAAAATAAAAATGAAAGTTAGAATCCCCAACTCCGGTGGTGCCGGCAATATGAATCAAATGCTTAAACAGGCTCAAAAAATGCAAGAGGATATGACAAATCTTCAAGCAGATTTAGAGCAAAGAGAATACACCGCCACCTCAGGCGGCGGTATGATTGAGGTCACTGTTGACGGTAAGCATTTAATTAAATCCATTAAAATTAATCCCGATGCTATCGACCCCGATGACAGCGAGATGCTTGAAGACCTTGTTACAGTTGCTGTAAACGAGGCTATCACCAATGCAATTAAAACCGCAGAGGAAGAAATGGGAGCTATTACCGGCGGACTTAATATGCCGGGACTCTTTTAATTATGAATAACAACATTGTACCCTTAAACGAGCTTATCAGTCAGTTTGAAAGACTGCCGGGCATTGGCAAAAAAACGGCTCAACGCCTTGCATACAGCATTTTAAATCAACCACCCGAAAGGGCTCAAAAGTTTGCTGATGCTTTGGTAAACGCCCGTCAGAAAATACACTTTTGTAAATGTTGTCAAGGTTTTACTGACAAAGAAATTTGCGATATTTGTGAAAATATTGGTCGTGACAAGTCGGTAATTTGTGTGGTTGCCGAACCTAAAGATATTTTCACTTTTGAAAAAACAAGGGAGTTTTCAGGTCTTTACCACGTGCTTCACGGACTCATATCCCCTCTTGACGGTGTTGGTCCCGACCAGCTTAAAATCAAAGAGCTGATGGCAAGACTTTCCGACTCTACCGTTAAAGAGATTATTATGGCAACAAATCCAACCGTTGAGGGCGAAGCTACCGCAAGTTATATTTCCCGACTTGTAAAACCCTTAGGTGTTAAGGTCACCCGTTTAGCTTACGGTATCCCTGTTGGCGGCGACCTTGAATATGCTGACGAATTTACCCTTGCAAGAGCCCTTGAAGGCAGAAATGAGATTTAAGATATGACACAAGAAAAAATTGACAGAATTAATGAACTTGCACGAAAGAAAAAGACTGTAGGTCTCACCGAGGAAGAATTGCAAGAACAGGCTGTTTTACGCAGAGAATATATTGAAAGCTACAAGCAAAGTCTTGTTTCACAGCTTGAAAACACATATATCGTCGAACCTGACGGCACCAAAAGAAAGGTTACCAGAAAAGATGAAAATCCTCTTAACTGATTGTTCGACCCTTCAATCAAACAACGACCTTGATTTAAGTATTTTTGACCGCTTTGGAAAAACAGTTAAATATGAAAATATTACCCGCGCCGAGTTGCTAAAAGAAGCAGTCGACGCGGATATTATACTTTCTAACAAAACTGTTATTGACAAAGAGGCATTTAATGTTGCAAAAAATCTCAAATATATCGGACTTTTCGCTACAGGATATAATAATATTGATATAACCGAAGCTAAAAAGCGCAATATACCCGTTTGCAATGCGGGTAGTTATTCAACAAACGCTGTAGCCCAACAGGTTATAGCATATATTTTGATGCATTTCACAAAAATTGCCGAATACAACTCCTTTGTTAAAGACGGTGGGTGGAAACGCTCCCCTCTTTTCTCATCTTTGGTTTACACAAGTGATGAGATTTATGGTAAAACCATTGGAATAATCGGTTTTGGGAGTATTGGCAAGGCTGTTAAAAAAGCCGCTGAGGGTTTGGGTATGAAGGTTATTGTAAATACCCGAACTGTCCGTGAAGACGGTGAAACTGTTTTTGTAAGCCTTGACACACTTTTGAAGACAAGTGATGTTATAACAGTACACTGCCCCTTAAACGAGCAAAGCGCTGATATGTTTAACGATGAAACCTTTAATAAATGTAAAGACGGAGCGTTTTTTATTAATACTGCAAGAGGCGGTGTTGTGGACGAAAACGCCCTTTGCAAAGCCCTCCAAAGTGGAAAACTTAGCGGTGCGGCTGTTGATGTTTTAAAAACCGAGCCAATGAGTGACGACTGTCCCCTACTTTCAGCTCCGAATATTATAATAACCCCTCATACCGCTTGGGCGCCAAAAACAACCAGAGAACGCTTACTTGGTATTGTAACAGACAATATAACAGCATTTTTAGAGGGCAGAACTCAAAATAATGTAGCAATTTAAGGACTTAAAATTATGTTTTCAAGAATTAAAAGTATCGGCATTTTTGGTATGGAATCTTATATGATTGAGGTTGAGGCTGACATATCAACGGGACTCCCCGCTTTTGATATCGTCGGTCTTCCTGATGCTGCAGTAAAAGAATCCCGTGACCGTGTGCGTTCTGCAATTAAAAATTGCGGTTTCAAGTTTCCTCTTGGCAGAATTACCGTTAATTTAGCCCCTGCTGACCGTAAAAAAGGCGGCTCAATTTATGATTTACCCGTTCTTTTGGCGGTTTTAAAGGCTTATAACCAATTAAAAGCCGAATTTGATGACAGTGTTATTGTTGGCGAAGTCGCATTAGACGGTAAAATCCGCCCTGCAAACGGCATTTTAGCTATTACTATAACCGCTAAGCAAAATGGCATTAAGAATATATTTGTACCTAAAGACAACGCTATGGAAGCGGCCGTTATTCAAGGCATTAATGTTTACGGCGTCGATAATGTTTTAGAACTTATTTCCCACCTCAAAGGCGAAAAATCGATTGAAAAGGTCGAGTCTGATATAACCGACCAAACCGATTTCTCATCTATCCCCGATTTTAGTGACGTTAAGGGTCAAATAGCCGCCAAAAAGGCGTTAGAGGTTGCCGCGGCTGGCGGTCATAATGTGCTTTTAATCGGGCCTCCAGGTTCGGGTAAAAGTATGCTTGCAAAAAGACTTCCATCAATTTTACCTCAGATGACCTTTGAGGAATCGATTGAGACTACCAAAATTCATTCAATTGCAGGAACACTTGATAAAAATAATCCTCTTATTACCGCAAGACCTTTCCGTTCACCCCACCACACAATTTCTGCCGCCGCTATTGCGGGTGGCGGAACAATACCGAAACCAGGTGAAATTTCACTGGCTCATAACGGAGTTTTATTTTTAGACGAGCTCCCCGAATTTAGACGTGATGTTATGGAGGCTATGCGACAGCCGATTGAGGATGGCAAGGTTACTGTTTCTCGTGTTTCAGGAACTCTTACATATCCAAGTTCAATTATGCTCGTAGGCGCTATGAATCCTTGTCCTTGCGGTTTTTTCGGTCATCCCACTAAACAGTGTATCTGCTCTCAAAACACCGTTAGAAAGTATTTAAATCGCATTTCAGGGCCAATGCTTGATAGAATGGATTTGCATGTTGAGGTGCCGCCCGTTGATTACACGGCACTCAGCTCAAACGCAAAAGAGGAAACCTCTGCCGAAATCAGAGAGCGTGTAAACAAAGCCCGTTTAATTCAGCAGAAACGATATAAGGATACAGGTATCACCTGCAATGCAAGACTGACACCGAAACTTGCAAAAATCTATTGCAAAATGACCGACGATGCAGAAAAATATTTGCAAATGTCATTTGATAAATTGGGACTTTCTGCCCGTGCTTATGACAGAATTTTAAAGGTAGCAAGAACTGTTGCCGACCTTGAAAACAGCGAAATTATTGAAAAAACACATATTTTTACCGCAATATCATTCAGAAGTCTTGACAGAAAATATTGGGGTGTGTAAATTTTAAACCGCCATTTAAAATGGCGGTTTTTCTTATAGTTTTTCTATAAAATTTATAATCATATCTGCTATAATTTCGTGTCCTAAATCATTCGGATGAAGTCCGTCAGGCATATATTTTTCGATATGTCCCTCAATATTGGGATTCATTTCACATTTTTCAAATAAATCTAAAATATGCAGATTATAAAAATTTGCGACCTCTTTTATTGCATCTGAGTAATCCTTTAAAGTGCCATATTCAATACTCCCTCCATTTGTTCCGCAAGGGTTGTCTTCCATTAGTCTATGAAGAGGTGTTAATACAATAATTGTACTGTTAGGAAATTCTTTTATAAGATATGTGTAGAGCGTATGTAAAGCACCGTAAAACGTATCATCAGTACGGTCATCCATACTGCCCATATTTGCATCCCCGTGGCCAAAATCATTAGTGCCACCAAAAACGACAACTATATCCGCATCCTTATCCATTTCTAAAGCGCGCATACAAAAACTTAAATCGTGCGAAGGTTTTTCAGACGGAGTCTTTTGCTTTGCAATTCTGGTACCCGAAACGCCGTAAGTTCGGCAAATGGCACCGGTTTTTTTAGCTACTAATGATGTATATTTTTTATCAGTGCTGCCAGCACTCATTCCATAGGTTATACTATCACCTAAAAAATTGATTTTTTTGCCTTCTAATTTCAATTAAATCACCTACAAATATTTATAAGACGATTATATCATTTTGTAAATTTATCGTCAATAAAACATTCGGATAAATTTAGATAAAAATCAAATTTTTCCTTTAATAAATCCAAAATAGCATTTGCGGTGTACAATAGAGCTGAAACCAATGTTAATTATCATCCTTGCAACTTTGTTGAATTTTATCAATTGAATCGAAAACTATTTTTTTAAATATTGTCCTTAATTTCTCCAAACTATTATGCCAATCGACTTTTTATATGTGATAAATCTTACCATCTTTGGCATATTCAGTGGGAGTTATTCCGGTTTTATTCTTAAACGCTCTGCAAAAATGATACAAGCTTGAAAAACCACACTCCTCGGAAATGGAAGTAATAGTGTATGTTCCGTTTGTTAGCAGTGATTTCGCCTTTTGGATTCGCATATCGATAATAAATTGTTTTGGAGTAATTCCATAATGTGCTAAAAATAATTTTCTTAAATAGACTTCACTGATTCCAAGCTTTTTTGCTAAAATCACATTAGTTATATCGGGATTTGAAATATTTTTTTCTAAATAATTTATTACCGGATACAGAGGGTTTTGAGTATGCGACTGTTCAAGATTTAAGCGTTCTAATATATGATAGAATAAACTGAAAATTTCAAGATATTTATCTTCACGCAAGAAATAATCTGAAAGTTTATTGAAGTTGTTTATATGACGCATAGGGTCATCTAATGGAATTACAATAAAAGAGTCACAAGAAAAATTTTGTGCTTTGAAATTTATAAGCGGAAAAAGACCTTCTTTATCTCCACAAAGTGAATATGTTGAACCCTGCGGTATAATAACAGCATTATTTTTATTAGATACAATTTTTTGGCCGTTATGGGTATAGGTTATTTGTCCGCCAAGGCAAAATGACAAACCGTAATAAAGCCGATTTTCGGTATAATCGGTTCTTCCCTTTTTTGAAAAAACAGTAAAGGGCTTTTGAATTTCTGTTACAATTATATCCTTAAATAAATTCATTGGCATCACCATACAAATTATAATACTTTTATCAATATTTTTCAAGTTTTATACTGTTAAAATATCAAAAATGTTAAACATATATTGTTTTTGCTATTTACATCTGGTGTATAATAAAATCAAAGGAGGTATGTGACATGAATTTTGAAGGTAAAATAGCAATATCAACAGGTGCAGCATCCGGAATGGGGCTTCTTTTTGCACAGACTTGGGCAGAGCTTGGTGGTAATGTTGTATTGTGCGATGTTAATGAAAATGTTTTAAAGGAAAAGGTTGAAGAGATTAACGCAAAAGGAAAAGGCAAGGCTATTGGCGCTGTTTGCGATGTAAGAAATTATAACCAAATTTGCAATGCTAGAGATAAAGCCGTTGAGACATTCGGCCGTATTGATGTTGTGGCAAACTTCGCAGGAGGAACCGCTACGCGTATGCGCAAGGTTAACAGAGAGGAATATCCTGAATTTCCTGACGTACCTATAGATGTTTACGATTGGGGAATCGATGTAAACTTAAAAGGACCATTCTATTTTGCCCATGCTGTATTAAAACAAATGCGTGAGCAAAAAAGCGGACTGATCATCAATATCGGCTCTATTACAGGCGCAGAGGGTGACAGTTATGGAATGGATTATCCCACTTCAAAAGCAGGTCTTATGTACGGGCTTACAAAATCTATTGCTCAGTACGGTTCCAGGCACGGTATTCGCTGTGTTTGTGTGTCTCCCGGTCCTGTGCTGACAAGAGCTGCTATGGCAAATATGAAAACACTGTTAGGCAGAGCTGCCGAACCGCAGGAAATAATTGATTTATGTCTTTTCTTAGCATCCGACAAAGGTCAGTTTATTAACGGAGAAAACATTATGATAGACGGCGGAAGAAACGCTATGAATAGGTGCTGGTAATGAAAAAATCTTTTTTAAATCATAGTAATCCGTTACTTACGGTTATGCTTCAATGCAGAACACCGGAAGTGGCGATTAGCCGAATAAGGAATGCAAACTGTATGGGTGCAGATGCTTACGGCTTACAGGTAGAAACTTTAAAGCCTGAATTTCAAAACCCAGATACATATAAAAAACTATTTGCAGAAATGCAAGGCAGGCCTTGCTATGTAACAAATTACAGATATGCTTTTAATCAAAATTTTACTGATGATGAGTTAGCAGACGGAATCGTATCTCTCGCAGAAAGCGGAGCGACTCTTTGTGATGTTATGGGTGATATCTTCTGCAAACACCCTGAAGAACTTACCGACAATGATGAAGCTATACAAAAGCAAATGAAGCTTATTGAAAAGCTGCATAGTTTGGGTGCAGAGGTACTTATGTCTTCGCATCTTTATAAATATGCTCCAGCGGAGCGTGTTCTTGAGATAGCCCTTGAGCAAAAGCGTAGGGGTGCGGATATTATTAAAATTGTAACCGCCGCAGACACTATGGAACAGCAGATTGAAAACCTGCGTATTACAAACCTTTTAAAGCAAGAACTCGGAGCACCGTTTTTGTTTTTGTCAGGCGGAGTGAGTACAATACACAGAAGACTTGGAATGAAGCTTGGTTGTTGTATGGCTCTTTGTGTTTATGAGCATGATGAACTCTCGACAGCTTCTCAACCGCTTTTAAGCATTATGAAAACAATAAGAGATAACATTGATTTTTAGGTGTCGTGTCTTATGCTAAAATGTGATATGCTAACACAACCATTATCTTTATACTGCTTAAAATATGCTGAATCGGTCTTGCCTGAAAGTATGGCTTTTTGTGGTGGTTCAAAAGAAAAAGTAATACCTATTTCTTTTGCAGTTTATTTGATTAGAATAAACTGCAAAAATATTTTAGTGGATGCCGGCTGTGATACTATGCCCGGTTTCGTTATGAAAAGGTTTTATTCGCCAGCATTTGTTTTACGACAATTAGGTTTATCCGCCAATAAGATAACCGATGTTATAATTACTCACGCTCATCATGACCATATTGAAGCGTTACCTCATTTTAAAAATGCCGTGGTGCATATAACCGAGGAAGAGTATTCAAACGGGAAAAAATATATTCCTAAAAATATGCCTGTTAACATTTTCAAAGACAAACTTCTTATTGATGAGCAAATCAAAGTTATAAAGTGGGGCGGTCATTCGGTTGGTTCAGCAATAGTAGAGATAACCGATAAAGATAAAATACATATACTTGCAGGCGATGAATTTTATGTTAATGACTGCATCACCCGTAAGATACCTACAGGCTGTTACCATAATTTAGAAAAAAGCAAAGAATTCATAAAAAAATACGGCAGCAACAAATACTGTGTGTATACATGTCACGACATTTCACTAAAAACAGAAAGGATAATTTGATATGAAAGCAATACTTGTAAATGACGACAAAAGTTTAAGATGGGACAATGTGCCCAACCCAATTTTAGGTGATGATGACTGCCTTGTGAAAATTGAAGCGGCTGCCCTTAACCGTGCCGACCTAATGCAGCGCGAGGGAGATTATCCTCCCCCAGCAGGTTGCCCAGAATGGATGGGACTTGAAATTGCGGGAACTATTGTTGAAATAGCTGACGGTGCAAAGAAAAAATCCAACTGGAAAATTGGCGATAAGGTTTGCGCGCTTTTGGGCGGCGGTGGTTACGCAGAATACGCAAATATTAAGTACGATATGCTTATGCCAGTTCCCAAAAACTGCTCTATGGTTGAAGCTGCAGCTATTCCCGAAGCATTTGCAACAGCCTACCTTAATTTATTCATTGAAGGCAATGTTAAAGAAGGCGACACCCTTTTAATGAACGCAGGAGCAAGCGGTTTGGCTTCTGTCATAATCCCAATGGCAAAAGCATTTGGTATAAGAGTTATAACAACCGTTTTAACCGAAGAAATCGCTAATAATATAAAGCATCTTAACGCTGATAGAGTAGTAGTTACAACAAAAGAAGATATAGTTGAGGTTTTGAAGGAAGAATTGGAAAACGGACATCCCGTAGATGTTGCTATTGACTGCTTGGGCGGTGAAATAATGGGTAAATGTATCCACTATTTAAAACATGGTGCTCGTTGGATTATGATAGCCGCGCTTGCAGGATATAAAACTGAAATTGATCTTAAGAATATATATGTCAGAAATGTTCGAATTATTGGCTCAACGCTTCGTTCAAGAACACCCGAAGTTAAGGCACAAATTTTAGCGGACCTCGTTAAAAACGTATGGCCTAAGGTTGAATCTGGAGAGGTTAAACCCACTATTTATAAGGCTTTGCCTATTCAACAAGCAGAGGAAGCCCACGATATCCTTTACAAAGGACAAAACGTTGGTAAGGTTGTTTTAACGGTTTAAAAAATAACGAAAATCATTTGCAATCATGGCTACCGGCCAAGCCGGTAGTTTGCTCTGCGGCTATAAGCCGCTGTCACTGGCTGGACGGAAAGTCCACTGAATAATCTGCCAACCGCAAGCGGACTCTTAGCTACCGCTAAAGCGGTTGGTTATTTTTTGCTTGCCTTGACTGGCTCACTCGTAAACGGATCAACCAATTCTTTTGTACTCATTTGTTCGTACGCTAAATCTTCCGTAATTGATTCCGTATGTATTCTGCTATTGCCTTTTATTCTTTCCTACGGTATATTTATAATATCCTCTACACCAAAACTCTTAGTTTTTGTTATACAAAAAAGACTGTCTCCTAGGAGACAGTCTTTAATTAGTTTTAAGAATTATTATCTAACTCACTTTTTAGCGTTTATAACAGCAGATGTGATACCAAGAGCACTAATAACAAACAATGCAAGAATAATCATAATATTTGTGAAGTCACCGTTCTTATCAGATGTGCCTACATTGTTAGAACCTGCGACGAGAGTAGTTGTACCTGCATCAGGTGTAGTAGTGCCACCTTGGTTATTATCATCTGCTACAGGAGCAGCTTTAACTGTGAAGTTAGTAGTAGCTGCACCGTTTGTAGAAACAATTTTTAACTTGTGTTCGCCAACAGTTTTCTTTTAAACTATTTCTTTTGTTGCAATTATATCTGCACCATATAAATCTTCTATGATTATATCGCCTATTTTAACGGGTGCTTCAATTTCGGTGTTGCGAATTTTACTCATAATGTCAAAGATATTGTCCTTTGGTATAGGGCAAGATGTTTTAACGCTTACCATTGTGTCTTCTCTATTTGAAACCCTCACAATTGAGGTTACCATTCTTGTGGGAGAAGTACACTCGTCAATGCCATATGTTTCGCCCTTTGGACAAGCATTTCCTTTAACAGTACACTTACCTTCTGATATTTCAACCTCAAGTGCACAACCGCGCGGACAAACTATACAGGTTAAGTTCCTTTTCATTATATTTCCTCCAAACTAACGATTATGTCGCCATTTATTAATTCGAATTTTTCTTTCTTGATAAGGATTTTTTCCATTTCCCCCGGTGCCACTTTAAGTCTCACAGCAGTTGCTAAAACTTCTTCGCCTGATTTTACTGTAAATCTCACTTTGCCGAAAGGCTCAGTTACACGCATAAATAGTGCAATATCCTCTTTTGATGTTTTATGTACCCTTTGAGGTAATACATATCTTACACCGTTACCCGCAGTTGTATTCACGGTTTCGCCCTTTTCAAGAGTACCATTTACAAATTTGGCAGCGGCATTACCCGCAATTTCGGCTTCATCCGAAACATAGTCAACCAAATCATGCACCTGCAAAACATTACCGCAAGCAAAAATGCCATCAACCTCGGTTTGGCGGTTTTCATCAACCAATGCACCGCTTGTTACTGCACTCATTTCAATACCTGCCATCTTTGTAAGCTCATTTTCAGGAATAAGACCAACCGATAACAATAACGTATCACATTCTATATAACGCTTGGTTTCCTCAATTACTCGGCGGTTCTCATCGACCTGAGCGATAGTAACACCTTCTAAACGCTTGTCACCGTGAATTTCGGCAACGGTAGTACTCAAATAAAGCGGAATACCAAAATCCTCTAAACACTGAACGATATTACGGGTAAGACCGCCCGAGTAAGACATAAGTTCGCAAACAGCTTCAACCTTAGCGCCCTCAAGCGACATTCTTCTTGCCATAATAAGTCCTATATCGCCCGAGCCTAAAATAACCACCTTTTTGCCAACCGAATAGCCTTCGCAGTTCATAAGCTTTTGTGCCGCTCCCGCACTGTAAATACCTGCAGGTCTGCTTCCACTGATATTAAGCGCCCCTCGGCTTCTTTCACGACATCCCATAGCAAGAATTACAGCCTTGGCTTTAAAGTTTAAAATGCCATTTCTATTGGTGGCTGTAACAATTTTATCATTTGTAACATCTAAAGCCATTGTTTCATAGTAAACCTTAATGCCACGCTCGGTTACCATATCCTTATAAACCGCCGCATATTCGGGACCTGTAAGCTCGGCACCCAATTTATGCAAACCGAAACCGTTGTGTATACATTGGCGTAAAATTCCACCAAGTTCCGGTTCACGGTCTAAAATAATAACATCCTTTACTCCGCTATCATAAGCGGCCACTGCAGCAGCCATACCTGCGGGGCCGCCGCCGACTACTAAAATATCACACTCTATCACAACTACTCACCTCTTATATTTTATCAGCAACCATTTCGGAACCTTTGCCGTTTTTAGTAACCTTTGTCAAAGGAATATTGTTTTGCTCAGCAATAAGTTTCATAACATAAGGACCGCAAAATCCTCCTTGACATCTGCCCATTCCTGAGCGAGTTCTTCTTTTAACTCCGTCAATATCTGTTGCGGGAGGATTACGCTTAATAGCTGCTAAAATCTCGCCCTCGCTAACAGTTTCGCAACGGCAAATGATTTTGCCGAATGCGGGATGCTCTTTTATATATTCATTCTTTTGCTCATAACTCATTTCTCTGAAGAAATGTGGGTTTTCTCTGCTTCCGTTAAAATTCTTGTTTTCTACAAGTGAGAGTCCTATACTTTTCAAAATATCCACAGTATATTCTGCAATAGCAACACAAGAAGAAAGACCAGGAGAATCAATAGCCGCAACATTGACAAAGCCTTTTTGCGCCTTACTTTCTTCAATTATAAAATCTCCGTTTTTCTCTGATGAACGAACACCGCAGAAAGAAGTTATAACATTGCGAAAATTAACCGAAGGCACACTTTTAGCCGCAAGTTTAATTACTGTATTCATACCTTCAATCGTTGTGCATTTATTTTCAGCACAGTCCACCACACAAGCTGTAGGTCCTGTCAAAAGGTTACCATCAACTGTGGGAGATACCAGTATTCCTTTTCCCTCTTTTGAAGGTACTTGGAAAATTGTATGAGAAACACGTGTACCCTCAGCTTTATCAAGCAATAAATATTCACCGGCACGGGGTATAATATCAAATGAGTTGTCCCCTACCATTTTAGCAATTTTATCGGAATTTCCACCGGCACAGTTTACAACATATTTAGCTTTTACTTCTTCGCCTGATATAGCCGTTACAGTAAAAATACCATCATTCTTTGCAATTTCACTGACTTCAAAATTGCACTTTAATTGGACATCGTTATCCATTGCGTTGCCGATTGCGGCAACTGTTAAATCGTAAGGGCAAACAATTCCCGCATTGCTTACCGAAAGAACGCTGGTTATCTTATCTGAGAGTAAAGGCTCTTCTTTTCTGGCTTCGTCGCCGGATAATATTTTAAGTCCCTCTACTCCGTTTTTAATGCCTCTTTCATAAAGCTCGGTTATGGCTTCATTTTCATCCTCACCAAACGCACAAACAAAAGAGCCGTTTCTCTTAATGGGGACATTAAGCATTTTTGCGGTTTCAAAAAGCTTTTCAACACCCTCAACGTTAAGCTTTGCTTTAAGCGTGTCAGGCTCAGGGTCAAAACCGCCGTGAACGATACCACTGTTTGCCTTCGAAGCACCACAAGCAACATCATTGTCCCTTTCCAAAACACAAATTGAAAGATTGTATTTTGAAAGTTCTCTGGCCAACATGCCACCTATAACACCGGCACCTACAATTACCACATCATAAATCATTTTCTCTCTTCCTTTCTTAAAAAACAAAGAAACGGAAAAAGAACGCAATACACTCGCGCTTTCTTTCCGTTTCTCTAAATCTCTGGAATCTATATTCAGTTTAAATATACCAAAGCTCTGCCTTTCCGGTTGATATTGCTTCCGCACCGTTTTTCAAAGCCTCTGTAACCTCTTGCTTGGTCTCTATTAATCCACCCGCTATAACAGGAATACCCTTAGAGACAAATCTTTCAATAACCTTACTTGCAATTCCCGGCATAATTTCGATTAAATCGGGTTTCGTAGACTCAAGCATATCCTCAATACTGTCAACACCCTTGCTGTCAAGTGCAAAAAAGCGTTGCACAGTAATAAGCCCAAAATCGTTAGCGTAGCGAATAAGCTGACCTCTTGTGCTTATAATTCCGTCCGCACCGAGCCTGGCTAAATATTCAACACCTGTCTTATCTTTACCTATGCCATCTGCCAAGTCAATATGAATAAAAATTTTCTTACCTGACAAGTGTGCTTTTTTAATAGTTTCCTTAACCTCAAGCAACGAAATCTTAAGAATAAACAAAATTTCCGCTTGTGAATCCAAGGCATTTTGCAAAGCAGTATTAGGAATAGCCGCAATAACAGGACTTCTTTCAAAGCAGTCTCTGATTTCTCTTAAGCTCATATTCACACCCCAAAAAAGAAAAAGGCAAGGATACAGTAATCCCCTGTAAACCTTGCTTCTCATAAATCTCAGCCCAATCATTATATAACATTAAAATGTAAATGTCAAGTTTGAAGATTTTAATTCATTAATCATAAATACTTCTTAGCTAATGTAATAATTAAAACTTACGTCGTTAGAATCCATCTTGACGGATATTTTAGTTATATTCCGCCGCTGGCGGAGTGATTATATTTGATGAAATATTTTCCTTGCGAAAAATATGAAATAATTCACTATTGCGAATTATGAAATTTTCTTCTAACGCAGAAAGTGAAATAAAATTCGTTTCTTCATATGCCGTAGGCATATTGCACATTTGCGAATTAAGAAAACTCCTCATTCGTAAGAATCAGAAGTTTTTATTATTTCCATAGCTAAAGCTTTTTTGCCCACTGGCAGAGCCAGTGGTTCTTATACGAAAAGAAACACCCGACTGATAAACTCAGTCGGGTGTTTTAAATTTATAAAGTTTAATCACATAGCGAAAGGTCCCATACAAATGCACAATAATCGTTTTTACCTGTGCAAACATTTAGTGGCAAACCAAACTGCATAAGTTGGCTTCCGCAATACTTTTTACCTGTTGCCTTGTTTAAATATATTCCGTTTGGTTCCAAGCCTTTAAGTCTTACGGTATTCTGCAAATTAACAGCATGATTTGACATCTGCATAGCACCCACAATTACTCTGCCATTATAAACATATTGGAAGACTGCGAAATCGTCATTTGTGGGATTTGTTAATCTATAATACTTACCGCTTTGGAAAACATCAAAGTTATCATTATAAAACTTAATAAACTCTTTAATATATTCCCTATCATTATCGGCGATTTTCTCAGGAGCAAGTTCATAACCGAAAGAGCCTGTGAGAGCAAATATATGTCGTGCTTGCATTGATACTGTTCTGCCTGTTTGGTGATTAGGACATACAGACACATGCGCCGACTGACAGCTCATAGGATAAATAAGGGATGTGCCATACTGAATTTCTACACGCTCAACAGCATCTGTGTCATCACTTGTCCAAATTTGTGGTGTATAATATAGCATACCAATATCAAATCTACCACCGCCAGAAGCACAACCCTCAAATAAAACATTCGGGAAATCGGTTGTGAGACGGTCAAGAACACCGTATAGTCCTAATATGTATCTATGATAATATTCACCCATCTGCTCTGCTTTGAGATATGCCGAGCCGATATGCGCCATTGTTCTGTTATAATCCCATTTTACATATTGGATATTTGTATTTTTAAGAACATATGCCACGCTATCATAAACAAAATCGCAAACCTCTGGATTTGTAAGGTCAAGCATTAACTGCCAACGGGTTTCGGTGGGTTTTCTACCCCTTATCTGCATTACCCATTCAGGATGTTTTTTAATAAGTTCACTTTCGGGTGAAACCATTTCAGGTTCAAACCAAATACCAAGCATTAAGCCTTTAGAATTTACATATTCGCAAAGGTCTGCAAGACCACATTTGATTTTATCTTCATTAACGTTCCAGTCGCCGAGTGAAGTATGATCGTTATTTCTTTTACCAAACCAACCGTCATCAATAACGAGTAATTCGATACCCAAATCCGCTGCCGAATCGGCGGCTTTTTTTATTGTTTCATCGGTAAAATCGAAGTAGCAAGCTTCCCAAAGATTAAGAAGTACAGGGCGTTTTTTATCCCTGTAAATGCCACGGCATACTCTATTTTTAATAAGTGTATGAAAATTTTGAGACAAACCGTTCAAACCGTTGCCACTAAAGGAAATTACGAGTTCGGGTGTAGAAAAACTCTCACCTTGTTCTAAATTCCAACGGAAATTATCAGGCGATATTCCTGCAGACAGATTCACAACATTATACCTGCTTAAATTCGCACTCATTTTATGGTTACCCGAATAAGCGAGGGCTATGCCTATTGATTCACCACTATGCTCGGTGGTGTTATGCTCTGCCATAATTATAAAGGGGTTTGCATAGTGAGAGCTCGAACCACAGTTAGATTCAACGATAGCACCCGAATGCAAAAGCGGTGCTCTTTCGATTTGTCTTTCTCTCGCCCATGTGCCAAAGTTTGTGATAACATCATAATTTTTGTTATCAAAAGCGATATTACCACTTAAAGCTTTAAGCAGGGTTATTGCGTTTTTACCGTTATTAGTAATCTTCACCCAACGAGTAATAACATCATAATCATAAAAAACAGCATAGAAAAGTCTGGCTTCTACCCCGCTTACTTCATCTTTGGTTTTGATTTCCAAGGTTTTAACCTTATCGCCATTTTCGCAATATGATGCAGGCAAATCGTCAATTGCAGGCTTGCCATTATGTACGATATAATCAACCACGCGTAAATCCACAAAATTCGTACCGTCAGCATTTAATACTTCAAGTGCAGGATGTGTGATTCCGCCATCGCCGAAAACAGGATATTCAAGTAACGCATTATCCAAGGTTGGTACATTCTCACTTATATTTGACTGAAAATCACCGTTATATCTACAACGCTTTGCCATATAGCCGTGATCCATATCAGGCAATCTTTGACCGTAATAAGTATGACATAATACACCGTTTTCATTGTGCATTACATAGCTTGTATTTAAAGTATTCAGTTGGAATTGGTTATTTTGAATATATATAATGTCCATAATTTTCACTTTTCTTAATTTGTATGGTTTAATATTGCTTCCTTATTTGTGCAGTAATAGATATCATCACGGTTAGAAATTTTACTGCAAAACACTTCGAATTCTGCCCAATTTTCTTCGGTTACGAGCTCATAACTATGTCCCCAAATATAGAACAGCATATCTTCATCGTTTTGAGCGTTTAAAAATTCATCCGTAAGCTTATCTAAATCTTTATATCTAAAGTGACAGGTAGGATGCAAAAGCGGTAAACAATCAGGGACATCAAATTTATAAGTAGGCTTTGTAGTTCTACAATACAAAATATTAAGTTCTTTTAGTACCTTTACCACTTCATCATCATATGAACCAAAAGGAAGTGCCATACCACAAATATCATATCCATATAATGCTTTTAAATATATTTGGTCTAACTGTATCTCGTTCTTCTTTGCTATATAAGACAAACTTTCCAAATGAGGATGCCGTACAGTGTGTGCAGCAACCTCATGGCCGTTATATAAATCAGGAAATTCACTATAATTTATATGATGTACATCTTTAATATCATTGTATTTCCAAACGAAACTATCTGCCAACATACTTGAATTTAGATTAAAAGTTGCTTTAAGATTATATTTGTTTAAAATCTCGATAAGTCTAACATCATCAATGTTACCATCGTCAAAACTAAAAGTTATTGCTTTTTTATAATTGTTGTTAAATGGCATAAAATCACCCTGTTTATATGCTTTTAAAACTCAGCGCTTATCTCCTCATTCTCAGGTGGGAAATAGCTATGTCTTGCGCTTTGCATAAACTTAATCTTTTTATCAGTTTTTACGGAATTATATAATGCCATAACGGTTTTGGGCGGACAGGTATAATCTCCTAAATGGCACATAATTGTTATGGGGCATTTGAGATGCATACCTTGTGCAACTGTATCAAAATATCTTAGTCCCTCTGCAAAATCGGGTCTCCAACCTCTCATATATCCTTCATTAACGGAATTAAGATCACAAAACCATGGTCTATCAACAGTAACTTCAGTTACATCCTTATCGTGAGCTGCAACAGTTATAGCTTGTAATCCACCCTGACTGCCACCGATAGATAGTATATCTTTTTTATTCCATTCCGGTAAAGTTTTTAAGTATTTAAGTGCAATAAGATTTCTTATCATCATATTTCTAAAATATGTAGTCATATTCGAGGCATTTTCCTCATTATTAAATCCGTACATACTAAGCTCTTTACCATATTTGGTCTCGATTTGGTCCCACGGTTCGTTTTCAAAACCATGTGCATTAAAGTTGCCGCAAATCATATTTTCATCATACACATAACCGGCCGCATGAAGACCGTATCCCAAAAACGAAATGCGAATAGGAAATTTTCCGTCCTTTATAGGTATTGAAACGCTCCCCGAAGCAGGTCTGCCAGACGGAGTTTTAATTCGTACTTCATAGGTTTTATAACCCTCACGTCTGTTGCTTTCTTTTAAATACAAAACCTCTGTTTCAAAATCTGCAACTAGTTTTTCAATTTGCGCCCAATACTCGTCAAAGTCCTCAGGCACAGTATCCGAATAAGTAAGCTCGAGAACATTAACGCCTGCAGAAGCATCTAACGGGTCAAAGTTCTCAATTTTTTCACCATTTTCGTCGAGAGCCACACAGTTAAGATGAACGAAACCTGCCCTCTTTAAGGTGTATTTAACTACCATTGGATTTTCTTCAGTAATAGTGGCAGTACCCTTGATATTGCCACCGTCATCTCCTCGCATTTCCCATTCAAGTTTTTCACACGCAATATTTTTGCCATCTTCCCTTGCAAAAATTGTAAAAGTGATTTCTTCGCCCAATTTGTATGACACAGGGTTTTTATCTGTAAAACATTTAAAATATTTTCCCATTATTTATCCTCTTTTCTGAATTTATTGTTTTATGGAAATGCCTTTAACCAAAACTGCATTTGAAAAACTTAATGTTATCTTATGTTCCTTCCACCAATCGATTCTAAGAAGTCTGGTAACCTCAATTTCAGCGCCTTCAGTACCGTTTATAGTTATTAAAAATTCTGAATTATCAACCTTAACAGAAATAGGTAGCTGTGCCAAAGAATCTAAGTCGCTTGAAAGTTTAAATACAAATGCAGCATCACTATTCGATTTGATATTTATAACATAATCTTTATCCGATTCAACATTTAGAATGCTGTCAACCTCAGTCATATTGTCAGCATTTATAGCAATTGGATATTTTGGTTTAGAGCCCCGCTCAATATATGCCTCAAAGGTATTGGTTTTTAAAATCCATTCTAAAATTCGTTTACAGGAAAGTTGAAGCTGAGCCCTTGTAATAGTCCCCTTTTCGAGTCCATTAAGCACGCTACCGGATTTCACCAATGTATCGGGAGCTACCATATACAAATCATTCTGCGAGCGTACCATTACATCAAGACGGTTTGTACTTCCCCAATCTCCTTGATTTGCGTTACATTTTGCCCACCAGTCGGTCATAACGATATTATTAAATCCCCACTCACCTTTTAAAATCTTTGCGGTTAATTCATAATTTGATGCCGACCAAAAACCGTTAACCGAATTGTAAGAGGTCATTATCAAGACATTTTTTCCCTCTTTAACTGCGATTTCAAAAGGCTTTAAATATATTTCCCTAAGTGCTCTTTCGGTTACTGCAACATCGTAATCTGATCTTCTTTTTTCCTGATTATTACAGCAGAGATGTTTAATAGTGGAATAGGTGCCATGCTCGGCGATACCTCTTGTAATATATGCGCCCATTTTTCCACTCAGATATGGATCTTCCGAAAAATATTCAAAATTTCTTCCGCATAAAGGACTTCTATGTATGTTTAGACCTGGTCCTAAAAGCGAATCTACCTCATATCTTTTAAGTTCCTGACCGATTTCCTCAAAAAGTCCTTCTACTATTTCGGTATTCCAAGTACATGCAAGCATTGTTCCGTTGGGGGTTAATGAGGTTTCATATTCCTTGCTGATTTTTATGCCGGAAGGTCCATCCGCCACACAGCAGGCAGGTATTCCGTAATATGACAGGCTTTCGGTTAGACCGCCCAAGGCACCTGCCGCACCTGCGGTAACTTTAGGGCTGCATATACCCTCGCCACAAACTAAAGCAGCAAGCTCCACATCATTTAATTGTGCAACAAACTCATCTAAACTGTGCTTTTCTTCATATACATCCGAAAGCTTTATATTTTTATCGCCGCTAAATGAGAGCTCCTCAAAATCAGTTTTAAAGCTTTCAATATTTGCCGTTTGTCCTTTAATGCTACGGTGTCCGATTACATAATCATCGTTTTTCTTTTCAGCCTTTATTACATCTAAATCGACATACGGTGCCATAGCAGAACTTAATTGTTCGATAACCCTGGTGCTTGGTACATTGTATGTAAAAATGCACTTTGCATTTCTGACATCGGTACCTACATAAATTCGGTAGTCGCCTTTTAATAACACATACGCAGATTTGTTTCCCGTTATACCCGTGTCATCAAAGGCTGCCATTCGGTTTATGGGAAAACGCAAGGTTAATTCATCGCTATCGCAAGGAGCCAGTTCCTTAGTTTTTGCAAATTCTACCAACTGCCTTGAGGGGCTTCCCATATCGCTTTCGGGTGCTTCAAAGTATACCTGAATTATCTCTTTACCACAGAAATTGCCAATATTTTTTACATTTGCGTTTATGGTTATAAAATCACTATTACTCGTAGCACTATATGAAGTGTCAAATTCAGCATATGATAGTCCGTAACCAAAGGGGTATCTCACATTTTCCTTTGCAAAAGTTTCAAAATAGCGGTAACCCACATAAATATCATCATCATAAATAATTTTATCTGTTTTTCCAAAGGATGTGTTTGTAGGATGCTCATTCAGGCTGTAAACCTGTGTATCCGAAAGCTTGCCCGAAGGATACATTTTACCGCTTAAAATTTCAGCAAAAGCATTTGCGCCCTGCATACCTCCCTGCCAAATATACAAAACAGATTGAGGACTGTACTTATCTATAAAAGAAAGGTCTATCACATTGCCGACATTTAAAGCTACGATAATCCTTTTAAAATAACTGCTGACTTTAGAAAGCATATCTTCTTCGGCTTCGGTAAGTCTATAGCTTCCCTCAACATCGGCGTTATCATGATCTTCGCCCGCAGTTCTACCAATGATTACAAGAGCAACATCATTATTTAAAGCAGCATTTTGTACTAGCTCATCGCTAACAGGCATTTCTTTTTGGTGCCAAGGCTCCCCTGCCCATACACCGCCACCATCATCAAATGGATTTTTCTTTACCCATTCGGTATAAATATTTATTAAATTTTCATCTAAAACCAAGTCAGAATTTGCTTTTAAAGAATTCAGAATACAAGGTATTTCCCTTAAAGCAACGCCACCGCCGGAGCCTGTGCCGCTGCGATAGTAGGAGGTTTGCATTCTGCCGAAAACCGCAAGTCTTGTTCCTTTGCTTAATGGCAATAAATTTTCATCATTTTTTAGTAAAACCGTACCCTCAGCAGCAACAGCTTTACACAAATCAAAAATTTCCGACATAATACCACATCCGAACTTTATTATTATAGTTATTATATCATTGTTTTTTTGAATGTAACAGTAAATTCTTTAAAATACAAATGTATTGTTTAAAATTGTTATGAGGTTTGTAATACATATAATTGAATAGTTTTAAATAATATTTATGATAAAATAAAATAAAGAATTTAGAAGGAGTGTCGAAATGAAAAATAAGATTATTTCTTTGATTAATGAAATCGAATCCATTTTAAAAAGTAACGATAAGAGTGTAAAATTACCTCAGAACACATTCTACCTAAGTAACGACCGTATTCTTTCGTGCAAAAGAGAAAAAGGTTCCACTAGACATCCTTACGGCTATGATGGTTTAACCGTTTGGCTTTATAACAACGGTATTATAGAAGCCTGGGAATCTACTTTTAATCTATTTAAACCCATTCATTACTGTGAAGAACCTTCTATACACTTCTTTGGTGGCATAAAGAACGGTGAAAAATATATACCCGTTTCTATTTTTGAAACTACGAAGCAATTAGAAGAACTTTCTATAAAACGTTATACCGTTTATGAAAATAAATGTGCTTGGTATCTTGCAGATACTACTAACATTACCTTTGCTTTGCGTATATTTGTAACTGAGGATAAAAAGGTTATTTTCACAGCGACCGCAATCAACAAATCCCAAGAAGCAAAAGAAGTATATTTCCTTTCTTGTTTTGAAACCATTTTGCACAATAAGGAACACGAGAATTTCTGGGATAAAATGAATAAGTATTCTGAGGCTCACAACGGCGCCACCTTGTTCCGCAACTGGCATCACCGTATGGTTATTAAACCCTATTTTGATGCAAACCCTGATAAAGTTTCACACACAGTAGGTAAAACAGGTGCTTTTGGTAATGTCAGAGCCGCTATGAATTCCGATTCTTTATTAAACGGTTGCTTTGCAGAAGAAAAAGTATCGGTAAATATGACCGATACCCCCGTTGCAGCAAACCTTTTCTGCTATACCTTAAAACCCAATGACGAAAAAAGAATTGACCTTGTGCTTTCCTACAGTCATGATGAACAGTCGGCACAAAATTTCTTAATGGAAGAAAATGACATCAGTGCTATGGAAAAGCAGATGGAAGAGTCGGAAAAGGAGTTTGCACAAGACCTTTCAACATTTAATATTACCTTTAAAGATTACAAAGGCGATATTCACCCCAATGTACTTAACCGATTTATCAAGAATGTGCAAAAGCAAGTATCTTTTTGCGCTATGGGCAAAAATTTCGACGGTTCCCTCATCGGTATGAGAGATGTTATGCAGCAACTTGAAGGTTGTCTATTGTGGCAACCTAAAAAGAGCCGTAACAAACTCGCAAACACACTCAATTTCGTTTTGAATACCGGCCGTCCTCCCAGGAGATTCTCATATTCCGAAGACCCGAATGTTATGCCAAAAGTTGACCTTGATGAATACATTGACCAAGGGCCTTTCGTTATTTCGGCATTCTATGCATATCTTGCTTACACTAATGATTTTTCAATCCTAAACGAAAAATGCTCATATTTTATTGCTAAAGAAGATAACTCGGGCTACAAAGCTAGAACCGATTATTCCGATACCGTGCTTGAGCACTTAATTAGAATAATGGACTACCTTTGCAGTGAGTTAGATGATGAAACCGATTGTCTTCACATTCTTCACGGCGACTGGAACGATGCTATTGATAGACTTGGCGCTACCAAAAAGGCGGGTAAACGTTGGGGCAACGGCGTTACTGTTATGGCTTCTGCGCAGATGTACAGAAGTTGTCGCGAACTCATCGAGGTGCTCACTAAAGTTGGCGGTTATGATGACTTAATTAAGAAGTATTCCGATATTAAGGACAGACTGGAAAACGGACTATTAAGAAATGCAATTGTTGTAAATGAAAACGGAGAGAAAAGAATTCTTCACGGTTGGGGCGATGACCGTTCTTATTTCTTAGGCTCTTTTAACGACCCTGACGGCGTGTCACGAATCAGTTCAACCTCTCATTCTCTCTGGGCTATTTGCGGCTTGACTGAAAAAGACCCATCTATTAGAAATACCGTTCACGAAGCCTTTAAGGCATTAGATTCCAAGTATGGTCTTTTAACCTTTGATAAGCCATTTTTAGGAGACAGTTATGACTACTTCGGCAGAATTTCCACCATTACTCCCGGTATTGCTGAAAATTATGCTGCATATATACACTCCTCCCTTTTCGGCGGAATGGCTCTCTTTGAAATAGGTGAAAGCGAAATGGCGTGGAAACAATTGGAAAAATCCATTATAATCACCCATGAAAATTGCTCAAAAACGCCTTTTGTAATGCCTAATTCCTACTGTTATAATCCCGATTACACTATAGATGGCGAATCTATGGGAGATTGGTATACAGGAAGCGGAACTACCTTAATTAAAGAATTGGTTGGCTACGGCTTTGGTATTAAACCCAATCTTGATGGAATTAAAATTGAGTTCCCCAACTATTTCCCTTCCAACGAAGCTGAAATTGAACTTAAAATTAAGGGTAAAAACGTTAAAGTTGTTTATAAAAACACTAATTCTGCTGAAAGAACATTTAATGTCAACGGCAAAATTGCAACCTCCTCTTGTCATGAATTGGCCAATACAAAATATATAGTCTTATCCAATAATGAAATAACCGACAATACTATTATTGAAATTATCGATTAAAAGCAAAATACCGTAGAACCCACAGTTGAGTTCTACGGTATTTTTATATATTTTAACAACAATCAATAGATAAACTGAAATCAAATTCTTTTTCCTTAAGGCGATATTTTTCATCTAAATAAGGTCCGCAAGAGTTTGAGCCTATGCCTGAAACCTTATAGTCTACCCTTAAATGAACAAAACCATCTTTTCTAAGCTCATCTGTATGCTCGGCTTTATATAAAGCATCGGTACTGTAATCTGAAACACTGAATTCAAAACCGTTTTTAGATTTTATCTGCATATTACCGATTTTAAGCATTTTAGTGCCGTAATGATTGCCGTGTTCCTGAGGTCTTACATAAGGTACATATTCCTTTTCGGTATTACTCTCATATAACGAAATCATAGAACCTTTATGTAAATCGCAATAGCTTTCGTTTGGTCCGTAACCGTAGTAACTAAACTTATCGGCATTTTTTGGTAAGGCGAAATCGAAACCAAAACGTGGAAGCCAAATGACACCATTCCGAATTTTAGCATTAAGATTGAAATCAATTTTTCCGTTTTCAAAAACAGAAACTATTAGACTGTATCTTGCAAAAGGTGCTCTCGAAATGCCTGCAAGAGAACCCGACACGAGTATCCTGCCATCTTCTATACGGCAATCATAAACCTTAGAAAACATTCGGTCTAAGTTTTCGCCCTGCCATATATCCATAAATGCCCATTTTGCCTTAACATTGCAATCATTGTCCGTAGGCGCTCTGAACGCGGAAATAGATACTCCACTTGCAATTTGCTCGACCCCTGCAATTTTTATGCTTGTGAAATTACCCTTATCTTTAGAAAAACAATAAGAGAAGTTTTCACCGGAAGCATAGATATATTCTTCATCTTCCGAAAGTACGCATAATTTTTCGTTAGGATTCTCAACAATTGTGCATTCGAGTTCGTGTTGCTCTTGAGCTACAAGTTCATCTTCTTTAACCAAATATACATTCAAATAGGCGCCGTATTTGCAACTATATTCTTCAGTATTAACAGTAATTTCCGCTGTGCTGTGGGGTTCCAAATTTAAAATCATTTCATTTTCGGAAACCTTTTTACCGTCGACCTCAATATCATACTTCAATATGTATTCATTAAGATTTGTAAAATCCAATCTGTTATATACAGTTAAATCGCCGTTAATATAAGAGGTTCTAATCGGTTGATAAGCCGCTTTCATTTCATAGCTTCCTGCCTTGAAAGAACGGTCGGCAAATACAATACCATCACAGCAGAAATTCTTGTCGTGGGTAAGTTCTCCCTCAAAATCTCCGCCGTATTTTTCAACTCCATCTACAGTAACGACATGGTCAGCCCATTCCCACACACAGCCGCCGATAAGCTTGGGATAACGGTCAAACAGTTCGTTATAATAATAAATATCTCCGGGGCCATTACCCATTGCGTGCGCATATTCACAAAGGAATATGGGCATATCAATTTCCGCATCGTTAGCATTCTTTTCAACAGTTTCCAAAGAATGATACATACAAGAGAATACATCAGCATTTTTAAATTCGCCTTTGCGGGAAGCATCTTCGCAGTGCACAAGACGGCTATTGTCTCTCTCCTTAGTCCACTTAATCATTTCAAGATGATTTATTCCGTGGGCGCTTTCGTTACCTGTTGACCACATAATAACCGAAGGAAAGTTTTTGAAATATTCAACCATTCTTTCCATACGCTCGATATGTTCATCTTTCCAATCCGGGAAGGTTGCAGGCCATTCGCCTGTTTCAACATCAAGCTTATAAGGCACATCTGCATAACGGCGCACAAAACCGTGAGTTTCAATATCGGTTTCGCAGATTACATAAAATCCCAGTTCATCACACATTTCCATAAACTGAGGTGTAGGAGGATAATGAGCCGTTCTTACGCAGTTGATATTAAGTTTTTTCATAAGTATTAAATCATTGCGAAGCTCTTCTTCGGTTTGACACCAACCGTTATATTTACTGGTATCGTGATGATTTACTCCGTGAAGTTTAACCGAAACGCCGTTTATAAGCAATTCGTATTTATCGGAAATTTCAATCTTTCTAAGGGCGGTTTTTAAAGCTATTTCTTCGCCGTTTCGGCTTAGAACAACTGTATAAAGATACGGCTTTTCAGCATTCCATAAAACAGGATTTTCAGGCTTAAACTCCAGTTTATCACAAACAGAGCCTTCAAAAATAGTTTTTTCGCCATCAATAATTTTAACATCGGCAACACCGTCAATGTTTATATCAATAGTTTTGCTGTTTGGTATAATTTCAACATCGGTTATATGATTTTCGGGACGCTGTAATAAATAAACATCCCTGAAAATACCGTTGTAGCGAAAATGATCTTGGTCCTCAAGATAGCTGCCCACACACCATTTAAGCACCTTAACGGTAACTGTATTCTCCCCTTCTGCAACATAATCCGTTATATCAAATTCGGCAGAAAAATGATTACCTTGGGTAAAGCCGACATACTTATCGTTTATGTATAAAAAGGCACATGATGCCACACCCTCGAAAACAAAATATATCTTGCCCCAAAGTTTTGCTATATCAAACGAGCGGCGATATACTCCGCAAGGGTTTTTATCGGGCACATAGGGTGGGTCTATGGGAAAGGGATAATTTATGTTACAATAGTTCGGATTTTCATATCCTTGCAGCTGCCAACAAGAAGGCACTTTAATGGTTTCCCATTTTTCAACATTTTCGGGTAAATCGTAGTTATCCTCAAAAAATGCAAAATCCCAAACACCGTTTAAGAGTGTATATTCCGAAACGCCCTTAGGAATATAATACGCCCTTGGTTTTAATCGATTTTCACTTGTTATATTAATGTTTTCATAAATTCTCATATTATGTACCCTTTTCTAAGTAAGCTAAACAATTTGCGGTAAAATTCTATCGCAAAAATAATGTTTTTCGAATCCTTCTAAATTATAAACCTTGGTGCTCACTTCACTTTTTTCATATCCCTCGGTTTTATTAAAGAAGCGATATGCGTATTCACTTGTGTTCCAAAGACCGATTTTTGCATTAGCGTTCTTATAGAATTCGAAAACACCGCCGTTATTTAAACCGCCATTTGCAATTTGGATAATATCACACTTAATACATTTTCCGCTTTTAATAATTTCCTGACTTATGCAGTCGGTCATATTACCGGTGAAAATTATGGTTTTACCAGCAATACAGCACTTTATTACCATTAGAGCAGAAGATTCATCAGAATAAAGAATTTCTGCATCCATTTCGCCAAAACTTAGCTTTAAATCAGTTTCGGCAATAATATAATTTTCGGACAAAGTGTTAAACCTATTATTTGAAGCGCAAACAATATTTTCTATTTTAATCTTCTTAGATAGGTCGCTGTCATTAAGGTTTTGCAGCAGCTGATTATCCTTTTGGTCGGTAACAAACCAGGCTGCAACGGTAACAACATCACTTTTGGCAAATGCTTGCATTTCAGCCACAAGATTTTGCATTAATGTGTTATGTTCATATCTATTCCACGCCTCATTTCGCCAACCGCCGTTTATCATTACAAGTCTTCCATCCTGAAGCCTTAACATAAATGTACGGTCGCTTGCAGCGCTTACAAGCAGGTTACCATTCTTTTCTGCCTTTTCATCCTCTGTTATAACAAATGGTAAATCAATATACTGCATTTTGATTGTATTGCAAAAATAGTTTTGCTTTACACAGGGCATATTAAAAAGTTTTGTGCTGGACTCTGTTTTTCCGTAGCCCTGATATTTATCGGCATATTGGAAACCGAATTCCGAATTATTCCAAAGCAGTATTTGAGGGTTCAAAAGCTTAAAAAACTCCCAAGATGCAGAGCCCCAGCCGTGGTGCGACACCTGAACTGCGTCACATTTGAGATAATCTCCATACATTTCAATGCACGAATCTCCCGGCACGACCCCCATATCTCCAAGCCAAAGCGTAACTGAGTTTTCATATGTCATTTTGATAACCAATGAGGTATCATTCATATTTTCATAAATGGTGGGCATATCATCATCGGGTGTGTGTAAAACCTCAAAAACTACACCCGACATATTAAAGCGCATACCATCATGAGCCTTAATATTTACAGCGTTATATTGTTTAAAAGCTGTACGACAAATGTTTTCATAGCCCATACTTTCATATATCGGAAATGGGCAGTTATAAAAAATATCTTCATAGGGGTATTCTATACCTGCCCTGTTATGCCAATTTTTGATATTATCTTTGGACTCTTTGATTTTTTCATTGGGAACCTGAAGTTTTTCCTTTAAATGCTCATCATCGGGGAAATTATAAAGAATTCGGTCGATGGTAAATTTATTTGCAAAAGGCATTTTATAAAGGAGCTCTAAAACCTTGGCATGGTCGTTGTGAGCATGAGTTATTATCCAAAGCGGAACTTTTACCTCTTCACTTTGGCATATTTCAACCATTTCTTTATACATTTCGTAAAACAATTCTTGCGGTTCGTATCTTGATCTGTCTTCAACCCTCCAACCGCCATCTATTACAACTAATTCATTATTAGGTAAACGAATGTAATAATTTCTATCACAAGCTGCACTAGTGATAACAGCAGGTTTAACAATATCTTCTACAGTTTCGTTATAGGAAAAGGCATAAAAAGGCTCGGCAATGAGCTTAACCGACTTTAAAGCATCAATATAATAAACATAAATGAGATTGTTTTCATTGGAATATGAATAAAAGCTGTTATCCCCTATTATGTTTTCGAATACTTTGGAATATCCCTTTTCTTCTAAAACTTTTACATAATTAAACACATCACCGTGCGAAGCATTTTTTATACAAACGATAAAACTGTTGTCTCCGCCTGCAAAAACGCCCTCGCTTTCACCACCAAAAAAAGCAGGAACATTGTAAGCAAATCCAATTTTATCAATAAGATAAACTCCATTTGAAACAATACCAATATTTTTATCTTTCATATAATTCACCACCGAATTAAAAATCATATTCAAATTAACTTTAGTAAATTAGTTTGAATATAATTTTTAACAGCAGTTAGTGAGACACTTGCGTGCCTCACTAACTAAACTAAAATTTATTTTTGGAAAACTCTTATATAATCAACTGCAAAGTCCTCCGAGAAAGTATCGATTAAATTGCCCAAATAATCACCTGGGTTTTGACCGCCGGAAGCCGTAGAATAATAACCCTCAGGGGCTGAAACGCCCATAATCATATATGTTGATTTGTGGAATGCTTCCCACTTTTCTTTATCGGAACCGATATCTTGCTCAAGATAAGGAACACCGTCAAAATAGAAAACTATTTTTTCTTCGTCCCAATAAAGTGAGATTTCGTGGAAAGAATCGGATAGACTCTCACCCTCAAGTGTTATAGTATCCTGCTTATCAATATCGCCCTTATGATTTGTATGGTCGGTATAGTTTTCCCAAGTATGGAGGTTGGGAACTATCTGATCGGAACCGAAGTTTTCAACAAAGTCCATTTCGTTTACACTGGCACCGCCGTCATCTTCAGTTCTTGACCAAAGGGTAGAACAAGCAGCGTTTTTGGTAGCAAGTTTTACTCTTGCTGTCATAATTCCGTAAGTGAAGCTTTGTTTTGCATTGATTTTTGTAGCACTATATCCATCACTTGTTTTCTTAGTGTTCATAACAAGCAAACCGTCTTGCAGGTAATAGTTATTACCTTCTTCATTAAGTAAGGTAATTACACCTTCCTGCATATTTGGATTACCATCAGGATCAATCCAAGGACCGCCGTATGTACCGTTTAATACTGAACTTAAATAATAGCTATTAGTTTTTTCATAATAAGGTCCTGGGGTTTCGCCTGTGTTAACTGTCCACTTATTAGTGTCGAGCTTATCACCGTTAAACTCGTCGCCCCAAACGTATGAATAACCGTCAAATAAATTATTTTCTCCGTAATATTTACCAACAATTTCTAATCCTACAGGGAAGAATTTGTTTTCGGTTATGAGATCTTTAAATGTATTTACTGCGAAAGCGGTAGCATAGTCACTGCCCGCCTCAATATACAGGTCGTTTTCATAGATGAATATTTTATAGTCATCAAGACCATATACATCACCTTTAACACCCGTTAGATTTTCCATGGCAGTAGTCTTAACATTTTCGGCAAGGCTTGATATTCCTACTACAATCGAATTTTCGGCAGACTCATTAAGATCCACACCGAAAGACTCATTAATTGAATCAACAAACAACTCGGTTGAATTAGTTGTCATAAAGGAAGTTAATGCTCCTTTTTCTAAACCGTAATTAGAAATATCAGTTCCACCAATTGTTACATATTCAACATCAAGCAATTTCTTTCTTACTGCTACAAGGTCTGTATCGGAAATAACTTTATCGCGGTCTACATCACAAAGCGAATCGCTGTTTAATCCGACACAAGTTTTCTTGATATGCACAAGGTCACATACATCAGTTAAAGCATCCATATTAGCATCGAAACGCTCGTGCCATTTTGCAGTCAAGGTTACATCTTCCGAAATAGTTGTTACCTTTTCTTCACCGTTATACCAACCGCCGAAGTTATAACCTAATGTATTAGGAAGCTTAACCGTTAAAGCAGTATCTTTCTTTACAAAATCGGTAATAGAATTATCGCCATCTACGCATTTCACTGCTGCATACTCACTAATGTACTGTGAATCTAATTGATATACTACTATCGAAGATATTTCAATATCACCGCCACCTGAAAATGCAATTTGGGTAGCGTATTTTGTATCAGCAGTAAAAGTAGATGTAAGAGTAAATTCTTTGCCTTGATCACCTACGGTATGCTTTTTATAGGTCTTTAGATATACATTAGTGCTTGCACTTGCAGTTTGGCAACTACCAATACCTATTTGTGTACCATGAGTCGCATTAGGTGTTCCTGTAACCTTATATTTTACCTCTACAATAGCCTTGTTTCCGTTGGTGAGTTTAAGAACAGAATCGTTTACAGCCAATAAATAATTGGGATACCAACGATTTGACTCGCTATATGCTGAAAGTTGTCTTTCATAAGCCGAAACGTGAACCTTAAGTTTACCGTCTTCTGCCGTAATGGTGGTATCTTTTGTAAGTTCTGAGGTTGTGTTAGCAAATAAATTTGTAACATCCTGAGTTAAATCAATGTTATACTTTACAAGTATACGTTTAGCATAAAGGGTAATATCTTCGGCAATTGCAGTAACAGCATCTCCGCTAAAGTCGCTGCTTGAATACCAACCCGCAAAATTTTCCGGATCCTTAACAGGCGCTTTTACAGAAGATTTTTTCTCTGCAAAGATGGTGGTTGTATCATTATCTTCCACATATGAAACCACTGCATAATTATCAATGTACTGTGAATCTAATTCGTACAATACTATCGAAGATATTTCTATTAAACCGCCGCCTGAAAAGGCGATTTTAGTAGCATATTTTTCATCAGCGACAAAGGTAGAAGTAAGGGTGAATTCTTTTCCTTTATCGTTAGCAACATGCTTAATAGAATTTCTTACATTTATGTTACTTCCGGTGCTAGTGGTTCTGAAGCTACCAATACCTATTTGTGCACCCCAATCGGCGTTAGCATTGGCTTCTGCAACCTTATACTTTACCTCTACAATAGCCTTGTCACCGTTTGCAATTTTTATAACAGAACCGTTTTCGGTGAGCATATAGTTTGGAAAATAAGTCACTGTGCCAAAAGAAGAACCTGCCAACTGTTTTTCATAAGCCGAAATAGCAACCTTAAGTTTTCCATCCTCTACCGTAGCGGTAGTGCCGGTAGTACTACTTGTTGTTGCAAATGCTTTTGCGGTATCCTGTGTTAAATCTATTACATTTTTAACAATTATAGGCTTTGCGTAAAGAGTAGCATCATCTGTAATAGTTGTTACTGCAGTTCCCGTAAAATCACTGCTTGTATTCCAAGCGGCAAAATTATCCGTATTCTTTTTAGGACTTCTTGGTGCAACATTTTTAAGGGCAAATTCGGTTGTTTCCTCATCTGATTCCACATATTTAACTGCTGCATATTCATCAATAAACTGAGCAGGTAATTCGTGTACTACTATTGAAGAAATTTCAATAGTTCCGCCGCCTGCAAATGCAATTTTGGTTGCATAATAATTATCAACATCAAATATTGAAGTTAAGGTGAACTCCTTACCAGCATCCTCAGTGGTATGCTTTTTAGATGTT
>JAGAMO010000014.1 GCA_017624675.1 Clostridia bacterium | reverse complement strand
GGCCGAGCGCGCCCACAAATGAAATGCTGCATAGCACAGCCTGCAAATACACGGTTGAATAAGCGTAGGAAATGGCTCGGTGTGTTGGGTGCTTTTACTTTATTATTAGAAATTTTTTATATTACATCGGGCAGTTGAAATACAGGGGTGAATTGTAGTAAAATATATATGTCGTGATAGATTCGAACTGTAGATCCAAGGACTGCCCAGAAAGGAGTTACTGATGGCAGTTGATTTCAACAAAACTGATCACGCCACTGCAGATAAAAGGACTTATTCGGTGCAAGAAATAGCTGACATTTTGCAGATAAGCAAGAGTATGGCTTACGCTTTATGCAAAGAGGCTCCGTTTAAGACTGTAAAAGTGGGAAAATACGTGAGAGTATCAAAACCTTCCTTTGATGCATGGCTTGACAGCAATAATCAATAGAAGGAGATACAGTTATGGCATCTATTATAAAAAGAAAAAAAGCATATTCCGTGGTTTACAATTATGTCGATGAAAGGGGTGAAACAAAGCAAAAATGGGAAACCTGTCATTCACATAAAGAAGCACTGAAGAGAAAAGCAGAAATTGAAAATCAAATGTTTAACGGAACTTTTCTTCCTCCAAGCAAAACAACGGTATCGAGTTTTCTGGAGGATTTTGTCCGCACCTATGGTGTGAACAAGTGGGGTGTTTCTATGTACGACAGTAACACAGCCATTATTGCTAATTATATTAACCCTATCATCGGTGATTTGGAAGTGCAGGCGATTACTACCCGTGTAGTCGATCAGTATGTGCAAACACTGAAAAAGACACCGGCAGTATCAAGAGGTACCCGCAAAGCAAGGACCGAGTATGTAACGGATAAGACCATTATTAAAATCATTAAGGTTCTTCGCTGTGCTTTCAAGCAGGCGGTTCGTTGGGAACTTATCGGTAAAAATCCCTTTGACAACGTTGTGCTCCCGAAGGTCGAATATAAAAAGAGAGACATTTGGGATGCTGACACGATTCGCAAGGCTCTTGATGAATGTGAGGACAGCAAACTCTATATTGCAATGAACTTGGCTTTTGCCTGTTCTTTGCGTATCGGTGAGATCCTTGGTCTGACTTGGGACAGAGTGTTTATCAGCGATGAAGATATTGCTAATGATAACGCACACGTCTTTATTGATAAAGAGTTAGCCCGAGCAACCAAGGAAGCAATCGAAATGCTGGGTGAAAAGGACATCTATCATATTTTCACTCCGCTTATGCCGAACACAAGTACCCGCATTATTCTGAAAAAGCCTAAAACCGATTCCAGTATCCGAAAAGTATGGCTGCCCAAAACGGTTGCCTACATATTAAGGGAATGGAAACGGGCCCAGGACGAGCTTAGAGAATTTCTCGGCAACGAATATCAAGACTTTAATCTTGTGGTTGCCTTGCCGAACGGCAGACCTTGTGAAAACAGGATCATCGAAAAGGAATTCTTGAACTTAAAACAGAAAGCAGGGCTTCCCAACGTAGTGTTCCATTCGTTACGACATTCCAGTACCACTTACAAGCTGAAACTTAACCACGGTGATTTGAAAGCTACCCAAGGCGATACCGGTCATGCGGAAATCGATATGATTACAAAGGTGTACGCACATATTCTTGATGAAGACAGAAAGATAAATGCGCAGAAGTTTGAAAGTGCATTTTACGCCAATCCCGATTTAAGAAATGTGAAACCTCCGCAGGAAGAAACACCGGCGCCTACGATTGATTTGAACGCTCTTATTGAGCAATTACAGAACTCTCCGGAGCTTGCTAATACTTTGGCTTCGATCATAGCGCAAAAGGCTTGCTAATGGAAAATTAGCAAGAACTCGAAAATTCTTAGCAAACTCGGAAAAATCGTTCGATTCCAATTAGCAAAGAAAAAAGAGGCACAGCGAGCAGAAAATCCCTGTCAGTACCTTGGAACTGACGAGGATTGCCGATAAAATAAAAAACGCTGTAAACCTCGATAAATCAAGGCTTACAGCGGATTTTTTGGCGTCCCAGAAGGGATTCGAACCCCCGACACCCACCTTAGGAGGGTGGTGCTCTATCCAGCTGAGCTACTGGGACATTTGCTAATAAATATTAAGTTTTTTTGCTCTATCCAGCCCCCATAGACTCGAACGACCTACTTCTTAGGAGGCGGACCCTCTATCCTGCTGAGGTACAGAGACGTGTATGAAATTTTATCTATATTATCGCTCGCCTTTTGAGCAAAGGCGAGTGATTTAGTATAACCTTAGGAGGGGGCCGTTATATCCATTTAACTATAGAGGCAAATATTAAATTTTCGGCTCACTCCTAAGGGCTTTATATCTTAGGGGGCCGTTCGGCTTAAAGCCGCAGGGTTCTCGGTACCCATTCAAAATCTTTGATTTTGCCAATGGGTGAGGTTCCTATATCCATTTAACTATAGAGGCAAATATATATTAAATTGCCAACATATTATACCATTTACATTTTGTTTTGTCAAATAAGAACATTGTTATTGGTTTGAAATTCTATATAAAAATGCGAGGTGGTGACACCTCGCATTATATTTTAACGATATTTAAAGGTTACAAGGCCGTAAATTAAAATTACAAGCACAAAGATGGGCAAAATAAACTGCATATAAATACGCATCCAGTTTTGAACCTTTAAGCCCTTGCCGGTGTTGGCTTCTTCCTTAAAGTTTTTCCAGCCCCAGCCGAATTTCCAAGTACAGAAAACAATAAAGAGGAATGCACCCACAGGAAGCATTATAAAGTTTACGATAAAGTCCTCTAAATCCAAGAAGTTTGTACCCTTTGCGAAGGGAACAAAACCCGACCACACATTAAAGCCGAGTGCGCAGGGAAGTGACAGCACAAACAAGGCAATGCCGTTAATAAGACAGGCTTTTTTACGGCCCCATTTGAAGAGGTCCATACTGCAGGCAATAATGTTTTCGAACACCGCAATAACGGTTGAAAGCGCTGCGAAAGACATAAATACAAAGAAAAGTGTGCCCCAAACTCTACCCAAAGGCAAATTATTAAACACATTGGGAAGAGTGATAAATATAAGATTAGGACCTGCATCAACAGGAATATTGTAAGCAAATGCGGCGGGGAAAATGATAAGACCCGAGGTGAATGCAACAAAGGTATCAAGGGAAGCCACATTAACAGCCTCGCCCAAAAGTGAACGCTTTTTATCGAGATAGCTACCAAAAATAGCCATTGAACCGATACCAAGCGACAATGTAAAGAATGCCTGATTCATTGCTGCAACAACAACTGAGCCCGGGTTTGAAGAAATAAACTTTTTAAAATCGGGCAATAAGTAGAACTTAAGACCTGCATCGCCGCCCTTTAAGAAGCAACTGTTTATTGCAAGCACCACCATAATTGCCAAAAGCGCAAGCATTAAGTATTTGCTGATTTTTTCAACACCCTTATTTACACCCAATGCACAAACGCCGATACCTATAATTACAGCAATTGCCATAAACAGTACCATTTGAACAGGGTCGGAAACCATTTCACCAAATATATTGGGTACAGTTTCGGGTGTAGTACCAACAAATTTACCGCTTGCCATTTTAACAAAATAGTTAATCATCCAACCGGTAACGGTGGTGTAAAACATCATTAAAATGTAGTTACCCGCAAAGGCCATATAACCGTGCCAATGCCATTTTGAGCCCTTTGGCTCTAACTGCTTGTACATTGCGGCAGGACTTTTTTGCGAAGCACGACCGAGGGCAAATTCCATTGTCATTACAGGAAGCCCCATAACAACCAAAAAGAACAAATAAATAAGTACAAAAATTGCGCCGCCGTATTGACCTACCATCCAAGGAAATTTCCACACATTACCAATACCGATAGCACAACCGGCACTAAGCAATATGAAGCCTAAACGGCTTGAAAGTTTTTCTCTCTCCATAATAACCTCCTAAGGTTTAATATAATTACTATAACACATTTATCTTTTTTATACAAGATTTAATTTTTCGCTTGATTTTTTTGAATGTTTTTGGTATACTAATTGGGCATTCATAATATCTACGCAGAGATGGCTGAGCTGGCCTAAGGCGCACGATTGGAAATCGTGTAACGGCTAATACCCGTTCGAGGGTTCGAATCCCTCTCTCTGCGCCAAAAAAGAAGTAACTTTTGTCTACCAAAAGTTACTTCTTTTTTTATCCAAGCCGCAGGCTTGGTATATCATCACGCGTCAGCGTGTATATCATCGCCGTAGGCGCATATCATCAGCCGAAGGCTGTATTACCTGCGGCTTGATGAGATGCAACACTGCGTGTTGATGATATACCGCAACAAGTTGCGGATGATATACAAGGCTTCGCCGTGATAATTAATGTGCTTTGCTTCGCAGAGCATTGAATTAAGTTACATAATATGATATCATACATTCAAAGGTAATGATGAATGAACAGTCCTTTACTTGATGATTGGTTGGAAATAAAACGAATTCTGATCGCATTGATAAACACCGCAAAAGAGAATAAATGAAAGGATATATAGTATGAGTATATTATTCACCGATAGACTTGTTTTGCGTCCGTTTAAAGAAACCGATGCTGAAGCGATGTATAAGAATTGGACCTTTGACAACCGTGTTGCAAAATACTGTAGATGGTATCCACACAGTAATATTGAAATGACACAACAATTATTAAACATGTATCTTGAAGAAGCAAAAAAAGGCTTTGAGTACCGTTGGGCAATCTTGTTAAATGGAAACGATGCGCCCATAGGCGCAATTGATGTTGTTGGAGTTTCCGAAGATAACAAAACCGCAACAGTAGGCTATGCGTTATCCTATAATTATTGGAATAAAGGTTATGCTACCGAAGCTTTAAAAGAAGTAATAAAGCATCTATTTAATAACGGATTCAATGTTATAGAAGCGGAACACCATATCGACAATATTGCTTCCGGTAAAGTAATGGAAAAATGTGGGATGAAATACATAGGAGATTCTAAGGCGCAGAAAAAATTCGGCTCGGATGAGTATTGTATAGTAAAACAGTACCAAATCAAAAAACCGTAATGCTTTAAACGCATAGGTCAAAAACTTAAATAGCTCGAATTCGCTCACCCATTTCAATAACAAAAAGCACTAACCGCAAGGTTGGTGCTTTTGGTTGTTGCATAACGAAAACCACAGGCTAAGCGTGTGGTTCCAAAGAGGATTATGCCGATGAGTGATACCGCCGCAGCGGTCGGCTCCACTTGTCAGGGGAGCTGTCAACGATGTTGACTGAGGGGTAGTTTGAGAGTATTTTTCTCTCCCTTCGTCTTTTTGCCTTATGGCAAAAATCCACCTCCCTCATCAGATGGAGGCTGACTGCCGTATATACGGCAGTAGGGCATCTTTGCAAAAGGTAGATTATTCGATGGACTTTCAGTCCCTCCAGTAACAGCGGCTTATAGCCGTAGAGCAAACTACCGGCTAAGCCGGTAGTCATGATTCTATACTTTCCTAGGGGTTCGAACAAGCCGTTAAGACAAACAGTCCGGTGGACTTTTTGGTAGGCGCAGCAACGAGCAAAGCGAGGCGATAGGCGCGGGTAGCGCCGGAACCAAATTCCTCTCTCTGCGCCAGGAAAAGCGCCTTGTTTCGACAAGTCGCTTTTTCAATGAAATAAATTCCTACTGTGATTTGTGAAATATGCTGTCGCATATAAAATACGCTGCAGCGAATGAGGGATTTATTTTATTTCATTTTCTGCGTTAGCTGAAAATTTAATAATACGTCAGAATTATTTCATATTGCGTAGCAATATTTCATTATTTTTGTTGTCTATATAAGTGAAAGGCCTTTCAACTTTTAAAAAAGGGGGGAATAGTATGACCGATAACGATATTATTAAGCTGTTTTGGGATAGGAATGAACAGGCAATAAGCAGAACTGAAGAAAAATATCATAACTATCTTTATAAAATATCGGTTAATATTTTATACGACGAACAGGATGTACGGGAATGTCTTAATGATACATATTTGTTAGTGTGGAATTCGATTCCGCCAAACAGTCCTAAAGCTTTTAAGGCATATATAGGTAAAATTATAAGAAACATATCACTTAATAAGTTAAAATCGGAAAGGACAAAAAAGCGTGGCGGCGGTCAGGTTAAAGATGTTCTCTGCGAGCTTGAAGAATGCGTTTCAACCGCATTTGATGTCGAAGACTCTATAAATGAAAAAGAACTCACTGCATTGATAGAAAAATTTTTGCGTTCACAGCCAAAACAAAAACGGAATCTTTTTGTGAAAAGATATTGGTATATGAACAGCATAAAGAAAATATCGTTGGAATTTAATATGAGTGAAGCTAAGGTCACTACTATTCTCTGCAGAATGAGAAAGGATTTAAAAATTATTCTTGAAACGGAGGGCTTTAATTTATGAGAAACGAAATACTGTTAAACGCAATAGGCGATATAAGTGATGAGCTTGTTTTAAGTGCTGAAAAAGTTGGAAATATAAAAAAACATAAAATTATAAAATATGTTGCGTCGGCCGCCTGCTTTTTGTTGCTTACGACAGTTGTAATCCTGAATTTTCCGCAAAAAAAAGCAGAGCTGCCTATGCTTACTGTAATGGATAATGATACAGCAAACGGTTTCGGTTATGAGGCGCTTATGGCTTATAGGATATCCGATTTAACTAATGCTAATCCTTGGAGTGAGGATGCAAAGCTTTCAACCCTGCCAGTGTATAAAAATCTGTACACATATGATGTAAACGGCGAAGTGGTGGGAAATGCGGATGAATATACCGAAAGATTACTGAAAAGTGTTTCTGAAAAGACAAAAAATATGTCGGGAATAAAGGTTGGGAAAAGTCTTGGCGGAATGGAAATAGATATTGAATTTGTCCCCGAGGTAGTGCTTGACGGAAAATATAACTTTGGGTTTGATGCCTCTTTTGAAGAGCTTACAAGTGTAGGAAGCTTTTTTATTGACGAGTATAAAAAAATAATTGATATGAAAAAACCGACACTTAATATATATAATGGGGATTATGATATTTACGGTCGGCAGTTATATAATATGTTTTTGTATGACAACTCGGGAAGCTTGACCGATAGGATTATAAATTATCATTTCGACAGAGTGTATTTTCATCCCGACGATTACGGTAGACTTTGCAGAATACGAATCGAAAAAACCGATTTGTCACACAAGGTGGGGGACTATCCTATTATAAGCCTTGAAGATGCGAAAGAGCTTCTTTTTGAGGGTAAATACATTACCACAGTACCGTACAGATTGACCGACAACGATAAAGTGGCTAAAGCCGAACTTGTTTACCGTAACGGCGGCACCGAAAAATATTATATGCCTTATTATAAATTTTTTATTGAGGTTCCAAACGGAAATTTAAAAAACGGCCTTAAAGATTTCGGATTGTATTATGTACCGGCAGTAGAGAGTAAATACATATCAAATATGCCCATATGGGACGGAAGTTTTAATTAAAAAATGTAAATTTGTGATTTATATTGCAATTTTAGCAAACTGCGCTTTTGGTTATTCTATATTTTCCGAAGGGTTCGAACAAGCTTTTTAATCTTTTTTCTTGCTTTTTAGCTATTTTTATTATAAAATAATTAAAAATAATATTTTATCTGCCACCGGGTAGAGAATGTCTGACATTCACTTGCACATCGTTAGGTCTTTGAAGATGTGCGGTGGATGTTTTTTGATATGAGGTGATTTTGTGAAGCTTTTAAAACAGTTTAAGGCCCTTTCAAAATTTGAGCTTGCGCTGTGGCTTTTGTCGGTTGCGGTTGTAAGCGCTTCCTTTTTGCTGTCACCCGATAAGGATTATTTATCCCTTTGTGCATCGGTCATAGGGGTGACAGCCTTAATTTTTGTTGCAAAGGGGTATCTTTTAGGTCAAGTGTTAACCATTGTTTTTGCTCTTTTTTACGGCGTTATTTCATTTTTCTTTTCATATTACGGAGAAATGATTACCTATATTTTTATGACAGCACCCATGGCAGTAATGGCTTTAATCCAGTGGTATAAAAACCCTTATAAAGACACCGACGAGGTTAAGGTGCAGTCCATAACCAAAAAGCAAATAACCGTTATGCTTATTTTTACGGTTTTAGTAACCTTTGTATTTTACTTTATTTTAAAATGGCTTGAAAACGCAAATTTAATTATCAGCACACTTTCAATTACAACCAGCTTTCTTGCCTGTTATTTAACCTTTTTGCGCTCCCCTTTTTACGCCTTGGCCTATGCCGCAAACGATATTGTACTGATTATTTTATGGGTGCTGGCTTCCCTTAAAAGCCCGTCATATATACCGATGATTTTTTGCTTTATAATGTTTTTCGCTAACGATATTTACGGCTTTATAAACTGGAAAAGAATGAAAATGCAGCAAAGCATTGAATAAATTAAATTGCATTTAAAACATATATATGCTATACTGACCGCAAAGGAAGTGACGGTATGAACAAAAATATAAAAATGAATATTTTTTCAATTATTATGATTGTTTTGCTTATATTGGTTAATTTGGTACACCTTATTTGGAGTTTTTGGTTAATTAGCGAGCAAATAAAAACCGGCTTTGGTTTTGGTACAAATATGGAAATTGGCGTGCTTTACCCTTGGATTACCGAAATTTTGTGCTCTCCCATTTTAATCAGCGGAATTGTTTATTTAATTATTTCAATTTTTAAACGCCCGCAAAAAAGCTTATTGATAACCAATATTATTCTTTTCAGTATAGCTGTTTTACAATATGTAATAACAAATTTGTTTATTTGGTTTTAAAAAAATCCCTTCCGAAAGCAAATGCTTCGTGAAGGGATTTTTTATTAAAAGGTGTTTTGTTTAATGCTTATTTTTGTGAACAACCGCTGCAGCCACTGCAGTTGCCGCTACAGTCAGAGCCGCTTTTCTGTGCGCATTGCTTTGAATGTGGACAGCCAATGCAAACCTGCCCGTTTTTCTTTTGACGGTAAAGATAAATTATTATAGCGACAATTACTATAACAAGAATTGCCAAAACGATATAATCACCCATTATTTAACCGCCGCCTTTTCGGCCTTTTTAAGCTCGTATTCAGCCTTCATTTTCTTGTCGTTATGAATTATAAGCGCAACAACTATACCAACCATAACAAGAACTGCCGCAAAACCTGCAATTGCAACGGGGATGTTAAGCGCTGGTGCATCAACTATAAGTGTACCGATGGTGTAAACGAAATATGAAACCGTGTAGCCAACGCCAAGCTGTAAGCCAATACCGCCTAACATCCATTTCCCACTCTTCATTTCGGCATTCATTGCACCGATAGCCGCAAAGCAAGGGGGTGTGAAAAGGTTAAACATAAGGTATGCAAGCGCTGCAACAGCAGTAAGACCCATTGACTGTGCAACCACATCGGCACCGCCTTCAAGCACCAATTCATCAACATTGATAAAGCTTGTAAGACCGAAGCAAACTGCCAAGGTGCCAACAACGTTTTCTTTTGCGATAAAGCCCGTAACAGCCGCGGCTGCCAACTGCCAGGATACAATGCCAACAATGGGCACTAAAAGATAAGCGAAAGGACCTGCAATTGAAGCAAGGATAGAATCGCTTGCCGAATCGTTAGCAACGGTAAGCTTCCAGGTGAATGTTTGCATAATTTGAACTGCAGTATTGCAAAGGAGAATAATTGTTGCAGCCTTAACTATGTAAGCCCAACCACGTGAGCACATCGACTTAAATGCACCCCAGAAGGAAGGAACTTTATATTCAGGAAGCTCAATAATAAAGAAGGATTTTCTTGCCTTGTGACCTGTAATACGGTTAATAAGTAATGCACCAAGGAAGATAAGCACAATACCCGAAAGGTACATAGCGGTACTTACCCAACCCGCATTTTTAAAGAATACACCAGCAAAAAGTGCAATTACGGGAATTTTAGCACCACAGGGCATAAAGGGAGCGAGCATTGCTGTTGCACGGCGTTCACGCTCGTTACGAATGGTACGGCTTGCCATAACACCGGGTACGGCACAGCCAACGGTAATAACAAACGGAATAACCGATTTACCCGAAAGACCAACCTTTTTGAAAATAGGGTCTAAAACAACGGCAACACGTGACATATAACCGCAGTCTTCAAGTAAAGCAATAAGGAAATACATTACCATTACAAGCGGTAAGAAGCCAAGCACGGCACCCACACCGCCGATAATACCGTCAACCACCAAAGCCGAAAGCAATGGGTTTGTTATGTAGCCGCCAACAAATTCCTGAAACATTTCAATAAGAGTAACAAGACCGGGAATTGCCACCTTGCCGATTTCAACGCCTTCGGCAATCCAAGGGCCAACCCACACCTGCGAAATTTGGAAAACAAGGAACATTACAACGGCAAAAATCGGAATACCGAGCCATTTGTTTGTAAGCACAGCATCGATTTTGTCGCCAAAGTTTTTATCCTTAGTTAAAACCTTACGGGTTTCAACATCCTTTACAATGGCGTTTACAAATTCAAAACGCTTGCGGTCAGCCGCAATTACAGCCTGCTTGTTTGTAAGGTCAACTTCACCCTGATTATATGGTGCGGTCTGTGTTTTACCAACCTGCGCTATAGCCGCTTTAACAACATCTGCAAGACCATCCGCCGAGGTTGAAACAGTATCAATTACAGTACAGCCAAGCTTTTGTGATAATTTAGCGGTATCAATTACAGTTTCTTTCTTTTCGTTAATATCGGCTTTATTAAGCGCAACAACTACCGGAATGCCCAATTCTAAAAGCTGAGTTGTAAAGAAAAGGCTACGGCTTAGGTTAGTTGCATCCACAATGTTTATAATAGCATCGGGATTTTCATTTTTAACATAAGCGCTTGTAATGCTTTCCTCACTTGTGAAGGGTGACATTGAATAAGCACCTGGAAGGTCAACCGCGATAAGACCGTTTGAACCGTTACAATATGTCTTCTTTATAGGGTGTTCCTTCTTATCAACCGTAACACCCGCCCAGTTACCAACCTTTTCATTACTGCCGGTAAGGGCATTGTACATTGTTGTTTTACCGGAATTGGGGTTACCGGCTAAAGCAATTCTCATTATTTTTCCTCCTAATATTCTAACGGCTAACGCCTGTTGAAGCATTTTTTTGAGTTAGCCTAGGCTAACTCGTAGGTAAAAAAACAATCAGCAGACTGTCCCCTTCTTTTAAAAAAGGACGATTGCTTCTGCTAACTGATTATCAATACTGTACCTTGCATCCTTAATAGAAACAACGCAGGTGGCTTTTTTGCGTGAAACCACGGTGATTGGTTCACCGCTGTAGCAACCGAGAGAAAATAAAAAAGCATCTAATTCCTCATCATCGGTTTCTATTTGCCTAATGATATATTCTTTTCCTTCAATAGCTTCTTTTAAAGTCATAAAATCACCTTCAAAATTCGGTTAGCCTTTGCTAACCGTAAGATATTATACCATAATTTTCTTATTTGTCAACAACTTTTTTACAAAAAATTAAAGAAGGTCTTTTCAGACCTTCTTTTAACTTAAGCTTCTACTTTTCTATGTGCTTTTTTAGATATTATCTGAATAAGCACCACAACACAGATAAGACCAAGACCGATACTGTCGGTTACAAGACCGGGATAGATAAGAAGCAAGCCACCAACTGCCGAAATAATACGTTCGTACCATTTCATATTAGTAATAAGATAACCTTCAAGCGCAGC